>NZ_JBYCZV010000021.1:0-83111 GCF_057586415.1 Nocardioides sp. SRI_004
TGACACCCAGACCCTGGCCGACGCCTCGATCATGGACCTGATCTCCGCCGGGCAGGCCACCTCCACGGAGGACTGACCCCTCGGTCGGGTCCGCTAGCGTCATACGAACCGGTCGCTCCCGCGGCCGGTTCGTATGACGTCCCGCGCCGCCACCGAGGAGCTGCCGTGCCCGTCTGGGAACCCGTCGTCTGGACCGCCCTCCCGCCCACGCTGGCGGATTTCTGGACCGAGCGGCACCTCTGCACGCTGAGCACCCTCAACCGCGAGGGCGCTCCGCACGCCGTCGCCGTCGGCGCCGTGCTCGACCCCGAGCTCGAGTGCGCCTGGGTGATCACCGACGGCGGCTCGCAGAAGGTGGCCAACCTGCGCCGCGACGGCCGGCTCGCCGTCAGCCAGGTCGACGGCGCCCGCTGGTCGACGATCATCGGCAGCGCCGAGGTCCTCTCGGACGCCGCCTCGGTCGAGCGTGCGTGCGAGCGGTACGCCGCCCGCTACCGGACGCCGCGGGAGAACCCGAACCGGGTGGCGCTGCGGATCACCGTCGAGCGGTTCCTGGGGTCGTCGCAGGTGCTGCCTCCGGCGTGAGGGCCGCCCGGGTGGCGACGCACCGCGCGCCAGCTTCACCCCCCTTGACAGGCGACCACCCCTGGGCGCATTCTCCTAACCATGTTAGGAGAAACGAAGCGAGATAGGGTTGCCGAACGACGTGCGGCGACCCGGCGCGAGATCCTCGACGCCGCGTGGGCACAGGCCCGCGAGGTGGGGATCGCGAACATCACGCTGCGCGACATCGCCCGCGAGGTCGGCATGCAGCCGCCGTCGCTGTACTCGCACTTCGACTCCAAGAACGCCGTGTACGACGCCATGTACGCCGAGGCCTGGGCGGAGTACGAGGCCCACGCGCTCGCCCAGCTCGACGACGTGCCGGCCCACCCGCGGGCGGCGATCCACCGCGCCGGGCGGGTGTTCTTCGACTTCGCGGTCGCCGACCTCGCGCGCCACCAGCTGATGAACCAGCGCACCATCCCCGGGTTCGAGCCGACGGCCGAGGCCTACGCGCCGGCCGTGCGCGTCCTCGACCACGGCATCGCGTTCCTCGCCTCCCAAGGGGTCACGGAGCGCGCCGACTTCGACATCTGGATCTCGCTGATCGGCGGGCTGATCGACCAGCAGCTCGCCAACGACCCGGGTGGTGACCGCTTCTCGCGGCTGCTCGAACGGGCCATCGACATGTTCGCGGACGCCGTCGGCATGCCACCGCTCCCCCAGAAGCACCCGACCCGCCGGAAGGCAGGCACCCCGAGATGAGCACCACCATGAAGGACCAGAACCGCCGGCCGCTGCGCCGCCCGGCCCTCGACCACCGGACGGCCATGACCCTCGCGGCCGACGAGTACGCCCGCTTCGCCGACACCGTCGCCGGCCTCGACGCCGCGGCATGGACCCGCCCGACCGCCTGCACCCTGTGGGACGTGCGGCAGCTGACCGCCCACGTGGTCGGCATGGCCGAGATGGCGGCGGGCCTCCGGGAGGGCGCCCGTCAGCGCCGGATCGCGGGGGCGGACGCCGCGGCGAAGGGCATCGCGTTCATCGACGCCCTCACCGACGTCCAGGTGCGCGAGCGCGCCGACCACACACCCGCCCGGCTCACCGACGACATGCGCAAGGTGGGACCGCGCGCAGCCCGCGGCCGCCGGATGACGCCGTCGTTCGTACGACGCCGCGACATGGGGGTTCCCCAGACGGTGCAGGGGGTCGACGAGCACTGGGCGCTCGGCTTCCTGGTCGACGTGATCCTGACCCGCGACACCTGGATGCACCGCAGCGACCTCGCCGAGGCCACCGGCACCGCGATGGTCCTGACCCCCGACCACGACGGCGCCATCGTCGCCGACGTCGTGGCCGAGTGGGCCGGGCGCCACCTCCAGCCGTACCGGCTGATCCTCACCGGCCCGGCCGGCGGCGAGTGGGGCGCCGGCACGGGCGGCGAGACGATCGAGATGGACGCGGTTCAGTTCTGCCGGGTGCTCTCGGGCCGCGGCGAGGGGTCGGGGCTGCTCGCGACCGAGGTGCCGTTCTGACCTGAGCGCCGCGTCGCGAGCAGCAGCACGAGCACGCCGATCACCGCGGCGAGCACGGACGCGAGCAGGATCCCGACCTTCGCCTCGTCGGTCAGCGCCGCGGAGCCGGGGAACGACAGCCCGGCGATGAAGAGCGACACGGTGAAGCCGATGCCGGCGACGGCGCCGACGCCGAGCAGGTGCGCCCAGGTCGTCTCCGCCGGCATCCGGCCGACACCGAGCCGGATCGCGAGGAAGCAGGCCAGCACGATGCCCAGCGGCTTGCCCACGACCAGGCCGACGCCGATCCCGAGGCCCACCGCCGAGGTCACGGCGTCGCCGAACCCGTCGAGCGCGACACCGGCGTTGGCGAGCGCGAACACCGGCAGCACGACGTACGACGACAGGGGGTGCAGCCGCGCCTGGAGACGCTCGACCATCGGCACCGACTCGCCCACCAGGAAGCGCAGCCGGTGCAGCTCGTCCGCGTCGAGCTCGTTGTCGCGCAGCGCATCGGCGGCGAAGCCGGTCGCGACGTCGGGTCGCAGCAGCGCGACGGCCGGGGTGAGCAGGCCGATCGCGACACCGGCGAGGGTCGCGTGCACGCCCGACTCCAGCAGCGCGAACCAGGTGGCGACGCCGAGCACGACGTAGACCGGGACCGCCCACACGCGGGCGGCCCGGAGCACGGCCATCACCGCGAGGAGGCCGAGCGCGACGGCGAGCCAGCCGAGCGCGAGGTCGTCGGTGTAGAAGACCGCGATGACCAGGATCGCGCCGATGTCGTCGACGATGGCGAGGGTCAGCAGGAACAGGCGCGCCGCCGACGGCACCCGGTCGCCGAGCACACCGAGCACACCGACGGCGAACGCGATGTCGGTCGCCATCGGGATCCCCCAGCCGGCGCCCGCCCCGTCCGGCCCGCCGCCCGCGATGGCGGCGTACAGCAGGGCGGGGACGGCCATCCCGCCGACGGCCGCGACGATCGGGAGCACGGCGGTGCGGGGGTCGCGGAGGTCGCCGTGGACCAGCTCGTACTTGATCTCGAGGCCGACGACGAAGAAGAAGATCGTCATCAGGCCGTCGTTGACCCAGTGCTGGAGCGACTCCTCCATCCGCCAGTCGCCGACCTCCAGCGCGAGCGGGGTGTGCCAGAAGTGGTCGTAGCCCTCGGCCCATCCGCTGATGCCGAGGTTCACCCACAGCAGGGCGGCCACCGTGGCGGCGAGCAACAGCAGCGAACCCGCCGACTCGACGTGCAGGAACTCGCGGATCGGGCGGGCGACATAGCGCGCCAACGGGCGGTCACTGGCGGTCCAGACGGGGCCTCGGCGCCACAGCTCGTCGGGGGCGGAAGGCGGTTCGGTCACGGGGATCTCTCCGTCGGGGTCGTCCGGGCAGGGGCGTTCGCCTGCCGACCAGACTTCCCGGCTCACCTACAGCCAGCCTATCGGTATCGGTAAGGTCGGCCGCATGGCCATCGAACCGCGCACTGTCAACGGTGAAGAGCCGACCATCGGGCGCCTCATCAAGGACGCGCAGACCGACCTCTCCACGATCATGCGCAAGGAGATCCAGCTCGCCAAGGCGGAGCTGAAGGTCAGCGTCACCGCGGGCGGTGTCGGCCTGGGCCTCGTCGGCGCGGCGCTGTTCCTGCTGCTGCTCGCCGTGATCATGCTGTCGGTGGCGTTCGCCTACCTGATCCACTGGAACGGCTCGGGGCTCGACCTGCAGTGGGCCTTCCTGATCGTCTTCGGCGCCTACGTGCTGCTGGCGCTGCTGCTGCTGTTCCTCGCGGTGCGCAGCTTCAAGAAGGTGAAGGCACCGGAGCGCGCGATCGAGCAGGGCAAGGAGATCCCGCGCGCCCTGAAGGGTCAGGGGGCCCACCAGGCCGCCGCAGCCCAGACCGACCTCGCCAAGACGCTCGACCGGGCCTGACCCGAGCCCATGGCGAGGCAGCCGGTCGTCGCCGGGCGGGCCGAGCAGCTGCTCGGCTCGGCGGTCGTCGCGACCGCGCCCGTCGCAGGCGGTGACATCGCCACCGCGGTCAAGCTGCGCCTCTCCAACGGCCGCACCGCCTTCCTGAAGACGCTGACCGCCGCCCCGCCGCACTTCTTCGAGCGGGAGGCCGGGGGCCTGCGCTGGCTGGCCGAGGCCACCCCGGACGGCGGTGTCGCCACCCCCGAGGTGCTCGCGGTCGACCACGACGTGCTGATCCTCGGCTGGGTCGAGTCCGCGCGGCCCGGGGCCGAGGCCGCGGGTGCCTTCGGGCGCGCGCTCGCCGCGACGCACCGCTCCGGGGCCGACGGCTTCGGGGCCGCCGACGACGGCTACATCGGGCGCCTGCCGCTGCTCAACAGGGCCCTCCCCACGTGGGCCGAGTTCTGGGCCGAGCGCCGGATCGCGCCGTACCTCAAGGTGCTGCGTGACAAGGACATGGTCACGGCCGAGGACGCCGCGACGATCGAGGTCGCCGTCGCGAAGGGCGCCGAGATCGTCCCCGAGGAGCCGCCCGCACGGCTCCACGGCGACCTCTGGAACGGCAACGTGCTGTGGGCCGGCGACGACCGGGTCGTCGTCATCGACCCGGCGGTGTACGGCGGCCACCGCGAGGTCGACCTCGCGATGCTGGCCCTCTTCGGCCTCCCCCAGCTGCCCCAGGTGATGGCGGCGTACGACGAGGCCGCGCCGCTCGCCGACGGCTGGGAGGACCGGCTCGGCTTCCACCAGCTCTTCCCGCTGCTGGTGCACGCCTGCCTCTTCGGCGGCCAGTACGCCGCCCGCGCGGCCCGGGTCGCCTCCCGCTACGCCTGAGCCCCGGCTTCCGCGAGCGGCTGCGCGGGTCGGGCCCGCGTGGTCCAATGGCACCAGGGACTTCTCGGGAGGGATCACCACATGTCGCGCTGGTTCTCGGGGGCGGTCGTCGCCGCCGTCGTCGCTGTCCTGCTCGTGCCTCTCGCGCCCGCCGACGCAGCCGCGGCGGCCTTCGTGACCCCGCGACGTTCGGGTGTGATCACCGCTCCGGGCACTCCCGCTGCATCCGCGAACCTGCCCGTCGACGTCGTGTACGACGCCCCGGCAACCAGCGCCAGCTGGCAGCTCGTCCCCTCCGGCACCGACACGGTCGCAGCCCAAGGTCCGGCGCCCACGACGTCGGGCTCGTTCACGATCAACCCCACGGCGGCCAACGAAGGCGCCCCGCTCGCGGACGGCTCCTACGTGATCCGGCTGGTCTGGACCGACGACACAGGCAGCCACACCACGACGTCGACCTTCGGCGTGGCCCTGGCCAACGACCCGCCGGCCGAGCCCCTGCCGCCGAGTCCCACCATCAGCGACATGGTCCCGTCGACCCGGGCGGGCCACTACCGCACCGCCCGGGCCTACGTCTCGACGATGCCGCGCGTCGGCTACCACGCCCAGGTGCCCGACGGGGTGCTCACGGTCCGCAACGCCGCCGGGAGCGCCGTGCAGTCCCGGGCGATCGCCGCGACCTGCCTCGGCGACGGGGTCTTCTGCATCGCCGGGGAGCACGTCGACGCGACCGACCTCTACGAGTGGAGCTGGGACGGCAAGGTCAGCGGTCGCCAGCAGCCGGCGGGGCGTTACCAGCTCACGGGACGCCTGCCCGACCGGTTCGGCCGCCTGGTCGACGTCGACCTCGGCGACTTCTGGATCCGCCACCTCGAGACGCGCCGCGCGAGCGACGTGCTGCCGGCTGCCGACATCCGCACGGACCGCTACTCCGTGATCGGCCGCTGCTCGTCCGTGACCGCCCCGGGGCCCCACAGCTGGGAGGGCTCGATCGGCCTGCTGTCGAAGTCACGCTGCCGCAGCGGCCTGGGCACTGCCGACCGGGCCTTCCAGACGCTCGGGACCAACCTCCAGGCCGTCCTGCTCGACCGAGTGGTGCGGATGCGGGTCGACGGCTACGGCGCGCCCGCGCGGGCGGGCTCGCGCGGCAGCATCGTCATGGCGGTCGACCTTCGCCGCAGCGGGCCGGTCTGGCGTCGTACAGCTGTTCTGGGAGCCGGCCTGGGCTGGCACATCGGACAGCTCCGCGACGTGGCACCGCGCTACGGGATCCACCTCAACAAGCTGGTGCAGGCCCGGGTGACCGACGGCAACCGCTACGACCTGCAGTACGTCCGCTTGGTCTACGACTACCGCACCTGGGTGCGGTAGTCCGCCTGCGAGACTGTCGCGGTGGCCCTCGCTGACGAACTGACCGCCCTGGTCGCGCACGCTGGGCGCGGCGTGCTCGACGACGCGACCAGCTTCGGCGCGGCGCTCGACGACTACGTCTCGCCCGAGGCCGCGAGCCGCGGCGTGCTGAACCTGCTGGTCGACGCCGTCCGGCAGGGCGCGTTGGCGCGACTGCTGCGCGACATCGCGCACGGCGGCGACCCGGCCCGTGCGGTGATCGCCTCGGGCGACCAGCTGGCCCGCGACCGGGCGGCGACCGACGCCGGGCCGAGCCGGTGGGCGGTCGCCCTGCTCGGGTACGCCGTGGGCGCCGTGGACCGTCACGTGCTCGACGCGCAGGCAGCGCCGGACACGGCGGCGCCGCCGGTGTCGCCACCGCCGCCCCCGCTGCCACGGACTCCGCCCACTCCGCCCGCCCCGGCCACTCCGCCGACCGCGCCGCGCCCGACCGCCGCGCCCGCCGCCGGTCCACCGCCGGTCGTCCCGCTCGCGGCTCCTCCCGCTTGGGCTCCCCCGGGCGCGCAGGCGCCCGCCCGCCGTCGTACCGGACGGGTCGTCGGGGCCGTGCTGCTCGCCGTCGTCGTCATCGCGGGCGGCATCGTCGCCGCGGTGGTGCTCACCGACGACCCGCCCCGGGCGAGGACGGTCGACGACCCGACCATCGCGATCGTGACCTCCGAGGGGACCGCCACGGGTGGCGCCGACCGCGGCTCCGACGGGCTGCTCGACGACGCGGACCCGGTCGCCATCGCGACCCTGCTCACCACGGTGGCGACGGAGTCCTTCCCCGGTGGGGGCGCTCCGTCGGTCTCCGCCCAGTCCTGGAGCGTCGCCCCGGACAACCTCGAGAGCGGCTTCCCGCGCGAGCTCGCCGTCGGCGAGCGCGACGACGCCACGTCGTGGACGGTGCGCACCGAGGCCACCAACCGGACCTTCACGATCTCGGTCGAGCACGAGCCGTCCGACGCCGGGAAGTTCTTCGACTGGTCCTGCGACAGCTTCACGTCCGGCGACGACTTCGAGACCGAGTGCAACGAGCTGACGACCAGTGACGGGCGCGCCGCGTTCGAGTACTGGTACCGCTACCCCGGCGCAGACATCGCCTCGCACAACGTCGCGATCCCCTCCGACATCGACAAGGGCATCCCCCAGGTCATCGTCGGCGAGCGCCTGGACGACCCCGCGGCCCGGCTGACGCTCGCGCAGTTCCGCAGCCAGGTGGCGATGAGCGCCAACCAGCTCCTCGAGATCGCCGAGGACCGGCGCCTCCAGCTGCCGCGCCCGGACCCGACGCCGCCGCTCCCGAGCCACGCCTACTGCCTGCAGACCACCCCGCGGCCGCGCAGCTGTCCTGACGACATCACCTGACCCGACACCGGCCCCGCCGCGCGCTCTCAGCCGCTGCTCAGGCCGATCGGCCATGATGGGGTCGTGTCCGGTACTGCTGCGCCCGCCCGTGTCCTCGTCGTCGACGACGACCGCGCGGTCCGTGAGTCCCTGCGGCGCTCCCTCGCCTTCAACGGGTACGACGTCCACCTGGCCTCCGACGGGGCCGAGGCCCTCGCGGGGATCGGCGCCATCGCGCCCGACGTCGTGGTGATGGACGTGATGATGCCGAAGCTCGACGGGCTCGAGGCCACCCGCGCGCTGCGGGCGGCCGGCAACGACGTCCCCGTCATCGTGCTGACCGCGCGCGACGCCGTCGGCGACCGGGTGGAGGGCCTCGACGCGGGCGCCGACGACTACCTCACGAAGCCGTTCGCGCTGGAGGAGCTGCTGGCCCGGCTGCGGGCGCTGCTGCGCCGGGTCTCGCCCGTGGAGGCGGACGGCGAGGAGGAGGTGCTCTCGTTCGCCGACCTGACCATGAACGTCACCACCCGCGAGGTGGTGCGCGGGACCCGCCACATCGAGCTCACCCGCACGGAGTTCACCCTGCTCGAGATGTTCCTGCGCCGGCCGCGCCGCGTGCTCGACCGCAGCTTCATCCTCGAGGAGGTCTGGGGCTACGACTTCCCCACGACCGCCAACTCGCTGGAGGTCTACGTCGGCTACCTCCGCCGCAAGACCGAGGCCGAGGACGAGCCCCGGCTGATCCACACCGTGCGCGGCATCGGGTACGTCCTCCGCGCCCCCGAGTCGTCGTGATCGAGGCGTGAGCGGGGCGTGAGCGAGGCGAAGGGCCCGGCGCTCGGACAGGGGTCGGACGGACGCTGGCACTACCGGCGCTCACTGGCGAGCCGGGTGATCTGGCTGACCACGATGGCCGTCGGCATGTCCGTGGCCCTGGTGGCGGTCGGGGCCTACCTCACAGCGCGGGTGCAGATGCAGGACACGCTCGACAACGCGCTCGTCGACCGCGCCGAGAAGGCCGCCGGGTCCAACAGCCTGCTCAGCGCCGGGTCGGCCGGCATCCCCTCGTGGGCGCTGGGTGCCGGCGACGTGCGGATCGCGTTCGTCGACTACGAGGGCACCCCGGCCATCCTCGACCGGGGTCCGACGATCGAGTTCGGGCAGCCCGAGATCGAGGTCGCCCGGGGCCACGAGGACCAGAGCCTGCGCACGATCTCCATCGCGGGCGAGCGCTACCGCGTGGTCGCCGTACCGACGAAGCAGAACGGCATCGCGCTCGTCATCGCCCAGCCCCTGGAGGACCAGGACCGCACCCTCGCGCGGCTCGGCTGGGTGACCCTCGCGTTCGGCATCTTCGGCGTCCTGGTGGCCGGCCTGGCCGGCTGGACCGTCGCGAGCAACGGCCTGCGACCGGTGCGGCGCCTCACCGACTCGGTCGAGGACATCGCGCGCACCGAGGACTTCACGCCGATGCCGGTCGAGGGCGACGACGAGATCGCCCGCCTGGCGACGGCGTTCAACCACATGCTGCTCGCGCTCGACGCGAGCCGGATCCGGCAGCGGCAGCTGGTGGCCGACGCCAGCCACGAGCTGCGCACCCCGCTCACCGCCCTGCGCACCAACGTCGAGCTGCTCTCGATGAGCGCCCGCGGCGACCAGGCCGTCAGCCTGCCGGCCGATGCCCGCGACGAGCTCCTCGACGACGTCCAGGCCCAGATCCAGGAGTTGACCACGCTGATCGGCGACCTGACCGCGCTCGCGCGCGACGAGCCGATCCGGGTCCAGGTCGAGCCCGTCGACCTCGCCGACGTCGTCGACCACGCCGTCCAGCGGGTACGACGCCGCGCGCCCGGTCTCACGTTCGAGGTCTTCACGCGGCCGTGGTGGGTGATCGGCGAGGATGCGGAGCTGGAGCGGGCGGTGACCAACCTGCTCGACAACGCGGCGAAGTGGAGCCCGGAGGGAGGCCTGGTGACGGTGCGGCTCAGCGACGGCGTGCTCACCGTCGACGACCAGGGCCCCGGCATCGCCGAGGCCGACCGCGCCCGGATCTTCGACCGGTTCTGGCGCTCCCCCGACGCCCGCACCATGCCCGGGTCGGGGCTGGGCCTGGCGATCGTGCGCCAGGTCGCCGAGCGCCACTCCGGCTCCGTGCACGCCACCGAGAACGCCAGCGGCGGCGCACGACTCGTGCTGCGCCTGCCGGGACGGGAGAACAACCCCTCATGACCCATCCACTGCGCAGCGCGGCCGCGCTGGTCGTCGTACCCGCCCTGGCGCTGGCCGCCTGCGGCGACGACGGCGCGACCGCGGCGAAGCCGGACCTGCCGAGCGAGACGCCGGCCCTGTGGAACCCCTGCGACGCGCTGGACGCGGCGTTCATCAAGAAGCACTTCGGGGCGACGGTCACCGAGGACGACGGCACGCCGACCTCGCCGGACTGCCGGTTCGCGCCGGAGGAGTCCTCGGGCGAGCCGGTGGTGCAGGCGAACTACCAGCAGTACGGCGGCACGCTCGACGAGCTCTGGAAGCAGATGGGCCAGCCCGAGGACGCGGACGTCCGCGAGCCGGAGATCGAGGGCGCCGACGCGGCCCGGATCGTGGTGTCGGTCGTGGAGAAGCAGCTCTACGTCACGGGCTTCGTGCAGACCGGGTTCCTCTACCAGGTCGTCAACGTCGTCGACCCCGCGCCCTTCGACAAGGAGCGCGACGTGCGGGGCGTGACCGCCACGCTGACCGCGCTGGCGGAGCACGCCGACGCGAAGGACGCCGGCCGGGCATCGGCCAGCCCTACGGGCTGACCGCCGCGAGCAGGCGCGCCGCCTTCCAGCCGGTCTCCGCCCACTCCTCGTCCACGTCGCTGGCGACCGTGATCCCGCCGCCGGTCCCGAGCACATAGTCCTCGCCCGCGGTGACGAGGGTGCGGATCACGACACCGAGGTCGGCACGCCCGTCGCCGGAGATCCAGCCGAACGCCCCGCTGTAGGCACCCCTCGGGGTGGCCTCGACCTCGCCGATGATCTCCATCGTGCGCAGCTTCGGCGCGCCGGTCATCGACCCGGCGGGGAAGAGCGCCCGCAGCGCACCCACCGTGGAGACGTCGTCGCGGAGCCGGCCGCGCACCGTCGAGACCAGCTGGTGCACCGAGGCGTAGGACTCGACGTCCATCAGCACCGGAACCTCGACGCTGCCCACCTCGCAGACCATCGCGAGGTCGTTGCGGAGCAGGTCGACGATCATCAGGTTCTCGGCGCGGAACTTCGGGTCGGCCGCGAGGTGCGCCCGGGCCGCCTCGTCGTCCGCGGGCGTGGCGCCCCGCGCCGTCGTCCCCTTGATCGGCTTGGTCTCGAGGACGCGGTCCTCGGTGACCAGCGCGTAGCGCTCGGGCGAGGAGCTCAGCAGCCAGGCGCGCGCGCCCGGCACGTCGTGCTGCAGGAAGCCGGCGTACGGCGCCGGGTTGGCCGACCGGAGCCGGAGATAGGCCCCCGCGGGGCTCAGCGTGCTCGGCGTGCGCGTGCGGTAGGTCAGGTTGACCTCGTAGGAGTTGCCGGCGTGGAGGTGCTCCTGGACCTGCGCGAAGGCGGCGGCATAGGTCGGCGGCGCCCCGTCGAGGGGCGCGCCGCCGAGCGCGCCGGTCGCCGCCGGGGTCAGCACCGGGTGGTCGTACTCGCGCAGGTGGGAGGGCCGTAGCCACACCGCGTCGGGCAGGTCGGGATCGGGATCGGCCGGCAGGTCGGGGCGGGCGGCGTACCCGAAGTAGCCGAACCACTGGTCGCTCGGGCGGCCGTCGGCCAGCTCCTGCTCGAGCACGGTGAACGGGTCGTCCCCCACGACGGTCGACCGGCCGCCGGCGTGGCGGGTCACCTCGCGCGCGGCGGCGTCGTACGACAGGGAGACGTCGTCGTCGTCGAGCCAGCCGAGGATCGAGCGCCGGCCCGACCAGTCGCGCGCACCGCCGCCGTCGAGCCACACGCAGCGGGCGTGGCGCGCCTGCAGCCGGGCGAACGCCTCGACCGGGTCACCCTGGGTCACCATCGGGACACCATCCGGTCAGCGTCCCATGGCGAGGAAGTTGGCGACCAGCCGCGCCCCGTGCTCGGAGAGCACCGACTCGGGGTGGAACTGCACGCCCTCGATGGGCAGCGACCGGTGGCGCGCACCCATCACCGTGCCGTCGGCCGCCCACGCCGTCGCCTCGAGCTCGTCGGGCAGCCGGACCGCCGCCAGGGAGTGGTAGCGCACGGCGTCCAACGGCGTGGGTACGCCGGCGAAGATCCCGCGCCCGTCATGGGTCACCGGCTCGACGGTGCCGTGCGCGGGCTCGACCCGGCCGACCTCGCCGCCGAAGGCGACGACCATCCCCTGCAGGCCGAGGCACACCCCCAGGGTCGGCCGACCCTCGTCGAAGCCCCAGCGGTACTCGCCCGGGTGCCCGGGCCCGGGGGACAGCACGATGTGGGAGTACGCCGCCAGGTCGACCGGGTCGTCCCACTGCACCACCGTCGGCAGCCGCCCCGAGACCTCCGCGACGAGGTGGACCAGGTTCCACGTGTAGGAGTCGTGGTGGTCGACCACGACCACGTCGGGCGTGCTCACCGCACGACCTCCTCGCGCCCGCTGGTTGAGGTGCGAGCGCCAGCGAGCCTCGAAACCACCGGGCGCCGGGTCACAGCAGGACGTCGGACACCAGGTCGTGCACGATCACGAAGCCGTGCTCGGTCAGGATCGACTCGGCGTGGAACTGCACGCCGCGGAAGTGCGGGCCGCGCACGGCGTTGATGTCGCCGGTGTCGGCATCGGCGTCGACGCTCACGCCCTCGGGGAGCTCCACGCCGTCGCCGACCCGGCCGACGAAGGTGTTGTAGAAGCCGACCTTCTCCGGGCGGCCGTCGAGCAGGATGTTGGCCTGGGTGCCCTGGAAGACGATGTCCTTGTACGCCAGCGGGATGCCGAGCGTGTGGCACAGGGCCTGGTGGCCCAGGCAGATCGCGAGGAAGGGCTTCTCGTTGTCCAGCAGCCACCGCACGGCCGCGCGGAGCTTGGCCATCTTCGGGTCGTCGTCCGCGCGCGGGTCGCCGGGGCCCGGCCCGACGATGACCAGGTCGAAGCCGTCGAGCGCCCCGTCGACGTACTCCTCGTGGCGGACGACCGACGAGCTCACGCCCATCCGGGTGAGCATGTGGCGCAGCATGTTCACGAAGTCGTCCTCGCCGTCGAGGATGACCGCGGTCTTCCCGATCAGGCGCGGGTCGACGGGGGTGCCGGCCTGGTCGGCGAGCCAGAAGCTGGAGAGCCGGTTGTTGCGGCTGTTGAGCGCGATCAGCACCTCCTCGTCGGCGACGAGGGTGGCGATGTCCGTGGTCGGCACCGGGGCCGGCGGCACGAGGCCGAAGGCGGAGAGGATGCCGCCGGCCTTGGCGTGCGTCTCGGCGACCTCGTACGCCGGGTCGGAGTCGCGCACGAGCGTGGCTCCGGCGGTCACCTTCAGCTCACCGGCGGGCGAGACGTCGGCGGTACGCAGGATGATCGGGCTGTCGAGGACCGGCTCGCCGGCCTCGTCGCGGCCGAAGAGGGCCAGCGCGGAGGCGTAGTAGCCGCGGCCCTCCGGCTCGTACTGCTTGATCAGCCGGCAGGCGTTCTCGACCGGGGAGCCGGTGACCGTGGCGGCGTACATCGTGTCCCGGAGGACCTCGCGGACGTCGCGGCTGGTGCGGCCGGCGAGGAGGTACTCGGTGTGGATGAGGTGGGTCATCGGCTTGAGGAACGGGCCGAGCACCTGGCCGCCCTCCGTGCAGATGTCGCACATCATCTTGAGCTCCTCGTCGACGACCATGAAGAGCTCGTAGATCTCCTTCTCGTCCTTGAGGAACTCCCGCATCCGCGCCTCCGTGCTGCGGGTCTCGCCGGCCGGCGGGCGCAGGTGGAAGGTGCCCGAGATGGGGTTCATCCGGACGTCGCCGCCGTGGACGGAGACGTGTCGCTCGGGGCTGGCGCCGATGAGGAAGCGGTCGCCGGTGAAGAAGACGAAGGTCCAGTACGCACCGCGCTCGCGCTCGAGGAGGCGGCGGTAGACGGTGAGCGCGACGTCGGGGCCGAAGTCGGCGACGACGGCGCGGTAGTTGCGGCCGATGACGAGGTTGGCGCCCTCGCCCTGGCCGATCTCCTCGCCGATGATCTGCGCGACGAGCTTGCCGTAGTCCTCGTCATTCGTCTCGAAGCCACCGCGGTCGGTGAACTCGACCGGCACCGGGTCGATCGCGTCGACCACCTCGGCGACGGAGAACTCGTGCTCGGTCTGCACGTCGACCACCACGAGCGGGGTGCCGTCGTCGTGGGCCTCGAAGCCGCGCTCGGAGACCTGGCGGAAGGGGACGGCGACGAGCCGGTCGCAGATGTGCCCCGGCTCCGGGACGCCGGTCTCCAACGGGATGTCCATGATCGACTCGACGACGCTGCGGGAGCCGCCGAGGACCCCGACGGTGTCGCGGTCGCCCGCGCGGGTGGAGCGCCGGATGATCGCCCACGCCTCGTGCCCCTGGACGGCCGTGATGGCTTCCCGGGCAGTGAGGCGCTGTTCAGTCATGGGCGAAGCCTATGCGGGGCGGCCGGGAGGGCTGGAGGGAGTTTCGCCCAGCGGCCGCTCGGGGTGGTCCCTCCCGTCGCCCCGCTGCGGTAGTCCCTGACGAAAAGCACCGGAATCGGCAGGATCTCGGTGCTTTTCGTCAGGGACTACCGCACAGGGGCCTCAGACGCCGAGGGCGAGGAAGGCGGCGGCGGTGCCGGCGGCGACCGGGTCGTCGGCCGCCTGCCGGCGCACCCGGTGGAGCGCGGTCGCGGGGTCGGCACCGCTCGCGAGGGATGCGTGCAGCTCGACCATCAGGTCGGCGGTGGCGGTGTCGTTGACCTCGGCGACGCTGCTGACCAGGCCGGCGGTGCCGAGCGAGAAGAGGGCGGCGGCGAGGCCCAGCAGCTCCTCCGCCCCCACCGGCGCGAGGACCCCGGACTCGCAGGCCGACAGGACGACCCGGTACGGCGCCCGGCGCACCCGCTCCAGGTCGTGCACCGTCAGCGGCCCGTCCGCGAGGTCGAGCGCGGAGAACAGCGGGCTGTCGGCGCGGAAGTTGCCGTGGGCGGCGAGGTGGACGAGGTCGGCGCCGTCGAGCTGGTCCAGCACCCGCTCGAGCGCCGCGTCCCTGCCGGCCAGCAGCGTCGCGTCGGGGTGGCTGGCAGCGAGCAGCGGCACCTCGGCGCCGCCGGTGGCGAGACCGGGGCCGCTGACGAGGACCGTCCGGCGTCTCGTGGCGGCCGGGCGGGGGGTGGCGCGGGCGCGCAGCCACTGCCCGGCCGACGGTACGACGCTGAACGGCCGGTCCCCGAGCACCGGGAGCAACGGCCAGGCCAGGCCGTGGAGCCGCGCCGTCGGGGCGAGCACGACCGGTCCGTCGGCGATGAGGCGCACCGCGTCGCCGAGGATCGCCTCCTGCAACTGCCCGCCCAGCGCGCTCATGTCGGTCGCCCGGCCGCGGGACGCCCGGCGCAGCAGCATCTGCGTGGGGCCGAGCAGCGCGGCGATCTCCTCGGTGGAGCCGGCCACCTTTCGTCGTACACGGCCGGCGTGGGTGACCAGCACGTGCACGGTCCCGTCCACGTCGACGAGCTCCACGAGGCACCCGTCACCGACCGCGGCAACGATCTCCTCGACGGTCGGGGGCTTCTGCTGCTCGGCGGTCGTCGCGGACAGCGTGTGGCTCTCGGAGCGGACCGCCCGCTCCAGCCGCAGCCGCTCGCGCTCGAGCGCGTCCGTCGGCTCCCCCTCGGCCCGCGCCTCCGCCAGCCGCCGGCCGTTGTCGCGGAGCGCGGCGAGGGAGGCGGGGATCGTCGCCGCGTCGGAGGTCGCCGGCGGCTGGGCGAGGGCGGTCGCGCGGGTGCGCTCGCTCCACCTCAGCAGCGTGCGCGGGTCGGTGGCGGCATGGCGCAGGGCGATCGTGGTCAGGTCGCGGCCGTGGGTGGTGGCGAGGGCGCGGAGCTCGGAGGACCCGATCAGGCGGCGGTGCTCGTCGATCGCGTCGAGGCCCGCGGCGGCCGCGCGGAGGACGCCGCCGCGGTGGTGCTGCTCCTCGTGGGCGAGGGACTGGGCGTGCCAGGCGGCGGCTCGGACGAGGGCGTTGGGGTGGGTGCGGTACGACGCCGCACGGGTCCAGAGCGCGAGGCGATCCTGCGGGCGGGACAGGCGGCCGGCCAGCGTCAGGGCCATCGGCGCCTCGCGCGCCGATTCTGCATCGAGCGCCCGAGCCAAGGAGATGACCTGGTCTGGGTCATCGTGCCCGGAAGCCGCCGCGACGAGTCGTGCCCTTCGCTCGAACCAAGTACGCCCCTGCTTCTGGAACATCTCGGCCGAGCGGATTGCGATGTCGTGAGCTCGACTGAGGTCTCCAGCAGCCAGGAGAGTGCTGGACTGCCGGAGGTGGAGCTCGGCCTGCTCAACGACCGGCAGCGGCGTACCGACGAACTTGTCGAGCAGGTCCGCTGCGTCCGCAACGAGCCCCGCGGACAGGTAGGTCGCCGCCAGGAGGTCGACGACCACGAATCGAGGAACTGCGCCCACCTGCGCGTACTCGGCCAACGCGTCCCCGAAGAGTTGGAGGCCCCGCGCCAGGTTTCCCCCTGCGACGGCGATCTCGGCGAGGTTCTCGATTGCCGTCAGCCTGAGCATGCTGGCTTCCGAACCTCGGAGCATCTCCTTGGCGCGCAGCACCTCCCGTTCCGCAACGTCGAGATGACCCAGGCAGAGTTGCAGGTAACCGAGCCAGATCCGGGTCCTGGCCTGCCATTCGACGCTCGACGTCGCGGGCAAAACTTCAAGTGCGCGGACCAGCTCGGGGACCGCGTCGGCGTGGCGGCCGATGAGCGCCAGCACGCCTGCCTTCCTCATCCGGATCGTTGCTTCCAGCTCACCGTTCGCGCCGTCCAACGCCCTCGCGAACTGGTGGAGCGCGGCCGCGGTCCGACCGGCATATGCGAGCGCGCCGGCGTAGGTCGCGCGGACATCCCGTCGCCGGTCTGGCGAGTGGGCAGCGGCCGCGTCCGACAGCGCATCCCGGAGTCTCCGCACCGATTCCTCGGTCAATCCCCTGTCCCGGTAGACGATTCCGAGGCACTGGTTGGCAAAGGACCGCGCCCACGGGTCCGCCCTCGTGGCAAGAACCTGCTCCGCCTGCAGCACCGCTTCATCCGGATTCTCGAGCGCCAGCGCCAACAGCTCCTCCACAGGATCTGCTCCTTTACGCGACCGGCCGAGCAGCACTACGTTAGCGCCGCCGGCCGGCCACGTGCCGTCCGTTTCCACGCTGAGGAGCGGTCATGGAAGAACCTGCGCGTCCCGCATTCCCCATCGGCATCCTGCGCGACCTGATCCGGAAGTGGCGGTTTCCCCGCCCGGGTGGAATTCGGCCCGGCGAAGGGGGACCACGGCCGGATTCCAAGGACGCAGCGGAAAGATTGCGCATTCAGGTCGGCATCGTCCGCCGAGCCTTCGAAGAGGCCGGCTTACCAGTGTCCGGCGGTCCCGTGGAGGGCATCGAACCCCCGACCGACGACGCCGACGTCCACTACCTCTACCGGACGGGGCACGCACTCGTTCGACGGAGAGACTTCGGAAAGCTCGAGAAGTACTTCAGCGCGGATGAGAATCGTGAACGATTCACCGGACGCCTGGAAGGCCGCGAGACCCGCGTACCCGGTCTGGTCCTGGCCGCTCTGCCGGCACGAGTCGACCAACGGGACGACGTACTCGCCACGCTGGCCGAGCTGGAGGAATCCAAGGTTCTGGAGCGCGGCTCCGCAACGCCGGACCACGTGGTCTACGTGACGCCGCGCGGACAGCTCTGCCCCGCGACCGAGCCCGAGACACCTCGCTCCCGCCGGGCTACGCCGTGGCCGCCGCCGAAACGCTCTCGGACAGACGTTGCCGACAAGGACCGAGTTCGTGTTTCGGTTGTCGACACCGGTTTGTGGGTCGAGGCGCTGGACAGCCCGGAGTCTCCTTGGTTGGAGAAGGGCGACGTCCTCGCCGATCTCGACGATGTCGAGGTAGTCGACTTCGACAACATCCACCCGTACGCCGGCCACGGCACGTTCGTGGCCGGGGTCATCAGCTGCCTCGCCCCAGACACCCGCGTCGAGGTCGAGGGCGTGCTCACGAAGGGTGGCGCCGTGTTCGAGCTTGAGATCGTCGAGCAGCTCCACCAGGCGATCAACGACGACGACCATCCCCAGATCATCAGCATCTCTGCCGGCACCCACACACGGGACGACTTCACTTCAGTGGCGTTCGAGGTGCTCGGCACCGAGAACAAGCTTGCGGAGCGCGAGGACGTCCTGATCGTCGCAGCGGCCGGCAACGACTCGAGCAACAAGCCGTTCTGGCCGGCCGCCTTCGACTGGGTGGTCTCCGTCGGCTCCGTCGACCCCGACAAGAAGGTCTCCGACTTCTCCAACTTCGGCAAGGACTGGGTATCGATCTACGCCCGTGGCCGCAACCTGGTGAATGCCTTCCCCAAGGGGACCTACACCTGCCACGAGCCGCCCAACGCCGGGCAGGTCCGGCAGTTCGACGGGCTCGCCCAGTGGAGCGGTACGTCCTTCTCGACCCCGATCGTCACCGGGCTGATCGCCGCCGAGATGCGCGACAACGGCCTCACCGCGCGAGCGGCGTGGGACGTCGTACGGCAGACCGCGATCACCGAGTACGACGCCCGGATCGGTGAGGACATCCAGATCGTCGGTCCGCTGACCTGAGTGGTGGCGCCCGGCGCACGGGCCCGGGGGTCTCGTGACGGTTGCTGCGCAACCCCCTCGACCACCGTTGAGGCAGGCCGCGGCGGGACGTCATACGAAACGGTCGCTCGAAGGCTCGATTCGTATGACGTCCCCGCCGGCACCCACCTGGCCAGCCCGGGACGTCATACGAAACGGCCGCCCCAGCGCGCGCTTCGTATGACGCAAACCCGGCCATCCACGAACGAGCCGCCCCACGAGGCGCCGAACGAGATCCCGAGCGGTCAGAGGGTGACCCAGGGCGTGGTGAGCGACCACCCACCCCGCTCGACCACGAACCGCGCCGCACCGGTCCCCACCCCGGCGAACCGGAAGAAGCCGGCTCCGTCGACGGTGGTGGTGACATCGGGGGCCTCCGGGCGCTGCAGGGTCACCGACGTGAGTCCCTCGGCCTCCATGGCGACGCCGGAGGCGATCACCTCGCCGAGCACCTGGTCGCCGTCGACCTCGACCTCGAGGGTCAGCCCGCTGCGGCCGAAGGCCAGCGAGCGTGGGGCACCGGCAGAGGAGCGCACGGCCGCACCGGCGTCCAGTGCGGAGTCGTGCAGCAGCTCCGCGAGCTCGTCGTCCACCGAGCGCCAGGTGAAGGCGGCGCGGGCGGCCTCACGGCGGCGGTCCGGGACGGCGTCCGCCTCCTTGACCGCCTCGTCGAGCAGCGCCATCAGCGCGTCGTCGTCGAGCTTGCTCAGGTCGTCCCACTCACTCATGACCTCTCCCCTCCCACGAGATCAGGTCCCAGGCCCCGCAGGGACCGGGTACGACGCAGCTGGTCGAGCGCCCGGGCGCGGGTCGGTCCGATGCTGCCGATCGGGATCCCGAGCCGGCGGCTGATCTCCTCGTAGCCGACCGGCGGGTCCTCGAGCAGCAGGAGGAGCAGGTCGCGACGGCCCGCCGGGAGCTCGTCGAGCGCGTCGCGCAGCAGCTGGCGGCGCTCGGCGGCGAGCAGGTCGTCGCCGGCCACGTCGTCCTCGACGGCGTCCAGGCCGCCGGCCGCACCGTCCTCCTGCGGGTCGACCGGGCGGACCCGGCCCCGCGCGGCGAGCAGGCGCAGGCACTCGTTGCGGGTCGTCGTACGGATCCAGCCCGGCAGGGCGTCCGGCTCCCGCAGGTCACCGAGGTGTTCCACCAGTCGCAGCCACACCGTCTGGCTGACGTCGTCCCCATCCACCTCCGAGAGCCGGTGGCCGCGAACGATCGCGCCCACCAGGGGCAGGAAACGATCGACGATCGCGTCCCACGCATGCTGGTCTCCTTCCCGCGCTGCGGGGACGAGCGTGGACAGCGGCTCTGGCACGGTTGCATCGTCCCGCATCGAGGACCCGCGAGCCAGTACCGCTGATACGTCGAATCCGCCTCAGCCAGGTACTCAGCCAGGTACGACGCGCCCGCGCCACCGCCCCGCGATCCCGGCGCCCAGCAGCAGGGCGCCGAGGAGCGGGAACTCGACCGGCGCGTAGCCGAACCAGAAGTGGGTCGAGGGCAGGTCCTGGGAGAAGTCGTAGAAGCTGCCCGCGTCGGACACGAACCACAGGAACGGGGCGAGCCCCCACACGATCGCGGCGAGCACCGGGCCGAGCCCGGACAGTCGGGCGGACAGGGCCGCGACGGTCAGGAAGATCCCGCCGCCGAACAGCCACAACAGCTCCGCGGACCAGCCGGAGTCGGCGAAGGCGTAGACGTTGCGGAGGTACTTCTCGGCTCCGTAGTCCACGAGGGCCAGCCCGATCGGCGTGGCCACGAGCGCGACCAGAGGACCGACGATGTGGCGCAACACCATCGACCGGCGCCTCGGAGAGCCCGGGAAGCCGGACGAACCCGGCGATCCGGGCCCCGGTGAGCCGAAGGGCGCCGGCGGACCGAAGTCGTGCGACGGCGGGGCGGGATAGGGCGGCGGGCCGGCATCGGTCATGGCGCCGATCCTGCCCCGAGCCCGGCGGCGTACGCCAGCACCGGAATTTTCCTGGGTCCCCGTGTATCAGGACCCGATCCCGAGCGCTCCTCCCTCCGTCAAGCCGAAGCGGCGAACTCCCCGCCGCGCAGCTCCCGGAAGGAACATCGTCATGACCTGGAACGAGACCCACGAACGCACCCGCATCATCCGCGAGGTCGAGGCCGCCGCCGCGGTCGACATGAGCGGCGCCCTCCCCTGGCGGGAGGAGTGGAACCAGTACTTCAGCGGCCCGCACGGCCTGGTCGCCGCACTCCGCGCCCGCTGGCAGCACATGTGCGAGGCCCAGCTCGACGTGCAGGACGGCGAGGACCAGTTCCAGGACGCCTACACGCGCCTGCGCCGCACCCAGTCCGCGATCCTCGCGATCCTCCAGCGCGCCGACGCCGCCCACGCGGCCGCGGCAGCGGTGGACCTCCTGACACTGACGGGCCCGCGCCCCGCTCCCTCCCTCGCGCGGGCCCGTCGGTTGCACCTCCGCGGCCCCGTGCTGCCGGTCTGACCGGCAGCACGGACCGACGGGAACCGACGAGAAGGGGTACGACGCCATGCTCGAGCTCACGTACGTCGCCGCCACCAGCCGGCTGGACCGGCTGGGGATCCAGGAGCGCCAGGTGCTCCAGCTCATCGCCCACGGCCAGTCCGACGCCGCGATCGGGCGCCAGCTCGGCCTCTCGCCGCTGGCCACCGAGGAGATCAGCACGCGGATCTTCGACAAGCTCGGGCTGGAGCCCTCGCCGTACCTCAGCCGGCGTGTGCTCGCGGTCCTCACCCTGCGCCAGGCCCCTGCCGGGGCCACGGGAGCCCGCTCCCGGGACGCGGCGCACTGAGACCGCGGCACTTCCCGCGTTCTCGGGCCAGTGGGGGGCCTGATGACGCACACCGCAAGGGGTGGTCCGTTTCCGGGGCGGGCCACCCCTTGTCGCGTCCGGCCGCCTCAGTCGTCCGCTGCGTCGATCTCCCGCGCCTGCCGGTTGATCTCGGCCCGCTGCTCGGGGCTCAGCTCCCGCCAGGCGTCGAGGTACTCCCTCGCCCCCTGCAGGGCCAGGGTGGCGAACTCCGGGTCGTCGGCCAGCTCCCGCATCGAGGTGCGGCCGGCCAGGGTGTCGGAGATCTGGTCGCCGAGCGGGGTGCCGGCGTACCGGCCGGCGAGGACCGTGAGGCCCTCCCGCATCTGCCGGGCGGCGGCGCGGTCGCCGGTGTACTCCTCGAAGGTGTCCACGTCCGCCTACCTGCTGAAGGCCGCGAAGACCATGCGGTGGTGCCGGCCGGGCCAGTCGGCGGACCAGTCCTCGCCCACCCAGGTGGTGACGGACACGGCGACCGCGTCGTCGGAGTACTGGTTGATGTCGTCGGCGACCTCCTCGAGCAACGAGGCGATCGTGTTGTCGGCGTACTGCAGGGCGACGTGGAGGACCGCCGTCTCGGCCTCGGCGTCGACCTCCACGGAGATCGCCGCCATCGACGGCGTCACCGCGCCGATCAGTGCCTGCACGGCGGCCAGGACGACAGTGTTCTCGAGATCCAGGTGCTGGCTCATGCTCACCCCTTGGTGGGACTGGTCGGTACGACGCTCGGCGGCTTCGTGCCCTTGATGATGAAGACGTGGGTCGGCTGGTCGTGGTAGCCGGCCAGCGGGTTGTTGTTGTACCCCGTGACGTCGTTGTGGCGCACGATCGGGTGGCCGTGCTTGTCGTACCCGACGATCTTGGCCTTCCCGGAGTGCAGCGCGTCGAGGACGTCCTGCGCGTCCTTCTCGCTGTTGAAGTAGCCACCCTTGCCGCGCTTGACCCACTCGGGGGTGTCCTTCACGTGGCGGGCCTGCTTCTGGCGGCTCACCTTCTTGCCGATGTCGGCGATCTCCTTGGCGTTCGGGGGCTTCTTGGGGCCCTTGAAGCCCTTGAAGGAGTTGCGGGACTTGGTCGCCAGCCGCCGCAGGACGGGTCCCAGGCCCTTCACCTTCGTGCCGACCCGGCCGAGCGCGAGCAGGGCCCTTGCCTTCGCGAGGTCACGGATGTCGTCGATGGCCTTGATGATCCGCTTCGCGAACTTGATGGCCCGGGCCGTCGCGACGCCGGCGGCCACCGCGCCGCCGCCCCCGAAGGTGAAGAAGCTGGTGATGACCCCGATGGTGGCGGTGATCCCGAGCTCGATCGCCAGCTCCTTGAGGATCCCCTTGATGACCTCACGCTGCTGGTCGACGACGTCGGCGTAGCCGTCGCAGGCCGAGGCCAGCTCGCCGAACGCCTCGGCGAGGTCGACGGCGGCGTCCTTCAGCTCGGTGACGGCGTTGACCGCCAGCGGGATCTCCGGCGATTTCTGCGCCTCCAGCAGCCCGATGGCGCTGTCGCAGGTGCCCGGGAGCAGGGCGACCGAGCGCTGTGCGGTGCGCCAGGTGTTCGCCGCCTGGCGCAGCCTGCCGGTGTCGGCGTTGGGCCACACGAAGCCCTCGAGGTGGTCCACCACGAGGTCCCAGAACTCCGGTGCGCCGCCGGCGTCGCCGCCCTCGGCGGACGGCACCGAGAAGGACGGTACGTCGATCTCGCCCGCTCCGCTGAGCGACTGGCTGCCGTCGTACACGAGGGGCGGGGCGCCGTAGACGGCTCCGTTGTCGGCCTTGCGGTGGTTCTCGATCGACAGGGCGGTGAGGACGCCGAGGTTGCCGGCGGCGTCCACGAAGTCGCGCAGCGCGTCGACCGCTCCCTGGGCACCGGGGTCGTACTCGACGGCGAAGTCGTGCGAGGTCGAGTCGTCGCCGGCCATCCCGCCGTGTCCCGCGAGGTCGGAGGTGAGCGTCTCGTAGTGGATGGCCGCGCGCTGGTTGACGGAGATCAGCGCCTCGGTGGCGTCGTCGTAGCCCGTGCCGCCGACGTCGACGCGCGTCACTGGACGGCCCGCCACATGTCGACATTGGCCTGCCAGGCGGCGACGTAGAGGCCGTGCGCGTCGTTGTTCTCGGCGATCAGGTCCGAGAGGGCCAGCGCCATCGCGTCGAGTCCCTTGTCGAGCTCGGCGCGCGCGAGCTTCTGCGCCTCGGCGGAGAGACCCTCCCACTCCGACTCCAGGATCCGCATCTGGCGGCGGAAGTCGGTGATGCTGCGGTCGATCTTCGCGTGGCAGGTCGTCAGCTCGCGGACCAGCTCGTCGAGCTCGTCGGAGTCGAGGGAGTACCGGTCGGACTTCTCCATCAGCCGAGCCGCTCGATGATGTGGGCGGAGATCTGGTCGAGGTTGGCCTGGCTCTCGGCGTCCTCCTGGCGGATGTCGCGGTGGAAGGCGTCGATGAGCTCACGCATCGCGACCAGCCCTTCCTCCGCGTCGGTGGCTCCGGCCAGCCAGTCCGCCCAGATCGGGAGGAAGGACTCGGCGGCGTCCCCGGTCCATCCCTTCCCGAGCAGGTCGTGGACCCTCCGGTCGATGCGGTCGCGGGTGGCCCGCAGCTCGGTCGCGGCGGTGACGATGTCCTCCTTGCCCCGGTCGAGGGCGGCATGGACGAGTCCGAGGTTCACGAGTCCTCCCGAGGGCTCATGTCGGTGTGGGCTGGGGACTCCCCTCTTGCCCGGACTCGCCGACCGAAAACGCGCCGACCCGGCACCGCGCAGATCAACTGCCCGCGCCGCGCTCCTCGGTGCGCACGGTGACCTTCTTCAGCAGCCGGTTGAGCGTCGCGAGCTCCCGCTCGGTGAGGGCGTCGGCGAGGTCGTTCTCCGCCTCGCCGCGGATGTCCATCGCGCGGCGCCAGATCTCGATGCCGGCCTTGGTGACCTCGACGATCACCCGGCGCCGGTCGTCGACCGACGGGATCCGCCGGATCCAGCCGGCCTTCTCGAGGCCGTCCAGCCGGCCGGTCATGCCGGCTCCGGAGACGGCGAGCTCCGCGGCCAGCTCGGTCGGCGAGGCCGAGCCCGGGGTGTCGCGGATCATCAGCACGTGGAGGGTGTCGTACTCGAAGTCGGTCAGGCCGACCTCGGCGACCGCGTGCTGCTTGGCGTGGCGCAGGTAGCGGTCGATCCGGCCGATCCGCACGAAGGCCGCCTCGACCTGGTCGTCGAAGGCGATGTCGAGCCAGTGGTCCCGCCACCGCGCGACGTGGCGGTCGGTCCAGTCCTCGGGCATGGCGTCAGGGTAGTGGCGACCGCTTCGCCAGCGAATACTTAGTTGTCGAATACTTAGCCAGCGAACTATCTTGGTCGGCATGCCCGCCTCCCCGCTCACCTCCCCCGACTTCCGGTGGCTCGTGTCCGGCATCGCGGTCAGTGGCCTCGGCTCGGCGATGACCCCGGTGGCGCTGGCGTTCGCGGTCCTCGACCTCGGCGGGTCGGCGAGCCAGCTCGGCCTCGTGATCGCCGCCTTCGCCCTGGCCGACGTCGTCACGACCCTGTACGGCGGCGTACTCGGCGACCGGCTCCCCCGCCAGCTCCTGATGCAGGGCTCCGCCACGGCCACCTGCGTCAGCCAGGCGATCTGCGCGACGGTGCTCGTCACCGACCACGGCTCGATCCTCTTCCTCGCCCTCATCGGTGTCGTCAACGGCTGCCTCGGGGCGCTCGCGCAGCCCGCGTCCAACTCGATGACCCGCTTCACCGTGGCCGAGGCCCAGCTGCCGCGGGCGGTGGTCGTGCGCAGCCTGGCCAGCCAGACGTCGTACGCGATCGGGTTCGCGCTCGCGGGCATCGTCGTCGCGACCGCGGGCCCGGGCTGGGCGATCGCGGTCGACGCGCTGACCTACGCCGTCGCCGCGGGGTGCTTCGCGATGATCCGGGTCGCGGCCCCGACGACCGCCGGGGGCGAGCGGCTGCTGGCCGAGCTGGCCGACGGCGCGCGCGAGGTGCTGCGGCACACCTGGCTGTGGCTGCTGATCGGGCAGGCGCTGCTCTACCACCTGTGCTTCGGCGGCGCCCAGGGCGTGCTCGGCCCGATCGTCGTCGGCGACACCTGGGGCGAGGAGGCCTGGGGCGGCGCGATGGCCGCACTCATGGCGGGCTTCGTGATCGGCGGGCTGGTCGCGCTGCGCTGGCGCCCGCGCCACCTGCTCCGCTCGGGCGTGGTCCTGCTGTCGCTGACCGCCGCGTTCCCGCTGGCGATGGCGCTCGCCGACCAGCTCTGGCTGGTGCTCGCCGGCGCGGCCGTGCACGGCATCGGCCTGCAGCTGTTCAGCGTCAGCTGGGACCTCGCCATCCAGGAGAACGTCGCCGAGGACAAGCTCTCCCGGGTCTACGCCTTCGACCTCGTCGGCTCGTTCGTCTGCCGGCCGCTGGGGCTCGCGCTGACCGGCCCCGTCGCGGGCGTCGTGGGCACCGACCGCTGGCTGGTCGTGGTCGCCGGCGTGATGGGGGTGAGCTCGCTGGCCGCGCTGGCAGCACCCTCGGTGCGCGGGCTGAGGCGCCGGCCGGAGCTCGATCCGGCTGGGGCGGCCGGGGCGGCTGGGGCGGCTCCGGCGGCGTCGATGTAACACGCTGTTCGTCGATCTGGTCGGCGGAAGTCAGGGGCGACACGCCGTGAATCGGCCCCCATCGCCCTGAAGAGCGGCGGGCAGATGGCCGAACAGCGTGTTACATCGCAGCCCACCCACCGCCCGTCAGCGCAGCACGGACCCCTTCGGTACGACGACCGGCGCGCCGCGCTCGCCGACCTCCACGTCGAGGATCACGTGGTGGCTGGCCTCGCCGAGGATCGCCGACTGGTTGGCGACGAGCACCCGGGTGCCGAGGAAGGTCGCGTTCGACGGGCTGTCGAAGGGGACCGCCGACCCGGTGGCGGACCACCGGGCGAGCACCTTGCCGGTGGGGCTGAGCTTGACGAGCTTGTTGGCGCCGAGCAGGGCGAGGTAGATGTTGCCGGACCTGGCGACACCGAAGCCGTCGGGCAGGTCGAGCGCTCCGCCCGCGGTCCACACCGTCGACAGCGCGCCCGGGCTTCCGTCCGCGCGCACGGCGAGCCGGTAGAGGTGGCCGCGGAACAGCTCCAGCGGGTCGCCGCTGGTCTGCTGGCTGACCAGGAACGACCGGGTCGCGGGCTGGTAGACGAGGCCCGTCGTACCGAACCCGGCGACGCCCTCCAGCTTGGTCGACCGGAACCACGCACGTGGCGTGCCGCCGGCAGCCGGGATCCGCCAGATGACGGCCTGGCCGTAGTCGCTGACGAAGAGCGCCCCGCCCGGGCCCCACGTCGCGTAGTTGGGGATCGGGTGCCCACCACCCGGGAGGTCGGGGATCGTCGCCTGCACCTGGAACCTGCCGGTGCGCACGTCGAGGGTCAGCACCCGCGCCCGCGACTTCTCCAGCAGGACCAGCCGGCCGCGGGCGTCGTTGGCCGCGACCTGGACGCCGCGCGGCTTGGCGAGGTCCTGGCCGGGGACCGTCCAGGAGCGCAGCAGCGTGCCGCCCGCGGTGTACTCGAAGACCCGCGAGCGCATCGAGTCACCGGACGGGTTGGTGTAGGTGCCGGCGTACACGCGTCCGTTGGGGTGGACGTGGACGTACGCCGGGAAGCCGGGCGACTGGACCTTCGCGAAGACCCGGGCGGTGCCGGGCGCGCGCTCGGCGGCGTGCGCGGGGACCAGCCCGACCGCGACCAGCACGGCGAGCAGGGCCAGCAGCGTCGTACGACGGATCACAGCTTCTCCAGCACCTCGACGGCCGCACGCTTGCCCGAGCGCACGGCCCCGTCCATGTAGCCGGTCCAGTAGGTCGAGGTCTCGGTGCCGGCCCAGTGCACGCGCCCGTAGGGCCGGTGGATGTGGTGTCCGTAGGTCGCCATCACGCGGGGCGGGTAGATCGCGACCGGGCCGCCGCGGGTCCAGCGCTCGTGGGTCCAGTCGTGCTCGGTGTATTCGATGGGCTTGAGCGCCTTGTCGCCGAACATCCGCGCGAAGCCCTGCAGCACGGCCGCACGGCGCTCGGCGCGCGAGAGCGAGCCGTACTGCCGCCACGTCGAGCCGCCGACGAACGCCAGCAGGATGCCGTGGCCGGTGTTGCGCACGCCGTTGTCGAAGGCGACCCGGACCGCGCCGGAGTCGGCGAGGCCGAAGCCGCTGAGCCCGTCCTCGCGCCAGAACGGCTTCTCGTAGACGGCGTCGCACTTCATCAGGCGACCCATCTGCATCTTCGACAGGAGGGTACGACGCCCGGCCGGCATGCCGGGCAGGGCGATGTCGAGCACCTGCTTCGGCGGGGCGGCGACCACGACCCGGCGGGCCGCGACCCGCCCGCGCGTGGTGTGCACGACGGCGCGGCCGTCGACGTGCTCGATCCGCGTGACCGCGGCCGCCAGCGCGACCCGGTCGCCGAGCTTGCGCGCGAGGGCGAGCGGCACCCGCTGGGAGCCCCCGACGAACCGGCTCTCCTGCGCGCCACCGGCGGTGTCGGAGTTGCGCTCGAAGGTGCCGACGTGGGTCTCGTTGCCCGAGCAGGCGATGTAGTGCAGGACGTAGAGCAGCGAGAGCTGGTCGGGGTCGGCGCCGAACCCGGGCTGGGTCCACGACTTGATCAGGTTGTCGATGCCCTTGCTGTTGAGGGTGTTGCTGCTGAGCCACTGACCGAGGGTGATCGCGTCCCACTGGGCGGCCTTGGGGTGGGCCCAGGGCGCGTCGACCGGCACCTCGGCGGCCATCTCGTCGAGCCGCGTCAGCGCGAGCGCGGCGTCGAGCAGGATCGTCGGGTCCGGCGGCACGGTGCCCTTGAACTCCTGGCGTCCCACCAGCGGGTTCGACGAGACGTAGACGTTGTTGCCGTCGACGTACTCCTTGAAGGTGGCGATGCCGAGCTCGTCGGCGAGCGCCTTGATGTGGTTCTGCGTGGGGCCGATGAAGGCGCCGCCGGCCTCGATGGTGCCGCCGGTGCGCAGGCCGTGGTTGAGGACCCGGCCGCCGACCCGGTCGCGGGCCTCGACGACGAGGACCGAGCGGCCGCGGCGGGCGATCCGGTCGGCGGTCACCAGGCCGGCGATGCCGCCACCGACGACCACGACGTCGACCTTGCGGGGCAGCGAGCCGCTCAGGGTGGCGGCGTTGACCTCGGCCTCGAGGGCGTCCGTGGCGAGGGCCCCGAGGGCGACCGCGCCACCGGCGAGCAGGCCGCGGCGACCCAGGGCGAGTGCGTCGGAGGAGAGCAAGGGAACACCTTTCGCCGGCGACAAACGTGAATCTGTGTCAGTTTCTGGTTTGGGAGGCTACACTGCGGCCATGACTTCCGCCAGCGTCGAGGGATCAACGACCGACCCGGTGCCGGGTGCTGTCGGGCCCACCCGTCGCCGGCTGCCCACCCAGGCGCGCTCGCGCGAACGGGTCGAGCGGATCCTCGACGCGGCCGCCCAGCTGGTCGTCGCCGACGGCGTCGAGGGACTCACCACGCGCTCCATCGCGGAGACCGCCGGCCTCCCGGTGGCCTCGCTCTACCAGTACTTCGCCGACAAGGAGGCCGTGCTCCTCGCCCTGTGCGAGCGGGACATGGCCGAGATGGACGAGCAGGTGGCCGAGGACCTCGCCGCCGCCGGCGAGCTCACGATGGCCGGCCTCGTCGAGACGTCCATGCGGGCGTTCGTGAAGGTCTACCACCGCCGCCCGGCCTTCATGCAGATCTGGATGCGGGGGCGCACCAACACCGCGGTCTACGACTACGGCCGCCACCACAACAAGCGCATCACCGAGAACCTGCTCGCCTACGCCGCCGACCTCGGCCTGATCGACCAGGGCAGCTACTCCGACGCCGAGCTGACCGCGATCGGCGAGCTCGCCGTCGAGCTCGGCGACCGCGCCTTCCAGCTGGCCTTCGAGCGCGACCCGCACGGCGACGAGTTCCTCATCGACGAGGCCATCGACCTGGTCGCGGGCTACCTCCAGAAGGTCACCGCCCGGTGAGCCTCCCCCGGGCCGGGGACCTCCGGGCCGGTGTCGCCGCGGCGGCCCGGCAGCTCGCCGAGGCCGGCCTCCTCGTCGGCACCGCCGGCAACGTCAGCGCCCGCGCGGGCGACCTGGTCGCCGTGACCGGCACCGGCGTCGTGCTCGGCGCCTGCACCACCGACGACGTCACCGTGGTCTCGCGCTCCGGCGCCGTCGTCGAGGGCCGGCTGGCGCCCACCTCCGAGCTCGCCCTCCACCTCGGCGTGTACGACGACAGCCCCCACGTCGCCGCGGTCGTCCACACGCACGCGCCCTTCGCCACCGCGGTGGCCTGCGTCCTCGACGAGCTCCCGGTGCTGCACTACCAGCAGCTCGCGCTGGGCGGCGAGGTCCGCGTGGCGTCGTACGCGACCTTCGGGACGGACGCACTGGCCGCCTCGGTCCGCACCGCGCTCGAGGGCCGCAGCGCCGCGCTGATGGCCAACCACGGCTCGGTCGCCGTGGGCGCGACCCTCGAGAAGGCGGTCGAGAACGCCGTGCTGCTCGAGTGGCTCTGCCAGCTCCACCACCGCGCCTCGGCGCTCGGCACGCCGCGCGTGCTCACCGCCGAGCAGCAGGCCGACGTCATCCGGGTCGCCATCGAGCGCGACTACGGCACCACCAAGGAGAACCCCCAGTGACCACCATGACCGTCGCCGCCGTCGGCGTGCACGTCCTCGACACGCACGTCCTCGGCATCGAGTCGATCCCGGACGGCTCGGAGGGCCAGCTCGTCGAGACCATCCGGATGTCGCCCGCCGGGACGGCCGGCGGCACGGCGGTGGTGCTCGCGCGGCTCGGCGCCGAGGTGCGGTCGTACGGCGCCGTCGGCACCGACCCCGTCGGCGACACCCTGCTCGCACTGCTCGCCCGCGAGGGCGTCGAGGTCGACGGGCTGGTGCGCAAGGCCGAGGCGCAGACGTCCGCGTCCGTGCTCCCCGTGCGCCCGAACGGCGACCGCCCGGCGTGGCACTGCATCGGGGCCAACGGCGCGTTCACGCTCGACGACCTGCCCGCGGACCTGCTCGACGGCGTGACCCACCTCCACCTCGGCGGCCCCGAGTTCCTCGGCGGCGAGGCCGCCGGGCAGCTCCTCGGCAGGGCCCGCGCCGCGGGCGTGACCACCTCGGTCGACGTACTCGCGCCGGGGGACGCGGACATGCTCGCCTGGATCGCAGACGCCCTCCCCCACACCGACTTCCTGCTGCCCAACGACGAGCAGGTGCTGGGCTTCACCGGCGCAGCCACGCTCGCCGAGGGCGCGCAGGCCCTGCTCGAGCGCGGGGTCGGCTGCGTCGCGGTCACCCAGGGCGCGAAGGGCGCGCTCGTCGCCACGGCCTCGGGGGTCGTGGAGGTGCCGGCCTTCCCGATCGAGGTCGTCGACACCACCGGCTGCGGCGACGCCTTCTCCGCCGGCTTCCTGCGGGGGCTCTCGCTCGGGCTGGCTCCGGCCGAGGCGGCCCGGCTCGGGTGCGCGACCGCGGCCCAGGTCGCGCAGGGACTCGGCACGGATGCGGGGTCCTACGACCTCGCGGCGGTCCAGGAGCTCGCCGCTTCGCGCTGAGCTGTCTCCTGCGGCGCGGTCCGGGGGCTCGCGTCGGGGTTGCGTCATACGAAGCGGCCGCCCGAGCGACCGGAACGCATGACGCAACACAGGCGCCGAGGTCGCCCCACCGGGGACGTCATACGAACCGGCCGTCCCGACGACCGAAACGCATGACGCAACACAGGCGCCGAGGTCGCCCCACCGTCGACGTCATACGAACCGGCCGTCCCGACGACCGAAACGCATGACGCAACACAGGCGCCGAGGTCGCCCCGCCGTCGACGTCATACGAAACGGCCGTCCCGACGACCGAAACGCATGACGCAACGCGGGGGCGACGACTCCCACGGTCCGGCATGCTGGGCCCATGAGCGCAGCGACCAGCACCGCAGCCGTGCGACCCCTGACCGAGGCGGACCGAGGCGGGGCGGCTGCCGTCATCGCGGCGGCGTTCGGGGACGAGGGCAGCGCGATCGTCGACCTGTGGGCCGACGTCGTGGCGCGCGGGCTCGACCGGGCGCAGCTGGTCGCCGTCGACGGCGACGAGGTCGTGGGGCACGTCGGGCTCAGCCACGGCTGGCTCGACGCCCGCTCCGAGCTGCTCGACATCCTGGTGCTCAGTCCGCTCAGCGTCGCCCCGGACCGCCAGCGCACCGGCATCGGCGCGGCCCTGCTCGCGGCCGCGGTCGAGGAGGCCGCGCGGCTCGGCGCACCGGTCGTCGTCCTCGAGGGCGACCCCGGCTACTACGCCCGGCACGGGTGGCAGCCCGCGTCGTCGTACGGCATCGAGGCGCCCTCACCGCGGATCCCCCGCCCGGCCTTCCAGGTCGTCGCTCTGCCGGGGCACGAGCCGTGGATGACCGGGCGGGTGGTCTATCGCGACGTGTGGTGGGAGCACGACGCCACCGGCCTGCGCGACCCGCTGCTCGCGCAGGTGGAGTTCAACCTGCCGGACTGAGGCCGGCGCACGGACCGGGTGGTGTGGCGGGGTGATGGGCACAGCGGGTGCACCGGAGCTAGGCGTCTCGTGACAGTCGCTGCGCGACCTCCTCGACGACCGGGCAGTCGCTGCGCGACCTCCTCGACGACCGGGCAGTCGCTGCGCGACCTCCTCGACGACCGGGTCACACCGGGCGGAGGCCGGCGATCTTCCAGTCGTCCCCGGCCCGCTCCATGGTCACCTCGACCCGGCTGCCGGCGACGGTCTCGCCGTCGCCGCCGCTGGTCGTGGTCTGCGTCAGGAACAGGAGTACGACGACCCGGTCGGCGTCGCCGCGGACCACGCCGGCCGCGCTCACCCGCGCCACCGTGCTGATCCGGCGCGCCTTCGCCTGCGGCTTCACGACGTCGTCGAGGATCGCGCCGTAGTCGGAGGTGAACTTTCCCGTCGTCTGGGCGAGCGCGTCGGCGAGGTCCTCGTCGAGCGTGGCGCTGTCGTAGCCGAGCAGCTCGGGCACCCGCTCCCGGGCCGCGGCGAGGGCGTCCGTGCGGGCGTCCGCCTCGGCGGCGGCCCGGTGGGCCTGGACGCCCAGGAGGAGGGCCGCGGCCGCGGCGAGCAGGACGGCTCCCACGGCGACCAGGCGGGCCCCCCGACCCGCGCTGGTCGCCGTCCTCCCGGCCGGCCCTCCGTCCTGCACCGCGCCGTCCGCGGTGGTCCCGTCGCCCACGGCGCTCTCCTTCGTCACGTTCGTCGGGTTCGTCAGGTTCGTCAGGGTGGTCATGCCACGAACTCCAGTCCCGAGACGAGCCAGTCGCCGTCGCTCCTGACCAGGTCGATCTTCAGCCGGTAGTTGCGCGGCTCGGCGGCCTTGGTGCTCTTGTTCTGCACGGTGCCGGTGGCTGCGACGATCACGGTCGCCCTGTCGCCGTCCAGCTTCACGACGCCGGTGGAGACCGCCTCGCCGGTGGCCTTGACCTTGTTGGCGGCGAGCGCCTTCTGCAGGCGGTCCGCCTGGGCCTCGAGCTCGGAGCGGAAGTCGGCGGTGGCGCCGTCGAGCAGCTTCGCCATGTCGGCGTCGGAGGTGGCGCCGCTGATGTCGATCAGGCCCTCGACCTCGGCGCTGGCGGCCGCCGCCGCGGCGTTCTCGTCGGCGATCCGGTCGCGGGCGTCCTGCCAGGCCAGGCCACGCCAGCCGGCGAGGGCCAGCAGCGCCAGCACCAGGAGCGTCGTCGCCACCAGGCCGCGACTGATCGAGGGGAGCGCGATCCTGCGGCGCTCGAGGGTCAGGCTGGTCATGTCAGTTCGCCTCCAGGGGTGCGAGCACGAGGATCTTCCAGAGGTCGTCGGCCTTCGCCGACCTGCCTGTCGTCACGTCCTTGGCGGCGGTGTCGTCGCCGCGCCCGACCGCCAGGTCGTAGGCGACCGTGCCGCTGGAGGCGGGCCACACCCCGCCGCGGAAGGTCAGGCCGCAGGCCGCCGGGAGCGGTCCGCGCGCGCTGGACTGCGGGCAGGGCGCGTTCCGCGCGCCCCGGACGCCGACCGGGCTGTCCACCGGCGCCTCGCAGTGCGCGAGCCGGTCGACCTTGCGGGTGGTCGTGACCCGCGGGCTGCGTCGCTGCGTCGGCGCGAGATAGCCCGACTGGCACGACGGCGGGTTGTTGAGCGCCCCGCGCAGGTCGAGCTGTACGTCGCCCTGGCCGGCCCGCGGCTGCAGCACGGTGAGGGCACGGGCGACCTCGGAGGGGTAGACCACGAGGATCTGCCGGACGTGTGGCAGGTAGGTGTTGAGCACCTGCGCGTTGGTCGTCAGGTTGGCGAGCATCATCGGCAGCACCGGCTGCAGGTCGGTGACCGTCGCGGTCGCCGCGTCGAGCCCGCCGGGCGCCCGCTCCAGCAGGGCGCGCAGGTCGGCGCTGTCGCCCTTCGCCAGCGCGGCGGTGACCTTGTCGAGGGAGTCGGCGTAGCCCTGCGTCTTCGGCGCGAGGTCGGCCTGGGTGCCGAGGACCGGCTCCAGCGCGGAGATCAGGGACGTGGTCGCGTCGATCTCCGCCTGCGCCTCGGTCAGCAGCCTGCCGGAGGAGTCGACGAGCTCGCTGAGCTCGGGCCCGGACCCGCCCAGGCCCTCGTCGACCTGGTCCAGGACGGCCTTCGTCTCCTTCTTCGGCACCGACTCGAGGAGCCGGTTGAGGGAGTCGAGCACGGGCGTGATCTGGGGCATCCCGACCGCCCGCTCGCGCGGGATCGCGGCGCCGTCGGCGAGGAGCTCGCCACTGCTCGTGTCCTTGCCCGTGTCCTTGCCGGACGGGTCCACCAGGTCGACGTACTGCTCACCGATGGCGGACGTGCTGTGCAGCTCGGCGGAGACGCCGGCGGGGATGTCGGTGCCGTTGTCGATGCGCAGGGTCGCGACGGCCCCGCTGTCGGTGACGTCGAGGTCGGAGACCTGGCCGACGTTGACGCCCCGGTAGGTCACCGCGGCCTTCGGGTAGAGGCCGCTGGCGTCCTCGAAGTCGACCGTGACGTCGTACACGCCGACGCCGAGCATCGCGGGGACCCGGGCGTAGTGGATGAACGCGAGGCCGAGGGCGAGCGTCGCGAGGACCGCGAAGATGCGCAGCTGGCGCTTGATGAGGGGTGTGAGCAGCATCGGCGTTCCTAACAGAGGCCCAGGATCGAGAGCAGGCAGCCGTTCTTCGTCGGCTCGTCGGTCGGTGCCGGGGTCGCCGGCTCGTCGCTGTCGGACGGAGCCGCACCGTCGGAGCCGTGGTCCCCGTCGCTGCCCTCGGCGGCGGCACCGTCCGGCACTTCGGCGAGCGGGTTCTCGACCGGGTCGCCGGCCTGCAGGGCAGGTGCGACGCCGCCCAGCCAGGTGCCCGACAGCGCCGTCGTGGTGAGGTCGAGGGTGGCGAACAGGTTGGCGTAGTCGCCGCGGACGGCGTCCGAGGTCGTCATGGCGGGGAAGGGCATGGTGATGCCGATCTTCAGCGCGTCCGGCAGGGTCTCGCTGACCTCGCCGAGGTTCCTGAGGATCGGCCCGAGCGCGTCCAGGTTGGCGAGCAGCGCGCTCTCGCTGGCGTCGACGACACGGACCGCGCGGTCGCCCGCCCGGCCGGCATGGGTGAGCGCCTTGACCAGCCGCGCCCGCTCGGTCTCGAGCACCTCGAGCCCGGGCGTGATCCGGTCGATCGCCGTGGCGATCGTCGTCTCGTCCTTGCGGAGCCCCGCGGACAGGCTGTTGAGCGACTCCAGCGCCGACACGATCTCGCCCTTGTTGGCGTCGAGGACGGCCAGCAGCTCGTTGGCGTGACGGATCAGGCCGCGGGTGTCCGGGACCCTGTCACGCAGCGCGGTGGAGAGCTCGCCGGTGATCGTGCTGATCTGGGAGAGGCCGCCGTTGTTGAGCAGCAGCGCGACCGCGCCGAGGACCTGCTCGGTCGCCGGGTAGGTGCCGGTCTGCTCCACGCCGATCACGTCGCCCTCACCGAGCACCGGACCGGTCGCACCGGTGTCGGCGGCGGCGAGCGCGACCTCGTCGGCGCCGACGTCGGAGCGGCCGTCGCCCGAGCCGGGCACCGACACCTCGACGTACTGCGCGCCGAGGAGGGTCTTCTGTCCGATCGAGAAGATGGCGTCCCTCGGGAGCGGCACGTCCTCGAGCAGGTGCAGCTGGACGACCGCCTCCCAGCCCTCGACGTCGATCTCGCCGACCGTGCCGATCACGACGTTGTCCTTCTGGACCGTCGAGTTCGGCACCAGGTTCTCGATCTGGTCGAAGTGGACCGTGACGGTGTAGCCGTCGTCGCCGACGGCGACCTGGCCGGGCAGCGTGTTGTCGTTGGGCTGGATGTCGCAGCCCGAGCCGAGCAGTGCGGCGCCGACCAGCAGCGCCCCGACCGCCCCGCGGGTACGACGGCCCCGCATCCCCTTCGTGCTCACTGCGCGCTCCCCAGGTCGTCGAGTCCGAGCAGGCCGAGCAACGGCTGGAGGGCCTGCGTGCACTGCTCGCTGGTCCCACCCGCACCGAGGACCGCTCCGCAGAGGAGCTGAGCGGCGCTGTCCAGGCCACTGAGCGTCGCGCGTCCGGTGATGGCCTCGTGCTCGATCGTGTTGCTCAGGTCGACGATCGCGTGCGGTGCGAGGTGCAGGATGCCCGCCAGCTCGTTGGACCGGTCGGCCAGCGTGGCCGCGAGCGTGTTCAGGTCGGTGACCGACTCCCTGATCCGGCCACGGTGCTTCCTGAAGTACTTCTCCACGACGGGCAGGACCGCGGCCAGGTCGCGGATCGCGCCGCTCAGGTTGCTGCGGTTGGCCGCCAGCACGCCGCTCACGTCGTCGAGCTCGGTGGTGACGCCGCGCAGGGCGGCGTCGTTGAGGGCGAGGTTCTTCGTGAAGGTGTTGAGGTTGCGGATCGTGCTGAACAGGTCGGAGCGGCCGTCGGACAGCGCGGTCGCGGCGCCCTGCAGCTCGGTGATCGCCTGCCGCAGGTCGGTCGAGTTGCCGTCGCGCAGGCCCTTCTCGATCGCGGTGATGGCGTCGGCGAGGGGGCCGTTCCGCTTGCCCTTGTCGGGGCCGAGGGTGGTGGCGAGGTCGGTCAGCTGCTGCTTGACGTCGTCGAAGGTCACCGGCACGGCCGTCTTATCGAGCGCGATCGTGGCGCCGTCCTCCAGCTCGTCGCCGCCGGTGTAGACGGGCTCGAACTGCACGAAGCGCCCGCTGACCAGGCTCGGCGACACGATCGCGGCGTGCGCGTCGGCCGGGATCGGCTGGCCGGAGTCGACCGTCATGGTGACCAGCACGCCCTCGGGCTTGTTCTCGATGCCGGTGATCTCACCGACGCGGACGCCGAGCACCTTCACGTCGTCGCCCTTGTTGAGCCCCTCGGCGCTGGAGAACATCGCGTGCACCGTCGTACTGCTGGTGTCGCGGTTCCACGCGAGGAGGCCGAGCGCGACGGCCGCGACGACGAGGAGGGTCACGATGCGGCGGCCCGTGACGAGGGTGTTCATGGCATCACTCCGGAGATGATCGGGGCGAGGGTCGCGGGCGAGGTGAGGTTCTGGATGTAGGCGTCGAACCACGGCCCGGTGGAGACCGCCTCGCCGAACGCGGTCGCGTAGCCGCGCAGTCCGGTGATCGTCGCCTGCAGGTTCTTCCGGTTCCTGTTCAGCAGGCCCACCACGCCGTCCAGCTCGTCGAGCGCCGGGCCGAGGACGTCGTCGGTGTCCTTCAGCAGCGTCCGCAGCGCCGTCGACAGCTCACGGGCGCTGGACAGCAGGTTCGTGACGACCTTCTGCCGGGCGTCGAGCTCGGTGAGCAGCGAGCGGCCGGAGCCGAGCAGTGAGGCGATCTGCTCGTCGCGGCCGGCCAGCACCTCGGTGACCCCGTTGGCGTGGGCGAGCAGCGAGCGCAGCTCGTCGTCGTTGGAGGAGACCGCCCGGGACAGGGCGGTGATGCCCTCGAGCGCGGGACCGAGGTCGGGGCTGCTGGCGTTGAGCGTCCTCGACGCCTGGTCGAGCGCCGCGGCGAGCTGCGACTTGTCGATCTCGGCGGTGGTCTCGGTCAGCTCGTTGAGCGTCGCGGTCAGGTTGTACGGCGACGACGTCCGCTCGACCGGGATCGTGTCACCGGCCTGCAGGTCACCGCTGCCGCGCGGCTCGAGCTCGACCGCGGCCCGGCCGAGGAGGGTGATCGTGATGATCCGCGCCTCGGTGAGGTCGCCGAGCTTCACCGAGTCGTCGGTGAGCACGATCTCGGCGGTGACGTGGTCGCCGTCGATGCCGACCTCGCGGACCTTGCCGACCTGGGCGCCGGAGATCATCACGGCGTCGCCGCCCTTGAGGCCGCCGGCCTCGGCGAAGTCGACCTCGATGACGTCGTTGTTGCCGATCAGCGGCAGCTTGTTGATGTTCATCGCGGCCATCACGGCGAGCACCAGGACGAGGGTGCCGATGATGCCGCGGACCGCGAGGCGGTCGGGGGTGATGTCGCGGCTCATCGCTGGCACCTCGGGGCGTCGGAGTAGATCCAGGGGGTGAGGACCGGCTGGTCGGCCGACAGGCCGGTCTGGATGCGGACCCCGCAGAGGTAGAAGTTGAAGAAGTTGCCGTACGACGCGGTGTTCTGCAGCGTCTCGTAGTGGCTCGGGAGCTTCTTGACCAGCGCGTCGAGGGTGTCGCGGCGCTTGTTGAGCCCGCGGGCGGTGACCGCCAGGCCCTGGAGGTCCGAGCGGAGGTCGCCCCTCGCCCGGGCGACGAGCGTCGCCGTACGGTCGGCGAAGCCGCTGATCCGCGCCGCCGCGTCGAGCACCTGCGTGTCCTGCCTGTCGAGCCCGGTGAGCAGGGCGTCGAGGCGGTCGAGCAGCAGCCCGACGGTCGCCCTCCGGTCGTCGACCGTGCCGAGCACGCTGTTGAGGTTGCGGACCACCTGGCCGATCAGCTCCTCGCGGTTGCCGATGGTGGTCGTGAAGGACGCGACGCTGTCGACGAGCGTCGCCACCGAGGACTGCTGGCCCTGCAGCACCTGCACCAGCTGCCCGGACAGCTCGTTGACCTGGGTCGGGCTGAGCCCGGCGAACAGCGGCTTGAAGCCGTTGAGCAGGGTGTCGAGGTCGAGCGCGGAGGCGGTCTGGGCCGCGGGGAGCGTGCCGCCGACGGCGAGCGTCTCCCCCGAGTCCTCCTCGCCGCGGGTCAGCTGGATCACCCGGTCGCCGATCAGGTTGCGGTACTGGATCGTCGCGTGCGTCCCGGTCGTCAGCCGCTGTCCCTTGCGGACGTCGAAGGTGACCAGCACCGTGTTGTCGGGCTGGACGTCGATCTCGCGGACCTTCCCGACGTCGACGCCGGCGATCCGCACCTCGTCGCCGACCGCGAGGCCGGACACGTCGTTGAAGACGGCCTTGTAGTCCTCGCGGTCGCCGGGCCGGACCTCGCCGGTGACGGCGGCGACCCACAGGGTGAACGCGGCCGCCATCGCGAGGAAGGCGCTGAACTTGATCAGGTCGTTGCGCTCGCGGCGCTTCTCCGGGCTGATCCGGTCTGCACGGCTCATCGGAGCTGCGTCCCTCCCTTGATCAGGCCGAGCAGGGTGTCGAGGACTGCCTGGTCGGGCGTGGGCTGCGGGCCGACGTACGGGTTGGCGCCGGTGCGGAAGCGCGGCGGCTGCTGGGCCGCCTCCTTCGCGCTGATGACCGGCAGCCCGTAGCAGGCGGGGCCGCGGTCGTCGCCGACGAGCGGCAGGTTCTCCTGGTAGGTGTACGGGTCCCGACCGGGCACGATCCGCGTGATCGTGGTGATGCCGGGGTGCGTACCACCCACGGCCGCCTCCGCCAGCTCGTTGGTCCGGGCCAGGCCGAGCACGAGGCACGGCAGCTCGGGCGAGTACCGATCGAGCACCTCGGTCACCGGGCCCAGCAGCTCGAGCGTCGTGACGAGTCCCTGCTGCGAGCTGCGGAGCAGCGAGTCCGCCTCGTCGCTGAAGCCCGTGAGGCTGCGCTCGAGCGCCCGCAGCGACGCCTGCTGGCGCACCAGCGTCTGCGAGACGGTGCCCGCCTGGCTGAGCGCCGCGACGAGGTCGGGCCGCGCGACGTCGTACACGTCGGCGACGTCGTCGGCAACCCGCAGGTCGGCGCTGAGCGTGCGCAGGGACGGGTTGAAGGAGACGAGATAGGCGTCGGTCTGCGAGATCAGGTCGCCGATCAGCCGGCCGCGCTGGTCGAGGGCACCGGCCACCGCCGTGAGCGCCGAGTTGACCTCGGCGGGCCGCGCGACGTCGAGGACCTTGGTGAGGTTCTCGAACGCCTCGTCGACCTCGACGGTCACCTTGTCGGCGGGGATGACCGCGCCGGCCTCGATCGTGGGGCCGCCCTCCTTCGCCGGCGTGAGCTGGACGTACTTCGCGCCGAAGGCGGTCGGCGGCACGATCTGCGCCGTGACGTCGGCCGGCACCCGGTCGACCTTGTCCTTGTCGATCTCGAGGGTGATCGTGACCTGCCTGCCGTCGGTCTCGATGTCGCTGACGGTGCCGATCTCGACGCCGCGCAGCTTGATCGGCGCCCCGGACGCGAGGGTCAGCCCGGCGCGGTCGGCCTGGACGGTGACCTCGACGGTGTCCGCGAAGGCGCCGCGGTACTTCGCGATCGTGCCGGCGATGAGCGCGACGATGAGGGCGAGGAAGACGAAGCCGTAGACGACCTGACGGTCGATCCTGTGCGCGTGGCCCGCGGAGGAGGTGCTCATCGGCCGCTCACCCCGCGATGTGGACCGACGGCCCACCCCAGATCGCGATCGCGAAGATCAGGTCGATGAACATCGTGCAGATCAGCGCGGAGCGGACCGCCTTGCCGACCGCCTTGCCCACGCCGGCCGGACCGCCGGACGCGCGGAAGCCGTGGTAGCAGCAGATCGACACGATCACGAGCGCCATCAACGCGACCTTGATGATCGCGAGGAAGAGGTCGCTCGGGATGAGGAAGGTGTCGAAGTAGTGCAGGTACGTGCCCGGCGCCTGGTCGTAGCCGACCGTCACGACGAGGTACGTCGCCAGCCAGCACATCATCAGCGCGATGGCGAACAGCGGGACGACCGCGATGATCCCGGCGATGATCCGCGTGGTGACCAGGAAGGGCACCGGGTGCACCGCCATCACCTCGAGCGCGTCGATCTCCTCGCTCACCCGCATGGCGCCGATCTGCGCGGTGAAGCCCGCGCCGACGGTCGCGGTGAGTGCGATGCCGGCGATGATCGGCGCGACCTCGCGGGTGTTGAAGTACGCCGAGAAGAAGCCCGAGAGCGTCGAGACGCCGATGTTGTCGAAGGACGTGTAGGCCTGCAGGCCGACCTCGATCCCGGAGGCGGCGGTGAGGAAGCCGATCACCAGCACCGTGCCGCCGATGAGCGCGAGCGCACCGGTGCCGAGGGAGACCTCGGCCAGCAGCCGCACGACCTCCTTCGGGTAGTGCCTCATGACCCGCGGCATGTGCGAGTAGGCGTCACCGTGGAAGCTCAGCTGGTCACCCAGGTTGCGCAGGGCCGTGGTCGGCCTGGCGAGCTGCTTGATGGGCACGACTACCTCACGCTCCCAGCTTGATCTGGAGGAACAGGGCGCTGATCACGCTGTTGGCGGCGAAGAGCAGCATGAACGCGAAGACGACGGTCTGGTTGACGGCCTCGCCCACGCCCTTCGGGCCGCCCTTGGCGTTGAGCCCGAGATAGCAGGCCGTCAGGCCGGCCAGCAGGCCGAAGATCGCGGCTTTCGCCTCGGAGGCGAGGAAGTCGGGGAGGCCGACGAGCAGGGTCAGGTCCGACAGGTAGAGCCCTGGTGTGGCCCCTTGCAGCACGACCGAGAAGAAGTAGCCGCCGACGAGCCCGACCACGGTCACCATGCCGTTGAGCGCCACGCCGACGAGGGTCGACGCCACGATCCGCGGTACGACGAGGCGCTCGATCGGGTCGATCCCGAGGGTCACCATCGCGTCGATCTCCTCGCGGATCTTGCGGGAGCCGAGGTCCGCGCAGATGGCGGTCGCCCCGGCACCGGCGACGACGAGCACCGACACGATGGGCCCGATCTCGCGGACGACCGCGACCGCCGCACCCGCGCCGGCGAGGTCGACCGCACCGATCTGGATGAGCAGCTGGTTGACCTGGAAGATGATCACGACGCAGAACGGGATCGAGACCAGCAGCGCCGGGCCGAAGGACACCGTGGTCACGAACCAGGCCTGCGAGATGAACTCCGCGAACCGGAAGCGCGTCGTGAACATAGTCCGGAAGACCTTGCCGACGAAGGTGTAGAAGTCGCCGAAGGTCGACAGCGCCTTGAACGGCAGCGTGCCGCGCAGCGCGTCGTCGGCCATCTTCCGCGAGCCCGGGGACATGCCGGCCGGGCCGGCGCCCTTCGGTTCGACGGGACGCTCGGGAGCGAGGGTCATGCGGTGGCCTCCGTTGCTTGCTTCGTGGCCGGGCTCGGGACGACGTACAGCGGGAGGCGCAGCGCCGCGGGCGCGGTCGGCGGGACGGCCGGGCGCACGGGCGCCACCGGCGAGAGCCGCTGGTAGGCGGCGCCGGGCGCCGGACGCTGGTCCGGCTCGCCCTTGTTGGGCCACAGCGACATGGCCCGCTCGGCCTGCGCCGTGATCGTCAGGCTCGGGTTGACGCCGAGGTTGGCCGAGATCGCGGCGCCGTCGACGACGTGGAGCCCGGGGTGGCCGTGGACCCGGTGGTAGGGGTCGATGACGCCGGTCCCGGCGCTCTCCCCGATCGCGCAGCCGCCGAGGAAGTGCGCCGTCATGGGGATGTTGAAGATCTCGCCGACCGTGGAGTACGAGCCGCCGTCGATCCGCTCGCTGATCTTGCGGACCACCTCGTTGCCCGCCGGGATCCAGGTCGGGTTCGGCTCGCCGTGGCCCTGCTCCGACGTCAGCCGCGCCCGCTTGCCGGCGCGGCCGCGCTTGGGGAGGACGGTGATCGAGTTGTCGCTGGTCTGCATGACCAGCGCGATGATCGTGCGCTCCGGCCAGCTGCCGAGGCCGCCCAGGCAGGACAGCAGCAGGAGCGGGTGGCGCAGCGCCTGCCCGATCCAGCGCAGCCAGCGCGGGGTCCGGCCGCCGCCGTCGGTCATGACCGTGAGCAGCATGCCCATCAGGCCCGAGCCCTTGCCGTAGCGGACCGGCTCCACGTGGGTCACCGGGTCGGGGTGGATCGACGAGGTGATCGCGACACCGTGGTGGAAGTCGTAGGAGCCCTTGTTGCGCATCTTCGTGCTCGACGCGCACAGCGCCTCGGAGTTGGTGCGGGTGAGGAACCCGAGCCGGTCCGAGAGCCCGGGCAGGTCGCCGGAGCGGCGCATGCCGTGCAGCAGCTCCTGGGTGCCCCAGGTGCCGGCGGCCAGGACGACCTGGCCGGCGCTGAGGACCTGCTTGCGGCGGGCCGAGCGGCCCGAGCGGTGGGTCGTGACGTCGTACCCACCGTCGGGGCGGGGCGTGATCGCGTCGACCGTGGTCCGCTCGAGCACCTCCGCACCGGCCTTCTCGGCGAGGTGGAGGTAGTTCTTGAGCAGCGTGTTCTTCGCGTTGTGGCGACAGCCCGTCATGCACTCGCCGCACTCGATGCAGCCGCGCCGCTCGGGGCCGGCTCCGCCGAAATAGGGGTCCGGGACGGCGGCGCCGGGCTGCTTCTCGCCGCCGGCGCCGAAGCACACGCCGATCGGGGTGGGGCGGTAGGTGTGGCCGACGCCCATCTCGTCGGCCACCTCCTTCATGATCTCGTCGGAGGCGGTGACGGTGGGGTTCTGGACGACGCCGAGCATCCGCTTCGCCTGGTCGTAGTACGGCGCCAGCTCGGCCTTCCAGTCCGTGATGTGCCGCCACTGGGGGTCGTTGTAGAACGCGTCGGACGCCGGCTCGTAGAGGGTGTTCGCGTAGACGAGCGACCCGCCGCCGACGCCCGCGCCGGCGAGCACGACGACGTCGCGCAGCAGCCGGATCCGCTGGATGCCGAAGCAGCCCAGGCGCGGCGCGTAGAGGAACCTCCGCACGTCCCAGGAGGTCTTCGCGAACTCCTCGTCCGCGAACCGGCGGCCGGCCTCCAGGACGCCGACCCGGTAGCCCTTCTCGGTGAGCCGGAGGGCGGTCACCGAGCCGCCGAAGCCCGATCCGACGACGAGGACGTCGTAGTCGTGGTCGGCACGCGTCTGGGCCACGGCGGCACATCCTTCGGAGCTGGCCGGGCGACGTCCCCCTGCTCGGACGCCACCTCCGGTGGAGGTCCATGAGACCGGGAGACGACCGTCACAGGCTCGTGGCGAGGGTCCAACGCTCGCCGGACGGATTGTCCGGCTGCACAACGGGCTCGACAGGCGCGGCCCGCGGGGGATCAGCCGCGAGCGACCCGGGCGAGCACCATCTGCTCGTAGCTGTCGAAGACGAGGTCGAAGTCGGCCGGGGTGACCGGCGAGCGCCACTGCTGCAGACCGACGAGCAGCGTGATGCCCATGACGGCCAGCCGGTGCGCCTCCGCGGCGTCCGGGATGACGGAGGCGAGCACGTCCTGCAGCGCCCGGACCCGGTGCTCGTCGACCCGCTTCTGCACGACGTCGACCGCGGCGTTCGTGTGCGCCCACCCGCGGATCGCCGCCTCGGCCGCGTGCGGGACCGTGGCCACGAGCCTCTTCATCACCAGCACCCGCTCGAGCGGGTCCTCGGAGGCCGCCACCAGCCGCTCGATGCGGTTGGTCTGCTCCTCCTCCCAGTACTCGAGGAACTGCTCGACGAAGCCGTCCAAGCTGCCGAAGTAGCCGTAGAAGGAGCCCGTGGTGACCTTCAGCCGCTTGCAGAGCACGGCGATCTTCAGCCGGCCCGCGCCCTCGGTCGCGAGCAGGTCCATCGCCGAGGCGAAGTAGTCGTCGCGGGTCACCAGCAGTCGCACGGCGCAACGCTATCCCGACCTCGACCTAGGCGCCCGCGCCGGCGAGCGCGCGGTAGTGCTCGACCAGGGTCCGCTTCACCAGCTTGCCCGTCGGCGTGCGCGGCAGGTCGTCGACGAAGTCCACGCTCCGCGGCGCCTTGTACGACGCCAGCCGCGCCCTGACGTGACCGACCAGCTCGGCGGCCAGCTCGTCGCTGCCGGTGACGCCCGCGCGGAGCTGGACGACGGCCTTCACCTGCTCGCCCATCTCCGGGTCCGGCACGCCGATCACCGCGACGTCGTACACGGCGGGGTGGAGGGTGAGCGCGTCCTCGACCTCCTGCGGGTAGATGTTCACGCCGCCGGAGATGATCATGAAGGACTTGCGGTCGGTCAGGTAAAGGTAGCCGTCCTCGTCGACCCGGCCGAGGTCGCCGACGGTCGTCCAGGTCGGGTGCGCGGGGTGCTCGGCGGCGCGGGTCTTGTCGGGGTCCTTGTGGTACTCGAAGGGCCGCACCTCGCGCTCGAAGTACACCGCGCCCACCTCGCCCGCCGGGGCCTCGGCGCCCGACTCGTCGCAGATGTGCACCGGGCCGAACATGCTGCGGCCCACGGAGCCCCGGCGCTCGAGCCACTCGGGCGTGGTGATCAGGGTCAGCCCGGCGCTCTCGGTCGAGGAGTAGTACTCGACCAGGATCGGGCCCCACCACTCGACCATCGCCTGCTTCACGTCGACCGGGCAGGGCGCGGCCGCGTGGATCGCGAGCCGCAGGCTCCCGACGTCGTACGCCGCCCGGTCGGCCTCGTCGAGCTGGAGCAGCCGCACGAACATCGTCGGCACCATCTGCGTGATCGTGACCCGGTGCCGCGCGATCGCGGCCAGTGCCTCGACGGCGTCGAAGCGCTCCATCACCACGACCGTCCCGCCGTGGGCGTGCACGACGCCGCACCAGCGCAGCGGCGCCGCGTGGTAGATCGGCGCGGGCGAGAGGTAGACGTCGTCGGGGCCGAAGCCGAAGGCGGCGCCGGCGAGGCCGGTCAGCGGGTCGCCGGGCTCGTCGACGGCGATCGGCAGCAGCGGCGGCTTGACCCCCTTGGGCCGGCCGGTCGTGCCCGAGGAGTAGAGCATGTCGCTGCCGCGCGGCTGCTCGTCGAGCTGCCGTTCGCCGGCGGAGGCGAGCAGGTCGTCGTACGAGCCGAAGCCGTCGACGGCGCCGCCGAAGGCGACGGCGTGCTCGACTCGTGGCGCCTGCGCCCGCACCTCGGCCGCCAGGCCGGCCAGCCGGCCGGACGCGATGAGGACCCGGGCGTCGCAGTCGTCGACGATGTACGCCGCCTCGCCCGCGGTCAGGTGGTGGTTGATCGCCGTCAGGTAGAGGCCCGAGCGCAGCGCCGCCCAGTAGAGGGTGAAGCACTCGGCGGCGTTGTCGCTGAGCATCGCGACGACGTCGCCGCGGCGCAGCCCGAGGTCGTGCAGCGCGACGGCCAGCCGTCGCGAGCCGTCGTCGAGCTCGGCGTACGTGACGACCCGGCCGCTGCCGGCCATCACGACGGCCGGCTTGTCCGGGGTGGTCCGGGCGTGGGTGCCGGGATACATCGGTGGGGACTCCTCAGGGACTCAGAAGGTGCAGGGCATCCGCTTGACGGCGTGCATGAAGTGGCCGCCGACCAGCTCCGGCTCGCCGAGCTCCAGCGTCGGGACGCGGGTCAGCAGCTCACGGAAGAGCGCCCGCAGCTGCAGCCGGGCGACGTGGTTGCCGAGGCAGTAGTGCGGCCCGCCGCCCCCGAACCCCACGTGGGGGTTGGGATTGCGCGTGATGTCGAAGCGCCACGGGTCCACGAAGACGGACTCGTCGCGGTTGGCCGAGGAGTAGAACAGGACGACCTTCTCGCCGGCCGCCACGTCGACGCCGCCGACGACCGCGTCGACCGTGGCGGTACGACGGAAGGTCATCACCGGGCTGCCCCAGCGCACGAACTCCTCGATCGCGCCGGGGATGGCGCGGTCGAAGTTCTCCGTCAGCAGGGCCTTCTGGTCGGGGTGGTCGCTGAGCGCCTTCATCCCGTGGCTCGTGGTGTTGCGGGTCGTGTCGTTGCCGGCGATGGCGAGCAGGCAGAAGTAGGACCGGATGTCGTCGTCGGTGAGCCGGTGGCCGTCGATCTCGGCGGCGACCAGGTCGCTGATCAGGTCGTCGGTGGGGTGCGAGCGCCGGGCGTCGATCAGGGTCTGCGCGATGTCGTGCAGCTCGGCGATGCCGCCGAGCAGGCAGGTGAACGGGTCGCCGGACTCGCCGATGTACTCGGGGTCGTTGTGGCCGACCATGTCGTCCACCGCCCTGACCATGCGCTCGCGCAGGTCGTCGGGCACGCCGAGCATCCCGGAGATGGTCCACAGCGGCAGCCGCATCGAGACCTGCTCGACGAAGTCGCGCGGTCCCTCGGCGAGGAAGTCGGTCACGATCGCCCCGGCCTGCTGCCTGATCTGCTCCTCGATCCGGCGGATCTGGCGCGGGCTGAACGCGGCGTGCACCAGCTTGCGGGTGATCCCGTGCCGGGGCTCGTCCATGGCGAGGATCGACTGGGTCTCCTCGAGCAGCGGCGCCGGGACGTCCTCGAACATCACGCCGCCGTGCTCGGGCGCGGAGGAGAAGACGTCGTGGGCCTTGCTGACGGCGACCACGTCCTCGTGCGCGACGACGGCCCAGTAGCCGGTGTCGTCGGGGTCCGGCATGAGGGAGCCGTACGCCGGCGGCTGCCAGGAGACCGGTCGCTCGCGGCGCAGCACGGCGAAGGACTCGTCGCGCTGGCGGGCGGTCTGCGCCCAGAAGGACTCGCTCGAGAGCTCGATCGGGTCGTGCGGGCGGGCGCCGGCGGGAGTCGCGGAGACGCTGTTCGGAGCAAGGGTCGGCATGGGAGCCACCTCCTCGAAGTCAAATGTAATACGACTTACATTACATCTGCGTCCGGATCCGTCAACCCCTTGACAGGAGGATTGTAATGTAACTTATGTTATGTCTCACGAGCACCCCCTGAGAGGAGCAACCGTGACCACGACCGCCCCGGCCCCGCCGGCCGTCCAGCCCAGCACCGAGCTCAACCTGACCCTTACCCTCGAGGAGAAGCGCCCGCTCTCCGACGGCGTCGTCGAGCTGGTCCTCAAGGCGCGCTCGACGCTGCCGCCGTGGGGGCCGGGCGCCCACGTCGACCTCCTGCTCGGCCCCGACCTGGCCCGCCAGTACTCCCTGTGCGGCGACCCCGCCGACCGGCGCTACCTGCGGGTCGCCGTGCTGCGCGAGGCCGACGGCCGCGGTGGCTCCGCCTACGTCCACGACGAGCTGGCGGTCGGCACGACCCTGCAGGTCCGCGGCCCCCGCAACCACTTCCCGCTCGTCGAGGCGCCCCGCTACCAGTTCATCGCCGGCGGCATCGGGATCACCCCGATCCTCGCCATGGTCCGCGCCGCCGAGGCCGCAGGCGCCGACTGGCACCTGCTGTACGGCGGTCGCAGCCGGGCGTCCATGGCCTACCTGGCCGAGCTGGCGCCGTACGGGGACCGGGTGAGGGTGCAGCCCGCCGACACCGACGGCCTGCTCGACCTGGCCTCCGTGCTCGGGACCCCGCGCGAGGACACCGCGGTCTACTGCTGCGGCCCGGAGGTCCTGCTCGACGCGGTCGAGCAGCACTGCGCGAGCTGGCCGGCCGGCAGCCTCCACCTCGAGCGGTTCGCGCCGCGGGCCGTCGACCCGGACGCGGTCGACACCGAGTTCGAGGTCGAGTTCGCCCGTTCCGGCGTGACCGCAACCGTGCCCGCCGGCGTCTCGATCCTCGACGTCGCCACCGCGGAGGGCGTGTTCGTCGTGCGCTCGTGCAGCGAGGGCGTGTGCGGCACCTGCGAGACCGTCGTGCTCGACGGCGAGCCCGACCACCGCGACTCGGTGCTCGGCGACGACGACCGCGCCGAGGGCTGCTTCATGCCGTGCGTCTCGCGGGCCTGCTCCGACCGCCTCGTGCTGGACCTGTGAGCCGGGGATGACCGGCCGACCCGCCAGCCAGCGGCTCAGCGCCCTCGACGCGGCCTTCCTCCAGGTCGAGGACGCGGAGAACCGGATGCAGCTCGCCGGCATGCTGCTCTTCGAGGGCCCCGCGCCGTCGTACGACGACTTCCGGGCCGCCGTCGCGGAGAGGCTCCTCGACCTGCCCCGCTTCCGGCAGCGGCTGGCGGGCTCGGTCCTCGGGCTCGGTCGTCCGCGCTGGGTGGAGGACGCGGCCTTCGACCTCGACTACCACCTCTCACACGTCGCACTCCCCGCTCCCGGCGGGGAGGTCGAGGTCGAGGCGCACATCGACCAGCTGACGACCGCGCCGCTCGACCTGCGCCGGCCGGTGTGGGAGCTGGGCCTGGTCGAGAGCGTCGGCGCCGGCTTCGCGATCTCGCTGAAGGTGCACCACTGCATGGTCGACGGCCTGTCGATCATGGACATCTTCGGGGCGCTGGTGGACCCGTTGCCGGTGGTGGCGCGGCCCGCCGGGACGTCACGGCCCGCGCCCGCCCGCGCCGGCACGTCGCTGCGCCACCGGGTCGGCGGGACCCTCGCCATGCTCGGCCAGGCGCCACGCTCGGCGCTCAACGCGGGCCCGTCCGGTCCCACCCGGCGCACGCGCTACGCGACGCTCCCGCTCGACGACCTACGGGCGGTGCAGCAGGCCGCCGAGGCCACCCTCAACACCGTGGTGCTGACGGTCGTGGCCGGCGGGCTCGAGCGCTACCTCCACCGGCGCGGCGAGGAGGTCGACCGGGTGCACGCGTTCGTCCCGGTGAACCGGCGCGCCAGTGACGACCGCGGCCGGCTCGGCAACCAGATCGCGATGACCTACCCGGCGCTGCCCGTCGGGGTGATGACCGCCCGGGAGCGCCTGGCGCTCGTCCAGCGCTCCTCCACCGAGGCCGTGCGCGGCCACCAGCCGTCGACCACGGCGACGCTGATGTCGGCGCTGGGCCTGGCGCCGGCGCCGCTGGCCGGTGTCCTCAACCGCGTCCTGCAGCTCCGGGCCGGGTTGTTCAACCTGACCGTCACCAACGTGCCCGGCCCGCCGGTGCCGGTGCACTTCCTGGGCCGCGAGCTCGAGCTGATCCTCGGGGCCACCCCGCTCACCCGCAGGCACGCGCTGACCGTGGCGGTCCTCAGCTACGCCGGCCGGCTCACCTTCTCCGTCACCACCGACCCACGCCGCCTGCCCGACGGCACCCGGCTCGTCGACGACATCCGGGCGGCGGCCGACGACCTCCTCGCCGCCTTCAGCACCGCCGACCCCACCCCCGAGAGATGAGGAAACGATGACCACCAACTCCCTGGCCGGCCGGCGGATCGCCGTCACCGGAGCCGCGCGCGGCATCGGCCTGGCCACCGCCCGGTTGCTCCACGATCGGGGTGCCACGGTCGTCATCGGCGACCTCGACGGCGACATCGCGGCCGCTGCGGCCGCCTCCATCGGGCCGGACGTCGCCGGGCTCGCGCTGGACGTGGCCGACCACGCGTCGTATGCCGCCTTCCTCGAGGCGGCGACCGTCGACGGGCCGCTCGACGTGCTCGTCAACAACGCCGGCATCATGCCGATCGGCCCGCTCGTCGAGCAGTCGCCCGCCACGCTGCGCCGGGCGCTCGACGTCAACGTCCTCGGCTGCCTCAACGGGTTGCAGCTCGCGCTGCCCGCCATGGTCGAGCGCGGCTCGGGGCACGTCGTCAACGTCGCGTCGACCGCCGGGCGCACCCCGGTCCCGGGTGGGATCGCCTACTGCGCCACGAAGTCCGCGGTGGTGGCGCTGACCGAGACCGCGCGGGTCGAGTACGACGGCACGGGGGTCGACTTCACCTGCGTGATGCCGCACTTCACCGACACCGAGCTGATCGCCGGCACGACCGCGACCCGGCTGGTCCCGGTCGTGCAGCCCGAGGACGTGGCGGCGGCGATCGCGGAGGCCATCGTGCACCGGCGCAAGGACGTCTTCGTGCCCCGGATGATCGGCCCGCTGCTGCGGACCCAGCCACTGCTGGGCCGACGCCTGCGCGACGCGATGAGCCGCCGGCTCGGCGCCTACGACACCTTCCTGCACTTCGACCGTGGCCAGCGCGCGGGCTACGACGACCGGATCAGCCAGTCCTGAAGGGGGTCCTGCCATGACGACATCCATCGCCACCACCCCGGACGGCGCGCTCGAGGCCGCCGAGGTGGCCCGGCTGCGCGCCACCTTCCGCACCGGACGCACCCGGCCCGACGAGTGGCGGCTCGCCCAGCTGCGCGGCCTGGAGCGGCTCCTCGTCGACAACGAGGCCGAGCTCGCCGCCGCCCTGCTCGCCGACCTCGGCCGCCCGGCGAACGACAGCTTCCTCGGCGACATCGCACCGACCCTGGCGGAGGTGCGCTTCGCGCTGAGGAAGCTCGCGCGGTGGCGTCGGCCGCAGCGGGTGGGCCTGCCCCTCTCGCAGCGACCGGGCCGGGCATGGTTCGCCTTCGAGCCGCTCGGGGTGGTGCTGGTCATCGGGCCCTGGAACTACCCGGTCTACCTCACCCTCGGACCCCTCGTCGGAGCGATCGCGGCCGGCAACTGCGCCGTCCTCAAGCCGTCCGAGCACGCGCCGGCCGTCGCCGACGCCCTCGCCCGGCTGGTGCCGCGGTACCTCGACCCCGACGCCTTCACCGTGCTCAACGGCGGTCCCGAGGTCACCCAGGGCGTGCTCGCGCAGGGTGTCGACCACGCCTTCTTCACCGGCGGCCCGGAGATCGGCAAGGCCGTGATGGCCGCTGCCGCGCCGCACCTCACCCCGGTCACCCTGGAGCTCGGCGGCAAGTGCCCCGCGGTGGTCTCGTCCGACGCCGTGGTCGACGTCGCCGCGCGCCGGATCGCGTGGACCAAGCTGCTCAACTCCGGCCAGACCTGCATCGCGCCCGACTACGTGCTCGTCGAGCGCTCCGTGCGCGACGAGTTCGTCGCCGCCCTGCTGCGGGCCTTCCGCGACATGGCGCCCGACGGCAGGGGCGGCCGCGACCTGCCGATCGTCACCGAACGGCACGCCGCCCGGCTCGCCGGCCTGCTCCAGGGCCACGGCGGCGAGGTCCTGCTCGGCGGTGGCTCGGCTCCCGCCGACCGGCGGCACGACCTCACCGTCGTGCTCGACCCGGCCGCCGACGCGGCGCTGATGCAGGAGGAGATCTTCGGGCCGATCCTGCCGGTCGTGAGCGTCGACTCGGTGGCCCAGGCCGTGGAGCGGGTCAACGCGGGACCGAAGCCGCTGGCGGCGTACCTCTTCAGCGAGTCGGGCGAGGATGAGCGACTCTTCCGCGCCGAGGTGCCGGCCGGGGCGGTGGTCACCAACCACGCCGCGATGCACGTGCTCTGCCCGGAGCTGCCGTTCGGCGGCGTCGGCAACAGCGGGATGGGCGCCTACCACGGGCGCTGGGGCTTCGAGGCCTTCAGCCACCGCAAGGCGCACCTCGCGCGATCGGCCCGGATCGACCCGCGCGTCGTCTACCCGCCCTACGGACCGCTCACCCGGCGCCTGCTCCGCCTCATCTTCTGATCCCCGTCCCCGAACGTCCCCCCGAGAACCGAGGAGAACCGCCATGCCCTTCACCGACACCGCCGACGCCACGCACTACCTCGCCCGCGTCTTCCAGGCCGGCTTCGACGACCCGGAGATCAGTCCCGCGCTCGCGAAGTCCGGGCTGGTGCTGCGGATGGACGTCACCGAGCCCGAGCTGGTGATGACCATCGACCTCGTCAACCAGACCATCCACACCGGCGACAGCGACGGTGCGGCTCCCGAGGCGAACATGACCCTCGGCCTGACCGCCGACACCGCCAACCGGTTCTGGCAGGGCAAGGTCAGCGTCCCGCTCGCCGTCGCGCGCGGCCAGATCAAGCTCGGCGGCGCGCTGCCGAAGCTGATCGCGCTGCTGCCCAGCGCCAAGCCGATCCAGCAGCGGTACGTCGCCACGCTGGCCGCCGACGGACGGGCGGACCTGATCGCGTGACCCCGACCGGCCCCGCCTTCCGCGGAGGCTCCGGTCCGCCGCTGGTGCTGTTGCACGGGCTGTTCATGTCGTGGCACGCGTGGCAGCCCGTGCTCGCGGGGCTGCGGGCCCACCACGACGTTCTCGCGCCGACGCTGGCCGGCCACCGCGGCGGACCGGCGTGGCCGGCCGACCGGATCGGGATCGGTCCGCTGGTCGAGGCGGTCGAGGAGCGAATGGACGCCGCGGGCTGGGAGCGGGCCCACGTCGTCGGCAACTCGCTCGGCGGGTGGCTGGCCCTCGAGCTCGCGCGGCGCGGGCGGGCATCGTCGGTGGTGGCGTTCTCCCCTGCCGGCACCTGGACGGGGCGGCCGTCGTACCACCTGCTGCTGGCGAAGCTGCGGCTGATCGCGGGCATCTCGCGGCTGCCGGGCGCAGCCCGACTGTCGCCGCTGCTCGCCGACGCCCGGGCCTGCACCGCGCTCCCGCCGCTGGTGCGCTGGATGGAGCAGCACGGTCCGCCGGCGCCCTTCGACGTGGGCGGCGTGCCCGCGCGGATCGCGTGGCCGCTGCACGACCGCACCATCCCGTGGCGCCACCACGGCGTGGTGTTCCGCACGCTGGTGCCGGGCGCGGAGCTGGTCCGGCTGCGCGGTGTCGGGCACGTGCCGATGACCGACGATCCCGCGCTGGTGGCGCGGACGATCCTCGAGGTGACGAGCCCCTAGGCGGACCCCGCTCAGGCGGAGAGGACGCCCCGGCCGACCGCGACGATCGCGTCGACGACGTCGTCGACGTCGCCCTCGACGTCCCCCGCGAGCCAGCTGGTCACGAGGTCGGTCGTGCCCGCGACCAGCAGGCGGCTGGCGAGCCGGCGGCGCACGATCGCGTGCTGCTCCGGCGGCGGGTCGGGCATCACGACCTCGGCCACGAACGCCGCGTAGTCGGCGACGGCCTGCTCCCGACGGGCGGCGAGCACGGGCACGGCCGGGCTCTCGACGTACAGGCGCGCCTCGCGCTGGTCCTCGCGCAGGGCACCGACGAGGGTGCGCACGACCACGACCGGCCGCTCGGCGGGGTCGACACCGGCGATCGCCTCCTCCATCCGCGAGCGGAGGCCGACGAAGAAGGCGTCGGCGACGGCGAGCAGCAGCTCGTCGCGCGTCGCGAAGCTCTCGTAGAAGTACCGCTTGCCGAGTGACGCCTCACCGCACACGGCCTCGACCGTCACGCCGGCCACGCCCTCGCGGCCGACGAGGTCGCGGCAGGCCTCGAGCAGCCGCGCCCGGCGGGTCGTCTGGCGCTCGGCCGCGCTGATGCCGCCGTAGGGCCGGGGGGTCGCTGCCATGGGGCCATCCTTGCGCACCGCCACGGCGGCCATTGACGTGGCTCACGCGCCGTCCTAAATTCTGTGACGGTGCCGTAACAGATTTGAGGAGGCGAGACGGATGGCCTGCTGCGCAGCGATCGCGATCGTCATCGGCGTGCTCCGCTCGGCGTGGTTCCGGGTCGTCCCCGGGGCCCGGCCGGCCGAGGCCGGCTTCGCCCCGCCCGCCCGGCGCCCGCTCGACGCCGGGCCCCTCGTCGCGACCGCCCCACCGGCCGCCACCCCGTCCCGCGGACGTCGGGGCACCGCCGGGCTGCTGGCCGGCATCGCCGCCGGCACCCTTCTGTACGCCGTCGCGGTGGCCGCCCTGCTCGCCACCCCGGCGACCCGGGCCCTCGACGGAGCATGGTCGCTGCGCGCGACCGGGCTCGCCGTCGTCGCGGCCGCCGCGACGCTCGGCTCCCTGCGCACCCGGCAGGACGGCGCCGACCGGTCCTGGGCGCTGGCCGGCGCCGCCGCGGCCTGGACCGAGCTCGGCCTGGTCGACATGCACGTGCTCGGCCTGTTCGAGTTCCGCACCGCCCCGGTGCTGCTCGACGTCCTGTTCCACGGCAGCGGGCTCCTCGTGCTGGCCGTCCTGGTCCCCCGCCTCCTCCGGCGCCGACCCTCCCTCCACCCCTCTACGAAGGCGGCATCCGCATGACGACGACCGCAGCCCCCACCGGCACCACCGTCCTGCTCCCGCAGGACCTGCCGCTCCTGCCGCGGGCCACCCGGCGGGCGTTGCTCCGCAGCGTCACCGGGTACGCCGTCCTGTGGCTCGCCGCCCTGCTGCCGCTCCTGCTCGGGCTGGATGCCCGGTGGCAGGTCGCCGGCCTCGGGCTGGCGCTCCCCGGCGGCGGGCTGCTGGCGACCGGCCACGTCGTCGGCGGCCTGCTCGTGCTGGCCGGGCTGCTGGTGGCGGTCTTCGTGTGGTGGGCCGCCGGCCCGACGGTGCTGCCACCGCTCGCCTGGGTGGCCGGTGCCGTGCTGCCCGCGGTGCTGCTGGACCGGCCGGAGGTGAGCGACGGTGGTGCGACGGCGGTGCTGGTCGTCGTACCGGCGCTGCTGGTGGGCTCGCTCGCCGTCCATGCGCTGCGGCACCGGGCGCAGGCCCGTCGTGGGGCGGCGATCAACGAGCGGCTGCGTCGGGTCTCCTTCACGATCAGCGGGCCGCCGGACATCGCGACCGGCGTCCCGGTCGTCGAGCACACCGACACCGACCTGCGCCGGCTGCGCGCGGCGCTCGACATCGGGCTGCAGCCGGTCGACGGGCTGGCCGGCTTCACCCGGCTCGACCAGTTCCGCGAGGGCGCCCTGCGGTACCAGATCAATGCCGTCGGCTACGGGCTCGCCATGGCGCAGTTCACCCGCACGCCGGCCTTCCGCGGCTACCTCGCCGAGGCGCAGCGCAACCTGGTCGAGAAGGTCCTGGACCGCCGCATCTGGGGCTACTGGGCGCTCGAGAACGCATGGGGCAACCTGCGTCGCGACAAGGACCCGGTGCCGCTCGGCGGCAACGTGATGCTCACCGGCTTCCACGGCCTGCAGGTCGGGATGTACTCCGTCCTCAACGACGACCGCTACCGGCAGTCCGGCGCGCTCACCTTCCGCTGGGACCGGGACACGGCCTTCGCCCACGACCTCAAGGGCATGGCGGCCAACGTCCGGGAGAACGTGCGGCGCTCGGACTTCAGCCTCTATCCGTGCGAGCCCAACTGGATCTACACGATCTGCAACACCTTCGGCCTCAACACCGTGCTCGTCGACGAGCAGCTCGAGGCCTCGCACGAGGCCGACGACGTCCGCGCCCGGCTCCGGCGCGCCTACGAGGAGGAGTTCCTGCGCCCCGACGGCCGCATCGTCGGCGTGCGGTCGTCCCACCTCGGGCTGTCCTGGAACTTCTGGTCCAGCCCGTCGGTGCAGCTCGCGACGACGTACTGGATGCACCCCGGGATGCCCGACCTCGCCCACCGCACCTGGTGGCTGATCCGCGACGGCTGGCTGCAGGTCGAGGACGGCCGGGTGCGCACGCCGCGCGGACTGGTCAGCCGCCTGGACCCCGGCAACTACCAGGTCCGCAGCGACACCTTCAGCCTCGCCGTGACGACCATGGCCGCCCGGGAGGTCGGCGACGAGGAGACGGCGCTCGCCGCGGAGCGGACCCTCGCCGAGCGCGAGCGGCTCGAGGTCGAGAACGGCGCCGAGCGGTTCGCGGACGCCAGCGGCCTGGCCAACTCCTATCTCAACCTCGGCCGCTTCGGGCGGCACGACGGCCTGCGCGACCTGGTCGCCTTCGGGCCGCCCGCGGCCTGGCGCGACGGACCGGTGCTGGACGAGGCCGCCTACCCGGACGTGCTGGTGGCCCGGGCCGTGTCGGACGGTGCGGCGCTCGACCTCGTGCTGGTGCCCGGCGCCGGGCCGGTCCGCCCGACGCTGCGGCTCGCGCAGCTGCGCCCCGGGGCGTCGTACGACGTCGAGGGGGCGGCCCGCGACCGGCTGGTCGCCGACGCGGCCGGCCGGGCGGAGCTCGAGCTGGACCTCGGTGGGCGGACGGCGGTGCGGGTGCGTCCCTCGACCTGAGGCTCCTAGTCTGGGCGCGTGAGCAACGACGGCGTGCCCAACGGGATCGAGCCCTGGCTCCTGGCCTACGTCGCCGAGCAGGCCCAGCCGGCACAGGTCGACGCGTGGGTCGACCGGGTCACCAACGCGATCCTCACCGAGATGCCCGACATCCGCGCCTTCGACGGCCTCGACGAGCTGCTGCGGATCACCGTCCGCGAGCACTGGGTGGCCTTCCTCGCCGACTTCGCGCAGCCGGCGCAGCACTTCCACCTGGTCGACGCCGCGGAGCGGCTGTCCACGCTGGTCGCCGACCTGCAGATCCCGCTCGAGCTGCTGATCCAGTTCTACCGGGTCGCGCAGCAGGAGGTCTGGGACTACGTCAGCGAGGTCATCAAGGACCTGCCGCCGAGCGACTTCGACCGCGCGGACCTGCTCATGTACTTCTGGAACCGCGCCGGCGTCTGGCTCGACAGGTCGATCAGCGCGTCGATCGAGATCTACCAGGGCGCCCGCAGCCGGGTGCTCGCCGGCGCCGCGGCCCAGCGCTACGAGTCGGTGAAGGCGATCCTCGCCGGCGAGCTGACCGACGCCCGCGAGGCGTCCTCGGCCCTCGGCGGCTACCCGATCTCGGTCCACCACACGGCGTTCGTGCTGTCGGTCGCCGACGCCGAGCGAGCCGGCGGCCTGGAGACCCTCGCCGCCGACCTGGTCCGCGCCGTCGGGGCCAGCAACCCGCTCATCGTCAAGCCCGGTGGCCGCCAGCTGTGGATGTGGATCGGCACCCGCGACCCGCTCGACCTCGACGGCCTCGCGGGGGCCAACGCCTCGGCCGCCCGCGTCGACACCTGCGTCGGGGTCGGGACCTCGACGAGCGGCATCGCCGGTCTCGTCGCCAGCCACCGCGAGGCGCTGGGCGCCCTGCGCGTCGCCGCCCCCGGCGACACCACCTGGCTGACCCGGTACGACGAGGTGGAGCTCCCCGTGCTGCTCGGCTGCTCGCCGGAGGTCGACCGGTTCATGGCCCGCCAGCTGGGCCCGCTCGTCGGCGACGACGAGGCGATGGCCCGCATCCGCGAGACCCTGACCGCCTTCCTGGGCAGCGGCGGCAGCGCCGAGGAGGCCGCCCGGGCGCTGGTCGTCCACCGCAACACGATCCGCTACCGGCTCGGCCAGGCCGAGGAGCTGCTCGGCCGCCCGGTGGCGAAGATCAGCCCCGAGCTCGCGACGGCGCTGCGACACCACGAGCTGTTCCACCGAGACCGCGGCGCGTGAGCCTGACCGGCACGGTCGCCGTCCCGGGGCCGGGGTCTCGCGACGGTTGCTGCGCAACCTCCTCGACCACCGGGGACGGCACTGGGGACGTGCCCGGCAGGTGAGCACGTCCCCAGTGGTTCGGGAGGTCGAGGGCGGGGTCAGCCCTCGAGGGTCAGGGCCAGCACGGGGCAGGCCTGGACGGCGGCGTACACGTGGGCCCGGTCGGACTCCGGCGGGTTCGCGTCGAGCACGGTGACCAGCTCCTCGTCCTCGTCGACCTCGAAGTAGTCGTTGGCCATGGACTCGCACATCCCCAGGCCCTCGCACTTCCCGAGGTCCGCGACGATGTGCATCACGCACCGACCTTGTGACGGGGCTCGACGGCCTTGAAGTCGACCTTCTCGCGGACGCCGCAGTCGGGGCAGCACCAGTCGTCCGGGATGTCCTTCCAGGCGGTGCCGGCGGCGAAGCCCTCGAGCTCGTTGCCCTCGGCGACCTCGTAGGTGTACTGGCAGCCCGGGCACTGCGCGGCGAGCACCTCGCCCTCGAACTCGTGGGCGCTGGTGTCGGCGCGGAGCCCGGCCTCGGCGGCGAGCTTCTCGGCGGGGACGGGGTACGTGCGCAGCAGCTTCTCGCGCTTCGCCGGGTGGAGGTTGGCCAGGCGCAGGTCACCGTCGTAGTGGGCGATGACCCGCTTGTCCATGAGGGCCCGGAAGGCCGGCGGGAACATCGCGACGACGATCATGCCGGTGTAGCCGGTCGGCAGGACCGGGGCGTCCTTGAAGTCGCGCAGCGTCTGGTAGCGACGCGTCGGGTTCGCGTGGTGGTCACTGTGGCGCTGCAGGTGGTAGAGCAGCACGTTGGTCGCGATGTTGTTGGAGTTCCACGAGTGCGCCGGGGTGACCCGCTCGTAGCGCATCTTGCCCGGGGTGCCGACCTTCTGCCGGACCATGCCGTAGTGCTCCATGTAGTTGACGACCTCGAGCAGGGAGAACCCGACGACGGCCTGCAGCACGAGATAGGGCAGCAGCGAGAGCGGGTTGACGTCGTACGCGAGCCCGAGCCAGAGCATCAGGCCGCCCCACAGCGCGACGGTCATCAGCCAGGCGTTGAGCACGTCGTTGCCGAGGTGGAACGGGTGGGTGCCCTTGCGCTGGTAGCGCTTGGCCTCGAGCTCCCACGAGCTCTTCAGCGAGCCGGCGACGGTCCGCGGCCAGAAGCGGTAGACGCTCTCGCCCATCCGGGCGCTGGCGGGGTCCTCGGGGGTCGCGACCCGGACGTGGTGGCCGCGGTTGTGCTCGATGTAGAAGTGGCCGTAGAAGGTCTGGGCGAGGGCGATCTTGGACGCCCAGCGCTCGACCGACTCGCGCTTGTGGCCCAGCTCGTGGGCGGTGTTGATCGCGACGCCGCCGACGACGCCGACCGAGATCGCGAGGCCGACCTTGGCGAGCACCGACATGTCGGTCGTGGCGAGATACCAGATCGCGGCGACGAAGCCGCCGTACTGGACCGGCAGGTAGAGGTAGGTCACCCAGCGGTAGTACTTGTCGTTCTCGAGCGCCTCGATCACGTCGTCGGGCGGGTTCGTGTCGTCGTACCCGGCGACGAGGTCGATCAGCGGGATGATCCCGAAGAAGACGACCGGCGTCAGCCAGAAGAAGAGGGCGTGGTCGGTCGCCTCGAAGAGGCCGATCCCGACGATGGGGGTCAGCGGGACCACGAGTCCCAGGACCCACAGATAGCGCTTCTTGTCGCGCCACGCGACGGTCTGGCCGTCAGCTCCTTGTGTTGCGTACTTCGCCATCGGATGCCTCCTCGGGTGGTGCGACCACTGCGTCGCTGGTACCCCTCAAGGGTGCTTCCGGAGGCCCTCCCGGGTCTCGGGCGTGCTGCACAAGTTGAGTTATGGTCATTGGCAGCCTGCACAACACGACGCGTCGAGCCGCAGGTCGGCGTGCCGCCCGAGGGCAGCCCCTGGGCTCAGCCGGCGATCGGCGACAGGGCGCTGGCCAGGGCGCGCAGCACCTCCGGCGCGACTCGGTAGTAGGCCCACCGGCCGCGCTGCTCGCGGGTGGCCAGGCCCGCCTCGACGAGCAGCTTCATGTGGTGCGACACGGTGGGCTGGCTGAGGCCGACCGGCTCGGTCATGTCGCAGATGCACGCCTCGCCCCCGGGCGCCGCGGCGATCATCGACAGCAGCTTCACGCGGGTCGGGTCGCCGAGCGCCTTGAACATCCGCGCCAGCGCTTCCGCGGCGTCGTCGGACACCACCCCGGCGGTGACCGGCGAGCAGCAGGCGGCGAGCTCGTCGGGCTGGAGGACCGGCAGCGGGGAGGGCATGCGCCCATTCTGACTCATCCATTGACATTTGTCGATGCGTTGGTCAGGATCTGACCCATCGACAAACGTCTATACGAATGGTGGAATGACGAGATGAACGACAGCACCCTCCCCGTCGTCGTGATCGGCGCCGGTCCGCAGGGCCTCGCCGCGGCGGCGCATTTGCTCGAGCGCGGCCTGGAGCCGCTCGTGCTCGAGGCCGGCGCCGGACCCGCCTCGGCGGTGGCCGAGTGGGGGCACGTCCGGCTGTTCTCGGCCTGGCCCGAGCTGGTCGACGCCGCGGCCGCGCGCCTGCTCGAGCCCACCGGCTGGCAGCGCCCGGAGTCCGGCCACCCGACCGGCGCCGCGTGGATCGAGCGCTACCTCGCGCCGCTGGCCACCGCCCTCGGCGACCGGGTGCGGTACGACGCCCGGGTGATCGCGGTGTCCCGCAAGGGCCGCGACCGGCTGGTCGACGCCGACCGGGCCGAGCAGCCCTTCACCGTGCACGTGAGCGACGCGCTCGGGCGCGAGTCGCGGCTGGAGGCCCGCGCGGTCATCGACGCCTCGGGCACGTGGCGCCGCCCCAGCCCGGCCGGCGCCGACGGCGTACCGGCCCTCGGCGAGCGCGCGGCCGCGGACCTCATCGCCTACCAGGTCCCCGACCGGTCGGCGCCCGAGCGCTACGCCGGCCGGCACACCGTGGTCGTCGGCGCCGGCGATTCGGCGTTCAACGCGATCCACGAGCTGGTGCAGGTCGCGCAGGAGCACCCCGGCACGCGGGTCACCTGGGCGATCCGCCGGGTGGTCGGCGACGGCACCTTCGGCGGCGGCGCTGCCGACCAGCTCCCCGAGCGCGGGGCGCTCGGCCAGCGGGCGAGGCGGGGGGTGGAGTCCGGTGCGGTCGAGCTCGTGACCGGCTTCCGGACGGCGGAGGTGCGTCGCGAGGGCGAGCGGGCGGTGCTGGTCGGCGAGGACGGGCGCGAGCTCCCGGCCGCCGACACCGTCGTCGTGCTGACCGGCTTCCGGCCGGACCTCTCGTTCCTCTCGGAGCTGCGCCTCGACCTCGACCCGACCCTCGAGGCACCGCGGCGGATCGCCGCGGAGATCGACCCCAACATCCACTCCTGCGGGTCGGTGCAGGCCACCGGCGCCGCGGACCTCGCGCAGCCCGAGACCGACCTCTACCTCGTGGGCATGAAGTCCTACGGCCGGGCGCCGACCTTCCTGGCGCTCACCGGCTACGAGCAGGTGCGCAGCGTCGTGGCGGCCCTCGCGGGCGACCACGAGGCCGCGGCCCGGGTCGAGCTGGTCCTGCCCGACACCGGCGTGTGCGGCGGGGCCGGCGTGTTCGACGACCCGGAGAGCGCCGGTGGCGGTTGCTGCGCACCCGCGGTCGCCGCACCGACCGAGCTCCTCGAGATCGGCCGGGCTCCTGTCGGCGCCTGAGGGTCCCGTGGAGGACGCCGGCGCGCGCCGGGTGCTGGTCACGCTGTGCGTGACGGTCACCGTCGCGTACGGCGTCCTCTACTACGCCTTCACCGTCCTCTCCCCCGCGATCGCCGAGGACACCGGCTGGTCGACAACCGCGGTCACGACGGCGTTCTCGGCCGGCAGCCTGTTCGGCGCCGTCGCGGGCATCGTCGCCGGGCGGCTCCTGCAGCGCCGCGGGCCACGCCTGGTCATGACGACCGGCAGTGTCCTCGGCGCGGCGGCGATGGTGGTGGTCGCGGCGGCGCCGGCCCTCCCGGTGTTCGTCGCCGGCTGGCTGCTCGCCGGGGCGGCGAGCGCGGGCACCTTCTACGCGCCGGCCTTCGCCGCCCTGACCGAGTGGTACGGCGCCCACCGGGTGCGCGCGATCACCGCGCTGACCCTCGTGGCGGGCTTCGCCTCGACCGTCTTCGCCCCGCTCACCGCGGTCCTGGGCGACCAGCTCGGCTGGCGCGGCGCGTACGGCGTCCTGGCGGGCGTCCTGCTGGCCACCGGGCCCGCGCACGCCGTCGGGCTCGCCCGGCCGTGGCGGCCCGCGACCGGCCCGGGCCCGGCATCGGCGCGGGCCACCGACCGCACGATCCTGACCAGCCGGACGTTCGTGGTGGTCACGGCCTCCGGGGCGCTGGCCTCGCTCGCGATGTACACCTCGCTCGTCCACCTCGTCCCGCTGCTCCTCGACCGCGGGCTCGACGTGCAGCTCGCCGCCTGGGCACTCGGCCTGAGCGGCGCCGGGCAGGTCGGCGGGCGACTGCTCTACCCGCGGCTCGACCGCCGGCTCGGACCGCACGGCCGGGCCGTGCTGGTGATCGGCGTGCTCGCGGCGAGCCTCCTCCTGCTGGCCGCCGTCCCCGGCCCCGCCGCGCTCCTCGTCGCCGTGGCCGTCCTCAGCGGCGCCGCCCGCGGCCTGTTCACCCTCGTCAGCGCGACGGTCGTCAGCGAGCACTGGGGCACGGAGCGGTACGCCGCCCTCAACGGCGTCTACAACGCGCCCCTCGGCGTCGCGGCCGCCCTGTCGCCGGCCTTCGGCGCCGCGGTGGCGGCCTGGACCGGCAGCCACCCGGCGCTGTTCGCCGTGCTCGGGCTCCTCGCGCTGGCGAGTGCCGGCCTGGCGGCGACCGCAGGCGGGGGCTCAGCCGTCCGCGTGACGCCACACCTTGACGGCCGAGGCGAGCAGGATCAGCGCCAGGGCGCCGATGAGGGCGGGCCCGGCGACGTACGGCAGCAGCGCGCCGCCGACGACGGCACCCGCGACGGACCCGGCACCCATCAGCAGCACGAACCTGAGGTTGCCGCGGAGCACCTCGAACGAGCTGTCCCGGCTGTAGCGGGCGAAGCCGACCAGCATGGTGGGCAGCGAGACCAGGAGTGAGAGGCTGCCGGCCAGCCGGATGTCGACCCCGAAGAGCAGGACGATCGTCGGGATCAGCAGCTCCCCGCCCGCGACGCCCATGAACGCGGCGACCATCCCGATCAGCACGCCCGCGACCACGCCGGCGACGGCACGTACGACGACGGGCAGGTCCAGGGTGCCGAGCTCGGCGTAGTGGGTGCCCGCCAGGACCACGGCGATCACGACCAGCAATGCCGCCAGGGTGCGGTGGAGCGCGCGGGCGTGCAACCGGACGGCCCACCCGGCAGCGAGCCAGGCCCCGACGAGCGAACCCGCCAGCAGGTTGACCACGATCCACCAGTGGTCGGCCACATCGCCCCACGGGACCGCGAAGGCGCGCGCCGGAAGGGCAGCGACGACGACCACGAGGCTCATCGCCTTGTTGACGATCACGGCCTGCAGTGCGGCGAACCCGAAGAGCGCCATCAGCAGCGGGAGCCGGAACTCCGCCCCGCCGAGGCCGATCAGGCCACCCAGCACGCCGATGGCGGCGCCCGCGGCCAGCGGCCACGCGACCCCGTCACGACGCCCGCGGACCGGTGCCGCTGGTTCCTCGCCCGTCATCACCGGGTCAGTCTGGCGGACCGGCGCAGCGGGCTCAGGACGCCCGGCGGAGCAGTGGCGTCGTGACCCGGATCCGGTCGGCGAGCTCGTCGTGCACACGGTCGAAGGCGGCGCGGGTGCCGCCGGCCGCCGGGTCCGGGACCGACCAGTGCAGGTCGTCCGCCCCGGCGAGGTCCTCGTGCGCCCGGTCGCACACGGTGATGAGCAGGTCGCCACCACGGGGCGGCCGGCCGATCTCGTCCAGCCGCCGCGGGGCGATGTCGGGGAGGTCCAGACCGTGCCGGCCGGCCGTCGCGAGCGCTCCTCGCGCGATGCGGTCGCCGGGGTGGGTGCCCGCGGAGGTCACCGGGATGTCGCTCGTCGCCCGCCAGAGCGCGGCGGCGAGGTGGGAGCGCGCCGTGTTGGCGGTGCAGACGAAGACGACCCGCCCGGGCGCCTTGAGCGCCGGCCCGGTGAGCGGGCCGACGAGCGTGCCGACGACACCGTGGACCAGCCGCCAGTAGCTGCGCCGGCGGTCACCCTCCGAGCGGCGCCGCTCGACCACACCGGCGCCCTCGAGGATCTTCAGGTGGTGGGCGAGCAGGTTCGACGGGGTCCCCAGTCGGGAGGACAGCTCCGAGGACGCCGCGTCGCCGACGGTGAGCACATCGACCACCTGCAGCCGGGTCGGGTCCGCGAGCGCGGCGTACACGGCGGCGCGCTGCTGCAGCGTGGCAGTTCGCTCAGCGTTCATTGCCTCAATGTTGACTGAGTAATCTCCGGATCGTCAAGATGTCTGCCGTGAGCACTCCCGCACCCCACCGACTGTCGCGCCGCCTGCTGGCCGAGCTGCTCGGCACGGCCTTCCTCGTCGCCACGGTAGTGGGATCCGGCATCGCCGCGCAGCGGCTCTCACCGGGCGACACCGGGCTGCAGCTGCTCGAGAACAGCCTCGCGACGGGCGCCGCCCTGGTCGCCCTGATCATCGCGTTCCAGCCGGTGTCGGCGTCCTTCAACCCGGTCGTCACCCTGGTCGAGGCCGGCCTGGGGCGGGTGCGGCCGACCGAGGCGGGCGCGCTGGTGGCCGCCCAGCTCGCGGGCGGCGCGCTCGGGGCCGTCGTCGCCAACCTGATGTTCGAGCTGCCCGCCGTCGAGGTCTCCGGCCACGACCGCACCGGGTCCGGCCTCCTGGTCGCCGAGGTGGTCGCCACGCTCGGCCTCGTGCTGGTCGTCTTCGGTGCGCTGCGCTCGGAGCGGGTCGAGACGGTCGCGTACGCCGTCGGCGGCTACATCGCCGCGGCGTACTGGTTCACCAGCTCGACCAGCTTCGCCAACCCGGCCGTGACCCTCGCCCGGACCCTCTCCGACACGTTCGCCGGGATCGCCCCGTCGTCCGTCCCCGCCTTCGTGGCGATGCAGGTCCTCGGCGGCCTGGCGGGCCTACTCGTCGTACGCCTGCTGCACCCGTCCGCACCGCCGGTCCCGTCCGTCACCCAGGAGTCCCGATGACCCGTCCCACCGTGCTCTTCGTCTGCGTCCACAACGCCGGCCGCTCCCAGATGGCCGCCGGCTACCTCCAGCACCTCGCGGGTGACCGGGTCGAGGTCCTCTCGGCCGGCTCCCAGCCCGCCGACCAGGTCAACCGGGTCGCGGTCGCCGCGATGGCCGAGGAGGGCATCGACATCGCGTCCGAGCAGCCCAAGGTGCTCACGACGTCGGCCGTCCAGGAGGCCGACGTCGTGATCACGATGGGCTGCGGCGACGAGTGCCCCTACTTCCCGGGCAAGCGCTACGAGGACTGGGTGCTCGACGACCCGGCCGGGCAGGGCATCGAGGCCGTGCGGCCGATCCGCGACGAGATCCGCGGACGGGTGGAGGCGCTGGTCGCCGAGCTGGTGGGCTGAGCTCCCCGCAGGCGGGTCGTGTGCCCGAGGCAGCGCATGTCCGCTGTGCCAGGCACACGACTCGGGCAGGCGACCTCAGCCGAGCAGGCCACCACGCAGGTCGTCGGGGCTGACCGGCATCGACGTACCCGCGAGCGGGTCCTCGGGCAGGTCGCCCTCCTTCACGTCCTCCGGCGCGACCCACTGGTGGGCGTCGCCCATGAACGTGTGGACGAACCCGCAGCGCACGCAGATCGCCCCGTCGGCGGACCTGTTCAGCCAGTCGAGGTCCATGAAGGTCATCCCGGTCGTGGTCATCTTGATCTCGCGCTGGGAGAAGACGAGGCACGCGCAGACCTGGCAGGAGAGGAAGCGCTGGGCGGGGCGGATGTAGACGTGCACGCGCCCATCCTCACCGACGGCAGGCCCGTTCACACGGGAACGGCTCAGCCCAGCAGGCGCAGCACCGTGAACAGCACCGGCAGCGTGAACGCCACGAGCAGCACCCAGGCGACGAGGCGGTGCGAGAGCTTCGAGCTGTCGAGGGAGCCGGCGAACTCGAGGATCGCGCCGTCGGGCACGAGCGGGCTCAGGCCCATCCGCCGCGCGTCGGTGGGCAGGTGGTCACCCCGCTCCCACGCGGTCGACTCGTCATCCTCCGGGTCCATGCGGAAAGGCTACGCCGCAGGGGGCGGCGCCGGCGCGGACATCGCCCAGCGGATGGTCCCGACCGCCGCACCACCGAGCACGCGGACGACGGTCCGCTCCGCGACCGGGAGCCACGGCAGCCGCAGGGGGACGCGGGTCCACGCCGGCATCAGCCCGACGGCGGCTGCGGCGAGCACCCCGTAGGCGGGTCGGGCCAGCAGCGGGAGCGGCGGCCTCAGCAGGACGTAGCCGACCGCCTCGCGCGCCTCGGGCGTCCCGCGGAGCTCGGGCCGGAAGCCGGCGAGGACGTCGGCGAGCCCGGCCTCGGTCGTCGGCGGGTCGAGGACACCGAGCCGCCGGGCGACCTCCGCGGTCTGCGCGACGTACCGGTCGCGGCCCGCCTGGTCCAGCGGCTCGGCGCCGTAGGCCTGGTGCGCGCGCAGGAAGCTGTCGACCTCCGCGACGTGCACCCACAGCAGCAGGTGCGGGTCGGACGCGGCGTACGACGACCCGTCGGCCATCGTGCCGGTGATCCGGTCGTGGATCGCCCGCACCGCGTCCACCGCCTGCTGCGCGTCGGCTGCGGTGCCGAAGGTGGTGACGGCGAGGAAGCGGCTGGTGCGGGCGAGCCGGCCCCACATGTCGCCGCGGTAGCCGGAGTGCTCGGAGACCGCCCGCATCGCCGCCGGATGGAGGCTCTGCAGCAGCAGCGCCCGGATGCCGCCGACGAACATGGCGGCGTCCCCGTGCACCTGCGCGATCGGGCTGCCCGGCTCGAACCACCGCGGTCCCGGCGTGTGGTGGATCCGGTCGCGGTGCCGCGCACCGGCGGGCCCGGCGACGCGGTGGAAGATCGCGCCCCCGAGCCGGTCGCGCAGACCGGAGAGATCCGTCATCCCCCCAGTGTGCCGGGGGTCAGGAAATGGTCGTGAGCAGCTGCGTCGCCCGCGTGAGCACGACGTACAGGGTCGCCCGTCCGGTCGCGGACTCGTCCTCGATCTCCTGCGGCCGGACCACGACGATGCCGTCGAACTCGAGTCCCTTGGTGTCCAGGCCGGTCAGGACGACGACGCGGTCCTCCCCGGAGGGAGTGACCGAGGAGTCGACCGAGGCGCGGGCGCCGGGGGCGTCGTCGGCGAGCTCGGGCCAGGACGCCAGCCAGGCGTTGACCTCGGAGCGGCGGGCGACGGGGACCACGATGCCGACGGTGCCGGAGACCCGGCCGGCCAGCTCCAGCACGGCCTCGCGCGTCGCCGACTCGAGGTCGCCGCCGGCCGGCAGGACGACCTCCTTCGGCTCCTCGCCGGTGCGGCGCACGGCGTCCGGGAGGTCGGCGCCGAGGCCGACCCGCTCCGCGTAGGCCGCCGCGTGGGCGTAGATCTCCGCGGAGTTGCGGTAGTTCGTGGACAGGTGGAACTCGTGCAGCTGCTTGCGCTCCAGCGCCGCAGCCCGCGCGGCGGCCGCCTCGGCGGGGGCCGGCCACGAGGACTGGGCGGGGTCGCCGACGATGGTCCAGGACGCCGTACGGCCGCGGCGGCCGACCATCCGCCACTGCATCGGCGTCAGGTCCTGCGCCTCGTCGATGAGCACGTGGGCGTAGCCGTCGTCCTCGATGCTGCTGACCGGCGCCCGCCAGGCCGGGCCGGTGGCGAACTCGCGGTCGGAGGCGGTGATCAGCTCCTGCACGTTGACCGCGCCCTCGATGACCGCGAGCGGGTCGTCGCGCTCGTCGTCGGCCTTCTGCGGCACGTCGCCGAGGGCGTAGCGCAGCTCGTCGAGCAGCGGGACGTCCTCGATCGAGATCTGGGGGCCGATCGGGCGCTCGGGGTCGAGGTGGCTCCACGACTTGGCGACGAGGCGCTGCTCCTCGGGCGAGAGCACGCCGTCGGCGACCCGCGAGACGAACTCCGGGTCGCGCAGCCAGCACAGCACGGTGGGCGCGTCGAGCGGCGGCCACCAGCCGTGGGCGAAGTCGAGGAAGTCCTGGCGCGAGAGCATCTCGTCGTTGAACTTCTCGCGGCCCTGCTCGCGGCCGCGCTCGCCGCGGACCTGGCGCCACATCGCGTCGAGCAGCGCGTTGGAGACGCGCGGCAGCTGCTTGTTGCGCAGGCCCTGCGACATCAGCTGGCGGCGGATCTGGCCGAGCCGGCCGCGGTCGAGGACGAGGCGGTCGTCGCGCCAGAAGACGCGGTACTCGCGCGGGCTGCCCGGCACCTGCTGGCGCGCGGTCCGGCGCATCACCTCGGCCATCCGCTCCGAGCCCTTGACGTCGGCGACGGCCGGCTCGTCGTGGCGGGTCGCCCGGACGTCGTCGACGACCTCGCCGAGGCTGCGCAGCGCGACGGCGGTCTCGCCCAGCGAGGGCAGGACGCGCTCGATGTAGCGCATGAAGACGCCGGACGGGCCGACCACGAGCACGCCGCCGCGCTCGTAGCGCTGGCGGTCGGTGTAGAGGAGGTACGCCGCCCGGTGCAGCGCGACCACCGTCTTGCCCGTGCCGGGACCACCGGAGATGCTCACGACGCCCTTGGAGGGGGCGCGGATCGCCTTGTCCTGCTCGGCCTGGATGGTCGCCACGATCGAGTGCATGGAGCGGTCGCGGGCGCGGGAGAGCTGCGCCATGAGCGCGCCCTCGCCGACGATGGGCAGGTCGCGGCCCTGCTCCTCGGCGGCGCTCAGCGCCTCCGCGTCGAGCAGCTCGTCCTCGACGCCGACGACCCGCTGGCCGGCGCTGCGCAGCACCCGGCGCCGGATGACGGAGTGCGGCTCGGCCGCCGTCGCCTGGTAGAAGACCGCGGCCGCCGGGGCGCGCCAGTCGATGAGGAGCGAGTCGCGGTTGTCGTCGCGCAGGCCGATCCGGCCGACGTAGCGCGGCTCGGCGTCGACGGTCGCGTCGAGGTCCAGGCGCCCGAAGACGAGGCCCTCCTGCGCGGCGTCGAGCTGCGCGATCCGCTTCGCCGCCTGGAAGACCATCGCGTCGCGCTCCACGAGGCCGCCCTCGTGGCCCATCCGGCCGCGCGAGTGCCCCTCCTTCGCCAGCTGCTGTGCGGCCTTCCCGGCCTCACCCAGCTGCCGGTAGACCCGGTCGACGAAGGCCTGCTCTGCCGCGACCTCGCGCTCCACCAGCTCGTCTGCCACCGACGTGACCCCTGCCGTCCGCTCCGTTGTCCGATCTGCCGCCCGGGGGACCTTGGTCCCGCTCGGTCCCGCGCAGCAAGCAGTCAACTCTACAGGGCTGAGAAGGGTGCTTAGATGGTGGGAGGCATCGCAGCTAGGGGGGCTAGATGACAACGACGCCAGCAGCATCGACACGCAAGCCGAACCGCCGAGGAGTGGCGGCCCGGGAGCAGCTCCTGTCCACGGCCCTGCGCCTGCTGGGCGAGGGGAAGCCCGAGTCCGTCTCGATCAACCTCGTCGCCAAGGAGGCTGGCCTCAGCTGGGGCTCGGTCCAGAACCTCTTCGGGGACTCCGACGGCTTCTGGTCCGCGGTCGCCGACCAGGTCGCCGAGGTGGGCCCGGAGCTCTGGGCGAAGCCGACGAGCACGACCATCGCCGGACGGGTCGCCGAGATCGCCGAGCTCTACCGCGCAGTGCTCGAGTCGCCGTACGCCGTCAGCGTGGAGACGATGCGCTGGGCGCTCCCGCGCCCGCTCGACGTGCTCGCGGAGACCCATCCGCGCACGGCCGCGTCGATCCGCCGCCTCGACGAGCTCGCCTCGCTGGCGTTCGTCCACTTCTTCGACGGCCTGGAGGGCCTCGACGAGGAGCGGCGGACGGCCATGTCCGAGGTGATGCCGGCGATGCTGCGCAGCCTGCGCAACGAGCAGCTGCTCGGCACCCACGTCGACATCGACCGGGCGCACCAGGCGATGGTGACGATGCTGACGGCCTACCTGGAGGGCTAGGCGGGCTAGGTCTCGAGGCCCGCCAGCTGTCGGACCGGCGCGATGACCTCGTCACCGAAGCGTCGGACGGCGGCGAGCTTGTCCTCCAGCGGGGCGTGCTGGCCGACGTAGTACATCCACGGCATCGTCATGCACATCGTGACGCCGCCCTCGGCGGCGCGCAGGAAGTCCTCGGGCGCGAGCGCGTCCGTGAGCGCCGGTACGACGTCGAAGGGCTCGCCCGGGTCGCGGCCGGCCTCGACGCGCAGCTCCCGGAGGCGCTCCGCGATCGCGATCGCCTCGTCGACCGTCGCCATGTCCCCCACCCAGCCGTCGTGGCGCGCGGCCCGGCGCATCGCGACGTCGGACAGGCCGCCGACCCACACCGGCACCGGACCGGGCGGCTCGGGTCTCATGGCGAGCCGCTCGCAGCTGTAGAACTCGCCGCAGAACTCCGTCCAGCCCGGTGTCCAGAGCGCCTTCATCAGGTCGAGCGCCTCGTCGGTGCGACGGCCGCGGGTCGCGAACTCCTGCTCGAGGAGCTCGAACTCCTCCCGGCACCAGCCCACCCCCACGCCGAGGGCGACCCGGCCCCCGGACAGGGCGGCCGCCGTACCGACGGCCTTCGCGACGACGAACGGGTTGCGCATCGCGGCGACGTAGATCGAGGTGAAGAACTCCAGCCGCGTGGTCACCTGACTGAGCGCGCCGACGGTGACCCACGGGTCCGGCCAGTCGACGTCGGGCGTCCAGCGGCGCTCGCCGGTCGGGGTGTACGGGTAGGGCGTGCGCACCGTCTCGAGGTCGACCACGTGGTCGGCGATGCTCAGCGCGCGGAAGCCGGCCTCCTCGGCGGCGCGCGCGAGCGCCACCAGCTGGTCGATCGGCTGGTAGGCGGTCACCATCGCGAAGTCCACGGGCTGACCCTAGTCAGGAAATAGAACAGGTTCTAGCCTCATCGCGTGTTCTCCCACCTGCTCGCGCCCGGCCGGATCGGCTCGATGGAGCTGCGCAACCGGATCGTCATGTCGCCGATGGAGACGATGTACGGCACGCCGGAGGGCCACCCCTCGGACCGGACGGTCGCCCACTTCGCCCGCCGCGCGGAAGGCGGCGCGGGGCTGGTCACCGTCGGCGCGACCGGGATCGACCCGCAGCACCCCGAGACGCCCGGCGGGCTGCAGATCGGCACCGATGCGGCCGTGGCCGCCCACCGACGCCTGGTCGAGGCGGTCCACGCGCACGGCGCCCGGATCCAGCCGCAGGTCGTGCACGCCGGCCCGGACGGGCTGGGTCCGGAGATGTTCGGCGTCACCTCGCTCGGACCGTCCGTGATCCCGTCGTACCTCACCGGACGGCCGTCCGCCGAGGCGACGAAGGAGCAGATCGCGGCGGTCCTCGACCAGTTCCGCGCGGCGGTCGTCCGCGTCCGCGAGGCCGGGTACGACGGCCTGGAGCTCCACGCCGCGCACGGGTACATGTTCCTCGGCTCGTTCCTGGCCCCGCAGCGCAACCGGCGCGGCGACCGCTACCGCGGCACGTCGGTGGAGGGCCGGATCCGCGTGGTGCTCGAGGCGCTCGCCGCGATCCGCTCGGAGGTCGGGGCGGACTTCCCCCTGACGCTGCGGATCTCCGGCTACGAGCGGGTCGCCGCCGGCCGGCCGGTCTGGGACACCGCCGCCATGGCGCCCTTGCTGGTCGAGGCCGGGGTCGACGCCTTCCACGTCAGCGGCGGCGTCATCGACCGGCTGGTGACCGGGATGGTCAACGCGGCCGACGACGGCGACGGGCTCAACGTCGGCGGCGCCGCTGCGGTGCGGGAGGTCGTCGACGTACCGGTCATCGCGGTCGGGCGGCTGCACGACCCCGCGCTGGCGGAGAGGGTGCTGGCCGAGGGCCGGGCCGACTTCGTCGCGCTCGGCCGGCCGCTGCTCGCCGACCCCGACCTGCCGCGCAAGCTGGGCGGCTGGGGCGGCGGTGCGGCGCGGGTGCGCCGGTGCATCTCGTGCGAGAACTGCATCGACACCCTCGAGGAGAAGCTGTCGACCGAGTGCGCGGTGAACCCGCTGACCGGGCACGACCTGGACCGGGCTCCCACGCACGCCCCGGCGGCCGCGGGCCGCCGGGTGGTCGTGGTCGGGGGCGGACCGGCCGGCCTGGAGACGGCGGTCCGCGCGTCGGCCGCGGGCCACGACGTCACGCTGCTGGAGGCCAGCGACCGCCTCGGTGGCGCCCTGTGCGACGCCTCGGTCGTGCACGAGGAGAACCGGCCCTACCTGGACTGGCTGCTCGCCGAGGTCGCCGCGTCGTCGGTCTCCGTGCGGCTGGCGGCGCCGGCCGACGCCGCCGTCGTGCGGGCGCTCGACCCCGACCTGGTGGTCGTGGCCACCGGCGGCCGCGTGGAGCTGCCCGACCTGCCGGGCGCCGACCTGCCGCACGTCCGTCACGGCATCGACACCGCCGCACCCGTCGCCGGACGCCGGGTGGTGGTCGTCGGCGGGCGGGGCGCGGCCGTCGAGCTCGCCGAGACGCTGGCCGGCGAGGGCGCGCTGGTCGCGCTGCTGACGACCGGCCCCGAGCTCGCGCCCGAGTTCGGGTCCAAGCGGCGCAAGGAGCACATGGACCGGTTCGACCGGCTCGGGATCACCAGCCACGTCGGCTGCACGGTCTCCGCGATCACGCCGACCGGCGTCGCTTGGACGCCCGCCCACGGCACCCCTCGGGAGCTGCCCGCCGACACGGTCGTGCTCGCGGGCGAGGTGGTCGCCGACCGAGCCCTGGCCGAGGAGCTGGCGCGGGAGCTGCCCGCCGTCGACGTACGGACCGTCGGGGACGCGAACGGGCTCGGCCTGATCCGCGGCGCGACCGCTGCCGCGGCCGAGCTCGTGGCCTCGCTCTAACCTCGGGCCATGACCACCCTGCGGCGGATCGCCGTCTTCTGCGGATCCGCGCCCGGCAACGACCCGGCGCTCGTGGACGCGGCGTACGACGTCGGGCGCGGTCTCGCGGAGCGCGGCCTCGGCCTCGTGTACGGCGCCGGCGGGCACGGCCTGATGGGCGCGGTCTCGCAGGGTGCGCTCGACGCGGGCGGCAAGGTCGTCGGCGTGATCCCGCGCAGCATGGTCGAGCGCGAGTGGGGTCGCAACGACCTGACCGAGCTGCACGTCGTCGAGACCATGCACGAGCGCAAGGCGCTGATGGCCGAGCTCGCCGACGGCTTCCTCTGCCTCCCCGGCGGCATCGGCACGCTCGAGGAGATCGTCGAGGTCTGGAGCTGGCGCCAGCTCGGCTTCCACGCCGACCCGGTGTGCTTCTACGACGTGGGCGGGTTCTGGCAGCCCCTGCTCGGCGCGCTCCAGGGCCTCGTCGACGCCGGCTTCGTCCGCCAGGCGGTGCTCGACGACGCCGTCGTCACCGACGACCTCGACGCCGCGCTGGCCGGCCTCGCGGACCGGGCCGGCGCGGCGTACGTCGACAAGCTCAGCGGGACCTGAACCTCAACCCTTCTTGCGGCTGAGGAAGGCCGTCATCGCCTCGCGGGCCTCGTCGGACCCGAACAGCCGGGCGCTGAGCTCGACGAGCTCCTCGCCCTTCGCGTCGATCCGCTCGAGCAGCTCGGCGCCGACGAGCCTCTTCGTCTCGCGCAGGCCCTGGGCCGCGCCCGTGGCGATCTTGGCGACGACGTCGTCGACCCTGGCCTGGAGGTCACCGGCCGGTACGGCGAAGGTGGCGAGCCCGTAGTCCACCGCCTCCGCGCCCGTGAACACCTCGCCCCCCAGCGCCGTCCACGCGAGCCCGCGCGGCGTGAGCCGGGGGAAGACCGTCAGCGAGATGACGGCCGGGGTGAGGCCGAGCTTGACCTCGGTCAGCGCGAAGGTGGCGTCCTCGGCGACGACGACCACGTCGGAGGCGGCCACGATCCCGATGCCGCCGGCCCGCGCCGCACCCTCGACGACGGTCACCACGGGCTTCGAGAGCGCCACGATCTGGCGCTGCACGCCGACGATCGCCCGCGCCCCCTCCTGCATCGGGACGGTCGAGGCCTCCGAGAGGTCCGCGCCCGAGCAGAAGACCCGGCCCGACGACTTCAGCAGCACCACGCGCACGTCGTCCGCCGCGTCCACCGTGGTGAGGTGGGCGACCAGCTCGGTGACGAGCTGGCGGGAGAGGGCGTTGCGGTTGTGGGGCGAGTCGAGCGTGATCGTCGCGACGCCGTCGGCGACGTCGAGGTGGACGAGCTCCGCAGGTGCGTCAGTCATGAGATGCATTCAACCGGACGCGCTCCGTCACCGCTCCGGCGTCTTGCCGCCAGGCGAGCGCTGGTGTCGCCCGCCTCGACCGCGAGCCGGCAGCGTGGCGCCCCGCGCGCAGCGCATCGCGGGCAAGGGCGGGCCCGGAGGGTCCGTCCGCAGCCCGCGATCGGCGACACGCTCGGCTAGTCGGAATGAATCGGCTTCTTCGGCAGCTTCTTCACCCGGGTCCGCTTCCGCCGCGCCGGGATCATCGACCGCATCTCCTCCAGCTTGCCGAAGCACAGCAGCCGGTCCTCGGCCTCCAGCACGTGGTGCGGGAAGGGGTTCGGGATGACGATCGTGCCGCGGTGCAGGGTCAGCACGGTGATGTCGCGGTCGCGCAGGCCGGAGTCGCCGATGGACTTGCCGACGAGGTCGGCGTCGCCGTGGACGACGAGCTCGGCGACGCCGTACCCGGTCGAGACGGACAGCCGCTCGCGGACGTCGATCTGGGGGAAGGCGACCTGGTTGTCGATGTAGTCGATGATCGCGCCGGCGACGTCGAGCTTGGTGGCCTGCTCGATGCCCTCGAGGCCCGGGGACGAGTTGACCTCCATGACCAGCGGGCCCTCGTCGGCCTCGAGCATGTCGACGCCGGCGACCTTGAGGCCCATGATCTGCGCGGCCCGTACGGCGATCCGCTCGGCGTCCTCGTCGAGCTCGACCGGCTCGACGCTGCCGCCGCGGTGCACGTTGGAGCGGAACTCGTCGCCCTGGGCGACCCGGCGCATCGCGGCGACGACCCGGTCGCCGACGACGAGCGCGCGGATGTCGCGGCCGCGGCTCTCCTTGACGAAGCGCTGGATCAGCACCTGCTGCTTGGTGCTCTGCAGGGTCTCGATGATCGCCTCGGCGACCTTGATGCTGGGCGCGAGGATGACGCCGATGCCCTGGGTGCCCTCGAGCAGTTTGATCACGACGGGCGCACCGCCGACCCGCTCGATCGCGGGGATCACGTCGGCCCGGTCGCGCACGAAGGTGGTCGCCGGCATGCCGATGTTGTGCCGCGACAGGATCTGCGAGGCGCGCAGCTTGTCGCGCGAGTTCGAGATGCCGTTGGCGGTGCACGGCGTGTAGACGTCCATCTGCTCGAACTGCCGCACGACGGCGGTGCCGAAGTACGTGATCGAGTTGCCGATCCGCGGCAGCACGGCGTCGTAGTCGGAGAGCTGCTTGCCGCGGAACTGCAGATCCGGCTCGTCCCCGGAGAGGTCGATGGCGAAGCGGAGGGTGTTGAGCACCTTCACCTGGTGGCCCCGGTCGAGGGCTGCCGTGCGGAGGCGCTGCGTGCTGTAGGACCGCGGAGCGCGGGAGAGGATCGCGAGCTTCATTCCCGACCTGATCGGACTGGCGGATGGGACCTGATTGGATGGTGACGTGGTCAGCTCCCATTCAAGCAGCACGCCGGTGGTCGCCGGCTGGCGAGAGTGGGTCCGGCTCCCGGCGCTCGGGGTGGGGCCGGTGAAGGCGAAGCTCGACACCGGTGCGCGCACCTCCGCGCTGCACGCGTTCGACCTCACCCGCTTCGAGCGCGACGGCGCCACCTGGGTCCGGTTCTCCGTGCACCCGTGGCAGCGCTCGGCCGACGACGCCGTGTACGTCGAGTGCCCGGTCCACGACCGCCGGACGATCCGGAGCTCCACGGGCCACACCCAGGAGCGGTTCGTGGTCCTCACCGAGCTCGAGCTGCTCGGCCGCACCATCACGACCGAGGTGACCCTGACCCGCCGCGACGAGATGGGCTTCCGGATGCTCGTCGGCCGCGAGGCACTGCGCCAGGGCTTCGTCGTCGACTCCGGGCACTCCTATCTCGGCGGCCGGCCGCCGCGGAAGGTCCGCCGCAAGAACCGCGGCGTCGCGACGGGAGGGAGCACGCGTGGCACTGCGTGAGTCCTTCGCGATCGGCAACGTCCGGGTCCGCGCCGGCTCGACCAAGGAGGTCGAGCTCCCGATCACGCGGCTGGTCACCGGTGGCGACGTGAGCCTGCCGGTCCGTGTCGTGCACGGCCGCGAGGACGGCCCGACCGTGTGGGTGAACGCGGCGATCCACGGCGACGAGGTGATGGGGGTCGAGGTGATCCGCCAGGCGATGGCGACGCTGTCGGCCCGTACCTTCCGGGGCACGCTGGTCGCCGTACCCGTCGTCAACGTGCTGGGCTTCATGACCGGCGACCGCTACCTGCCGGACCGCCGCGACCTCAACCGGTCCTTCCCCGGCTCGGCCCGTGGCTCGCTCGCCAGCCGGATCGCGCACCTGTTCATGACCGAGGTCGTCAGCAAGTGCGACGTCGGCCTCGACCTCCACACCGCGGCCGACCGGCGCGCCAACCTGCCGCAGATCCGCGCCGACCTCGACGACCCCCGCACCCGTGGGCTGGCCGAGGCGTTCGGTGCGCCCGTGATGCTGCACGCCCGGCTGCGCGACGGCTCGCTGCGCCAGGCCGCGCGCGACCGCGGCGCGACGGTGCTGCTCTACGAGGCCGGTGAGGCGCTGCGCTTCGACGAGGACGCGATCGCCGTCGGCGTCCGTGGTGTACGACGGGTGCTCGCCTCGCTCGGCATGATCGACGACGAGCCGGCGACCGAGGCCCCCGTCGAGGTGGTCGAGGCCCGGGCGAGCAGCTGGGTCCGCGCGCGCGGCACCGGCATCCTGCACCTCGACGTCCACCTCGGCGAGTGGGTCGAGGAGGGCCAGCGCCTCGGCGGGCTGTCCGACACCTTCGGCCGCCGGGTGCGCCTCGTGCACGCGGACCGTCCCGGCATCGTGATCGGCCTGACCCGGGCACCGATCGTCAACGCGGGCGACGCGCTCGTCCACGTGGCGACCCCGGTCTGAGCTCGCCGGCACGCGTTGCCAACCGGCGGGCGAGCTCGCGCGTCCACCCCGGCATGAAGAGCACTCTCGGCCCTGCCGCCCTCACCGCCGTCGTGTCCCTCGCCCTGCTCGGCCTCGTCGGCTGCGGCGACGAGCCCGCCGCCGCGCCCGACCCGTCGCCCCCGCAGGCCTCCACCCCGGCCAGCGAGCAGGCGACGCAGGTGACGCAGGCGCCCACGGTCGAGGGGCCCGCGGACCTGGTCGCGATCTTCACCGAGGCGCAGGTCGCCGAGCTCCGGGCGGGCTCCCCCACCGTCGCCGACGACGGCACCGGGATCACCGCCGAGCTCGTCGAGCGTGGCGGCCGCGACCTGCTGCAGGTCCGCAACGGCCCCGACGTGGTCACGGCGACGATCCCGGAGGACGCGGACACGCCGTACCTCCTCGACCTGCAGCTTGAGCTCGGCCAGGCGGGCGCCGGCTGGGTCGTGGGCCACGAGGGCGGCGACTCCACACGGCTGACGGTGTACGTGATCCGCGCCGGCAGGCTGGTGCCCGCCACCCCGACGCCCGGCGACCCCGACCTCGGTGGCGGCTTCACCCCCGACGGAGGGACGCGCCGGACCTGGTTCGACGCGGCCGGACAGGCCTTCACCCGCGTCGCGACCGGCAGGCCGGACCAGTACCGGCTCTACCGCTGGGCGGTCAGCGGCCCCGGTGAGGGCGGCGGCACGGACGACCTCGACCCGCGGCTGGTGGCCGAGGACCTCGGCACGGTGTGCGTCACGGAGTCGGCGACGCCGGTCGTCGTCGAGCGCTGCTGAGCCGCACCGATCCGCCAGGGGGGTCCGCACCGAACAACCCCCATGAAGGCACGACTCCCCTGGGCCGCGTACGGCGTCCTGGCGACCCTGGTCGCCGTGGGCCTCGCCCACCTCGCCGCCGCCCTGACCGACCCTGCCGCCTCGCCGGTGCTGGCCGTCGGGTCGACCGTGATCGACCTGACCCCCACCCCGATGAAGGAATGGGCGATCCGGCAGTTCGGGAGCGCCGACAAGACGATCCTCGTCGGCTCCGTGCTGGCCGGCGTCCTCCTGCTCGCCGCGGTGGCCGGCCTGGTCGCCCGCCGCCGGCTGGCCCTCGGTGCCGGCATCCTGCTCGCCCTCGTGGCCATCGCCGCGGTGGCCGCCCTGAGCCGGCCCAGCGCCGAGCCCCTCGACCTCATCCCGAGCCTGGTCGCCGCCGTCATCGGGCCGGTCGCCCTCCGCCTGCTGGCCCGGACCCACCAGCAGGCGGCGGCCGACGGGAGCCGGCGCACCCTGCTGCTGACCGGCGCGGCACTGACCGCCGCAGCGGCGGTCGGCGGCCTCGGCGGCCGGGTGGTCACCTCGCTGCGGACCCGGCCGGAGGACATCGCCCTGCCGACGCCCGCCGAGCCCGCGAAGGCGCTGCCGCGCGGCCTCGACGACCAGGTCCCCGGCATCACGAGGTTCCGCACCCCGAACAAGGACTTCTACCGCGTCGACACCCGCCTCGACACGCCCGTGGTCAGCAGCGAGGAGTGGACGCTGACCATCGACGGCGACGTCGAGAAGGAGGTCACGCTGACCTTCGACGAGCTGCTCGACATGCCGATGATCGAGCGCGACATCACGCTGACCTGCGTCTCCAACAGCGTCGGCGGCCCGTACGTCGGCGGGGCCCGCTGGCTCGGCGTCCGACTGACCGACGTGCTCGACCTCGCCGGCATCGACCGCACGAAGGCAGACCAGATCCTCTCGACGGACTTCGACGGGATGACGATCAGCACCCCGCTCGACCTCGCCACCGACGGGCGCGACGCGATCCTCGCCGTCGGCATGAACGGCGAGCAGCTGCCCCGCGAGCACGGCTTCCCGGTGCGGATGGTCATCCCGGGCCTCTACGGATTCATCAGCGCGACCAAGTGGGTCACCCGGCTCACCCTGACGACGTACGACGACCAGAAGGCCTACTGGACGGAGCGGGACTGGGCCACGGACGCCCCGATCAAGATCTCCGCGCGCATCGACACCCCCAAGGCGCTGGCGCAGCTTGACCCCGGCGACGTGATCATCGGCGGGGTCGCCTGGGCGCAGGAGCGCGGCGGGATCGCGAAGGTGCAGGTGCGCATCGACGGCGGCGGCTGGGAGGACGCGCAGCTCGGGCCGGACGGTGGCGACGACTACTGGCGGCAGTGGTTCCACAAGTGGCCGGCGAAGTCCGGGTCGCACCGGATCGCCGTGCGCGCCGTCTCCGGCGACGGCGAGCCCCAGACCGCCGTCCGCGCCGAGCCGTTCCCGAACGGCGCCAGCGGCATCCACGAGCTCCTCGTCACCGTGAAGTGACGCGCACCTCGAAAAAGACCGTACTTCCGGGCAATCCGGGCCCGAACCGGCACCGAATCACCCCCGACGACACACCAACGCCCCCTACGGAAGGCACCACCATGAAGCTCCAGAAGATCCGCCGCTCCGCCGGCGCCGGCATCGCGATCCTGGCCATGAGCGCCACCTTCGCCGCGTGCAGCAGCGAGGACGACGAGCCCACCAGCGGCTCCGACGACACGTCCTCGCAGTCGTCGGACTCCTCCGACAGCCCGATGGCCGAGGGCGCCGGCGCGGAGACCTTCGGTCCCGGCTGCTCGGCGATCCCGACCTCCGGCAAGGGCTCCTTCGACGGCATGGTCAAGGACCCGGTCGCCACGGCCGCGAGCAACAACCCGCTGCTCAGCACCCTGGTCACCGCCGTCACCAGCATCGACGGCCTCGCCGACACCCTCAACGGCGCCGAGGCGCTGACCGTGTTCGCGCCGTACAACGACGCCTTCGCCGAGATCCCGGAGGCCGACCTCAACGGCCTGGTCATGGAGGGCAAGGAGAAGGGCGACAAGAGCGCCCTCTACAAGATCCTCGCCCACCACGTGGTCGGCGCCAACGAGAAGGCCGACGCCGTGGCCGGCAAGCAGGACACCCTCGCGGGCGACAAGCTGACCGTCGCCGGTGACCCGGAGTCCGGCATGACCGTCTCCGACGGCACCGTCACCGCCAACGTGCTGTGCGGCAACATCCCGACCGCCAACGCGACCGTCTACGTGATCGACAAGGTGCTGACCGGGGTCAAGTGACCCCTCGTCAGGACCACCTCTCCTCCGGAAGGATCAGCACCATGGATCCGGTCCCCGGCAACCCGGCCGGCGCTCCCCACGAGGGGGCGCCGGCCGGCGCGGTCGCCGACCTGGCGGCCCTGCTGAAGCGGTCCGCCCGCGGCGATCAGGCCGCGTTCGCCACCCTGTACGACTCCACGTCGGCCCGTGTCCACGGACTCGTGCTGCGGGTCGTCCGCGACCGGGCCCAGGCCGAGGAGGTCACCCAGGAGGTGTTCCTCGAGGTCTGGCGCCAGGCCAGCCGGTACGACGACGCGCGCGGCAGCGCGCTGGCGTGGCTGATGACGATCGCGCACCGCAAGGCGGTCGACCGGGTCCGCAGCGCCGAGGCCGCCACCCGGCGCGACGTCGCCTACGAGCAGCGCAACCAGGTGCCCGACCACGACGTGACCGCCGAGGCGGCGCACGCGTCGCTGGAGGCGCGGCGGGTCCGCGCCGCCCTCGACCACCTCACCGACGTCCAGCGCGAAGCGATCGAGCTGGCGTACTTCGGCGGCTACACCCACACGGAGGTGGCCGCCCTCCTCGACCTACCGGTCGGGACCGCGAAGACAAGGATCCGTGACGGCCTGATCAGGCTGCGCGACTCGATCGGAGTAGGACGATGACCGATCACGACCAGCACGCGCTCTCCGGCGCGTACGCCGTCGATGCCCTCGACGCCGACGAGCGGGCCCGCTTCGAGGCCCACCTCGCCACGTGCGCCGACTGCCGCGAGGAGGTGGCCAGCCTCCAGGAGGCGGCCGCCCTGCTCGGCACCGACCCGGTCGAGCCCCCGAGCTCGGTGCGGGACTCCGTCCTCGCCGGCATCGCGTCGATCCGTCCGCTCCCGCCGGTCACGTCCGAGACCGCACCCACGGCCACCCCGACCCCCGGCGACGAGCTCGCCGCCCGTCGTACCCGCCGCTCGCTGGTGCAACGCTTGGCCCGGACGCCGCTCCTGGTCGCCGCCGCTGCGGTGCTGCTGCTCGCGGTGGGGACCGCCCTGGTGCGGCCGTGGGCCGACGACCGGACGGACGAGCCGAACCTGTCTGCCATCGACCGGGTGCTCACCGCCGCCGACGCGACGAGCGTCGAGAAGGAGTTCCCCGACGGCTCCCGAGCCACGGTGACGGTCTCGCGCAGCGAGGGTCGCGCCGTGATCCAGACCGAGGACATGGCCCTCGCCCCGACGGGCAAGGTCTACGAGCTGTGGCTGCAGAACGCCGAGGGCGCGATGGTGCCGGCCGGGCTGATGCCGCACGAGGCCGACAACAAGGTCCTTCTCGACGGTGACGCCAGCGAGGCGGAGGCGGTCGGGATCACGGTGGAGCCAGAGGAGGGCTCGTCCGTCCCGACCACCGATCCCATCGCCGTCTTCGAGCTGGCAGCCTGACATGGCCACCCCGACACCACGGCGGATCGCCGTGGTGGGCTCCGGCGTCGCCGGACTCACCGCGGCGTACGTCGCCTCCGACCCCGCCAACGGCGCCCACGTCACGCTCCTCGAGGCCGACGACCGGCTCGGCGGGCACGCCGACACCCACGACGTCACCGACGCGACCGGGCGCACCCTGCGCATCGACAGCGGCTTCATCGTGCACAACCGGCGCACCTACCCGGTGCTGCTGCGGATCTTCGACGAGCTCGGCGTGCCGACGCAGGAGTCGGAGATGTCGATGTCGATCAGCGACGAGGTGACCGGCCTGGAGTGGGCCGGCGCGCTCGGCCGGCGCGGGATCTTCCCGGCCGGGGCGGGCAACCACCGCAACCCCGCCTACCTGCGGATGCTGCGCGAGGTCCCACGCTTCCACCGGCGCGCCCGCCGGCTGCTCGCCGAGGCGGAGGACCCGGCGGCCGACCCGACGACCCTGGCCGCCTTCCTCGACCGGGGCCGCTTCTCGCCGTACTTCCGGCGGCACTTCATGGAGCCGCTGGTGGCGGCGGTGTGGTCGTGCGACCCGGAGACGGCGCTGGACTACCCGGCGGCGTACCTCTTCTCGTTCCTGTCCCACCACGGGATGCTGCAGGTCTTCGGCTCGCCGAGGTGGCGGACGGTGACCGGCGGCTCCCGCACCTACGTCGACGCGATCGCCGCCGCGGTCAGGGGGCGTGGCGGCGACATCCGCACCGGCGCGCCGGTCGTCTCCGTCCGGGAGACGACCGGCGGGGTCGAGGTGGTCACCCCCGCCGGCCCCGAGGTGTACGACGCCGTGGTCGTCGCCGCCCACCCGGAGCAGGCGCTCGGGATGCTGGCCGAGCCGACCGCCGCGCAGCGCGAGGTGCTCGGTGCCATCCCGTACAGCGCCAACACCGCCCTGCTGCACACCGACGCCCGCCTGATGCCGCGCGCCGAGGACGCCCACGCGTCGTGGAACTTCCGCCGTCCCGCGGCCGAGCGCGCCGGCCTGCTCGTCACCTACGACATGACCCGGCTGCAGCGCCTGCCCACGGGCACCCGCTACCTCGTGACGCTCGGCGGGGAGGACCTCGTCGACCCCGACTCGGTCATCGTGCGCCGCGACTACGCGCACCCGCTCTACACGCCGTCCTCGGTCGCCGCGCAGCGCCGGCTCCCGGAGATCGACAGCGACCGGCTCGTCTTCGCCGGCGCGTACCACGGGTGGGGCTTCCACGAGGACGGCGCGCGCTCCGGGCTGCGCGCCACCGAACGACTGGGCCTGCTGTGGGGCGGCCCAGCGCCCGGGCCTGCCGGGAAGCCGGGAGAGGACCCGGCAGGCCCGAACCCGGCCGCCGCGACGATCCGCGGCGGGAAGGCCGTCCAAGCCTACCGGACCACCCTGGTGCACCAGCGGCGCGAGCCGATCGAGAACCGCTTCGAGCACCGGACCCGCCTCTGGGTCGTCGACCTCGACGCCGTCGACCAGCGCGGGCGTGTCCCGGGTGGTCGCGGCCGGTTCCTGGGCCGCGACCACTTCGACGGCGACACCACCACCGTGCGCGAGGGCCTCGACCGCTTCCTGGCCGCGCACGGCATCGACCTGCGGGGCGGCCGCGCGCTGATGGCTGCGCAACCCCGAATGCTCGGCCACTGCTTCAACCCGATCACGGTCCACTGGTGCTGGGACCGGGAGGGCAGCGGCCGTCCCGCAGCCACCGTCGTCGAGGTGCACAACACCTACGGCGGGCGGCACGCCTACCTGCTCGACACCGACGAACGGGGGCGCGCCGTGGTGGACAAGGCGCTGTACGTCTCGCCGTTCCACGGCACCGACGGGCACTACGAGGTGGTCGCCCCGCCGCCGGACGCCACCACCGGGCAGCTGCGGCTGGCCGTCGGGCTCCGGACCGCCGACGGCG
>NZ_JBYCZV010000022.1:0-75418 GCF_057586415.1 Nocardioides sp. SRI_004
CAGGTGAGCCCCGCCTCCACCACGACGCCGACCCCGCCGAAGGCCGACGCCCCCAAGCCCACCCCGAAGGACGCTCCCCGCCCGGCTCCCGTGACCGCGAGCGACGAGCCGACCCTGACGGTGCTGCGCGGCATCCCGGCCGCGACCGCGAAGAACATGGACATCTCGCTGTCCGTGCCGACCGCGACCTCGGTCCGCAACATCCCGGTCAAGCTGCTGTGGGACAACCGGATCGTCATCAACAGCCACCTCAAGCGCGCCCGCGGCGGCAAGGTGTCGTTCACCCACCTCATCGGCTACGCGATCGTCAAGGCGATCAAGGAGCTGCCGGCGATGAACAACACCTACGACGAGATCGACGGCAAGCCGACGATGGTCACGCCGGCCCACATCAACCTGGGCCTGGCGATCGACCAGCAGAAGAAGGACGGCACGCGCCAGCTCGTGGCGCCGTCGATCAAGGCGTGCGAGTCGATGGACTTCGCGCAGTTCTGGACGGCGTACGAGGAGATCGTGCGCAAGGCCAAGGACAACAAGCTGACCATGGAGGACTACTCCGGTACGACGGTCAGCCTCACCAACGTCGGTGGCCTCGGCACCAACAACTCCGTGCCGCGCCTCATGCAGGGCCAGGCCGCCATCATCGGCGTCGGCTCGATGGACTACCCGCCGGAGTTCCAGGGCGCGTCCGAGGAGACCATCGCCCGCAACGCGATCTCGCGCATCATGACGATGACGTCGACCTACGACCACCGGGTCATCCAGGGCGCGCAGTCGGGCGAGTTCCTCGGCCAGGTGCACAAGTACCTGCTCGGCCAGGACGGCTTCTACGACGAGATCTTCCGCGCGCTGCGGATCCCCTACGAGCCGATCCGCTGGAACGCCGACATCGCGACGTCCCACGACGACGAGATCGACAAGCAGGCCCGGATCCTCGAGCTGATCCACGCCTACCGCGTGCGCGGCCACCTGATGGCCGACACCGACCCGCTGGAGTACAAGCAGCGCAGCCACCCGGACCTGCGGATCGAGTCGCACGGCCTGACCCTGTGGGACCTCGACCGCGAGTTCCCGACCGGCTCCTTCGGCGGCGGCGACCGGCGCTTCATGAAGCTGCGCCACATCCTGGGCATCCTGCGCGACTCGTACTGCCGCACCACCGGCATCGAGTACATGCACATCATGGACCCGGAGCAGCGGCGCTGGATCCAGGAGCGCGTCGAGCAGCCGCACAGCAAGCCGCCCCGCGAGGAGCAGCTGCGGATCCTGCTGAAGCTCAACCAGGCCGAGGCGTTCGAGACCTTCCTGCAGACGAAGTTCGTCGGCCAGAAGCGCTTCTCCCTCGAGGGCGGCGAGACCACGATCCCCGTCGTCGACGAGATCGCCGAGGCCGCCGCGCAGGCCGGCCTCGAGGAGGTCGCGATCGGCATGGCGCACCGCGGCCGCCTCAACGTGCTGGCCAATATCGTCGGCAAGTCCTACAACCAGATCTTCCGCGAGTTCGAGGGCAACATCGACCCGCGCACGGTCCAGGGCTCGGGCGACGTGAAGTACCACCTCGGCGCGGAGGGCGCGTTCGTCGCCGGCACCGGCGAGACCATCGCCGTCTCGGTCGCCGCCAACCCGTCGCACCTCGAGACGGTCGACCCCGTGCTCGAGGGCATCGCCCGCGCGAAGCAGGACGTGCTCAACCGCGGCGAGGAGTTCCCGGTCCTGCCGGTCCTCCTCCACGGTGACGCGGCCTTCGCCGGCCAGGGCGTGGTGGCGGAGACGCTCAACCTCTCCCAGCTGCGCGGCTACCGCACCGGTGGCACGATCCACGTCGTCATCAACAACCAGGTCGGCTTCACCACCTCCCCCGGCTCGTCGCGCTCGACGCTCTACTGCACCGACGTGGCCCGCATGGTCCAGGCGCCGATCTTCCACGTCAACGGCGACGACCCGGAGGCGTGCATCCGCGTCGCGCGGCTGGCCTTCGAGTACCGCCAGACGTTCAAGAGCGACGTCGTCATCGACCTCGTCTGCTACCGCCGCCGCGGTCACAACGAGGGCGACGACCCGTCGTACACGCAGCCGCTGATGTACGACCTCATCGAGCAGAAGCGCTCGGTGCGCAAGCTCTACACCGAGTCGCTCATCGGTCGCGGCGACATCACGATCGAGGAGGCCGAGCAGGTCCTCCGCGACTACCAGCAGCAGCTGGAGCGGGTGTTCACCGAGGTCCGCGAGGCCGACACGAAGCCCGACGAGTGGACGACCGTCCCGGACTACCCGGACAAGCCGACCGGCGAGACCCAGACGTCGGTGACGCCCGAGGTCATGAAGCGGATCGCGGACGCCTACGTCACGCCGCCCGAGGGCTTCACCGTGCACCCGAAGGTGATGCCGCAGCTGCAGCGTCGCGCCGCGGCCATCGCCGACGGCCCGATCGACTGGGGCACCGGCGAGATCCTCGCCTTCGGCTCGCTGCTCATGGAGGGCCGCCCGGTCCGCCTGGCCGGCCAGGACTCGCGCCGCGGCACCTTCGTGTCCCGCTTCGCGACGATCATCGACCGGCACAACGCCGACGAGTGGACCCCGCTGGCCAACCTCACCGAGGACCAGGCCAAGTTCTTCGTCTACGACAGCCTGCTGTCCGAGTACGCCGCCCTCGGCTTCGAGTACGGCTACTCGGTCGCCCGCCCGGACGCCCTCGTCCTGTGGGAGGCGCAGTTCGGTGACTTCGTGAACGGCGCCCAATCGGTCATCGACGAGTACATCTCGGCCGGCAAGACCAAGTGGAACCAGGACTCCGGTGTCGTGCTGCTCCTGCCGCACGGCTACGAGGGCCAGGGAGCCGACCACTCCTCCGCCCGCATCGAGCGCTTCCTCACGCTCTGCGCGGACGACGCGATGGTCGTCGCCCAGCCGTCCACCCCGGCGTCGTACTTCCACCTGCTGCGCCAGCACTCCCTCGGCGGCGAGCACAAGCCGCTCATCGTGTTCACGCCGAAGTCGATGCTCAAGCGCAAGGAGGCGGCCTCGCAGCCGGCCGACTTCACCTCGGGCGAGTTCCGCGCCGTCATCGGCGACGACACGGTCGACCCGGCGAAGGTCACCACGGTGCTGCTGGTCTCCGGCCGGCTCACCTGGGACCTCGTGGTCGAGCGCCAGAAGTCCAACCGCGAGGACGTCGCGATCCTGCGCGTCGAGCAGCTGTACCCGTGGCCCGTCGAGGCGATCAAGGCCGAGCTGGCCAAGTACCCCAACGCCAAGGTCAAGTGGGTCCAGGACGAGCCCTACAACCAGGGTCCGTGGCCGTCGTACTACCTCAACGTGGTGCCGCACCTCGACCGCGAGATCGAGCCGGTGACCCGCGCCGCCTCGTCGACCACCGCGGTCGGCACCGCCAAGCGCCACCTCGAGGAGGCCAAGGTCCTCATCGGCGAGGCCTTCGCCTGACGTGGAGGGCTGATGTACTTCACCGATCGCGGCATCGAGGAGCTCGAGCAGCGCCGGGGTGACGAGGAGGTCACCCTGGCCTGGCTCGGCGAGCGGCTGCAGGAGTTCGTGGACACCCACCCGGAGTTCGAGGTGGCGGTCGAGCGGTTCGCGACCTGGCTGGCCCGGCTCGACGACCCCGAGGACTAGCCCCGGCGGTCGTCGAGGAGGTCGGTCAGCGACCGTCACGAGACGCGACGAGGGCCCGGCGGAGATCTCTCCGCCGGGCCCTCGTCCCTTTCAGCTCCAGTCGGCCGTGGGAGGTCAGCCGACCGCAGCCGCCTCCCGGACCGGCGGCGCCTCGGGCACCGACTCCGAGAGCCCGAAGCGCCGGTGGAGCGCCCGCAGCGGGGCCGGGGCCCACCAGGCCCGCTCCCCCAGCAGCCGGATGCTCGCCGGCACCAGCACGCCGCGGATCAGGGTCGCGTCGATCAGGATCGCCAGCCCCGTGCCCAGCCCGAAGAACTGGATGAAGCTGACCGAGCTGACCAGGAACGCGAAGAAGCTGATCGCGATCAGGGCCGCGGCGGTGCTGACGATCCGGCCGGTGTGAGCCAGGCCGTGGACCAGCGCCTGCTCGTTGTCCATGCCGAGGTCGCGCATCTCCTTGATCCGGCCCATCACGAAGACCTCGTAGTCCATCGAGAGCCCGAAGGCGACGCAGAAGAGCAGGACCATCATCGAGCTGTCCATCGGCTGCGGGGTGAAGCCGAGCAGGCCTGACAGGTGGCCGTCCTGGAACACCCACACCATCGCGCCGAGCGTGGCACCGAGGCCGAGCGCGTTGAGCAGCAGGGCCCGGACGGGCTGGACCACGCTGCCGGTGAACAGGAACAGGATCACCATCGTGGTCAGCACCAGCCACCCGGCGACGATCGGGAGACGGTCGCCGATGCCGGTCATCTGGTCGTGCAGCTCCGCGCTGGCGCCCCCGACCAGTGCCTCGACGCCGTCCGGCGCCGGCACGGCGCGCACGTCCTCGACCAGGTCGCGGGCCGCGGCCGAGCGCGGGTCGAGGTCGGTGACCACGGAGACGAGCGACGCACCGTCACCGGGACGGACCTCGGTCCGGACGACGCCGTCGAGCCCGGCCAGGTCGTCGGCGTACGACGCCAGGTCGGCCTGGTCGAGCGCGGGGGTCGTGACCACCTGGATCGGGTGGGTGCCGTCGCCCGCGAACTCCGTGCGCAGCGCGTCGCCGGCCTGGCGGCTGGACGCGCTGGTCGGCAGCACGCGGTCGTCGGGCGTGCCCAGGTCGATGCCGGCGAGCGGGATGGCGACGACGAGCAGGGCGCCGACGACCGGGAGGGCGCTGACCAGGGGGCGCCGGGTGACGAACCGGGCGAGCCGCGCCCACGCCGGGGCCTCCTCGCCGCGGATGCCGCGGACCTTCGGCACCCGCCACGCGTCGATCCGGTCACCGAGCAGGGCGAGCCCGGCCGGCAGGATGACCACCGCGCTGAACGCGGTGATCAGCATGACCCCGATGCCGGCGTAGGCGAACGAGCGCAGGAAGTACATCGGGAAGACCAGCAGCGACGCGAGCGCGACCGCCACCGTCGTCGCCGAGAACGCGATGGTCCGGCCGGCGGTCTCCACCGCTCGTCGTACCGCGGCGTCGTGGGCACGCCCGGCCGCGCGCTCCTCGCGCACCCGGGCCACCATCAGCAGGCCGTAGTCGACCGCGAGGCCGAGACCGAGGCCGGTCGTCAGGTTGACCGCGTAGATCGACACGTCCGTGGTCGAGCCGAGGATCGAGAGCTCGGCGAAGGTGCCGAGGATGGCGGCCATGCCGACGCCGAGAGTGACCAGCGCGCCGACGACGTTGCCGAAGGCCAGCACGAGCAGGACGAGGATCAGCGGGATCGCGATGCTCTCGGCCAGGCCGAGGTCCTTGCCGATCTGGCCGCCGATCTCCTCGCCGACGACCTCACCGCCGCCGACGTCGACCGAGAGCGGCCCGTCGCTCGTCGCGTAGTCGTCGAGGACGGCGGCGGGGTCGGCCTCCGTGCCCGGGGCGACCGAGGCCGTCACCAGGGCGTGGCTGCCGTCGGTCGAGCGCATCGGGCCCGCCCGTCCGTCGAAGTACGACGCCACGTCGGCCAGGTCCGGGTCGGACCGCAGCCGCTCGGTGAGCGCCGCGCCCGCCGCTGCGGAGGCCGGTGAGTCGACGTCGCCGTCGGCCGCCTCCACGACGAACACGTAGTCGGCCGAGCCCTCGAAGCGCTCCTCGAGCAGCGCGGCGGCGCGGCTGCTGTCGGAGTCGGGGTCGTCGAAGCCCTCGGTCTGCAGCTTGCTGAACGCACCGACGCCGACGACCGCCGCCGCGACGACCGCGACCAGGCCCAGGGCCAGCACCCAGCGCGCCCGCCGGGTGACCAGTTCTCCGATCCAGCGGAACATGGCACTCCTCCAATGTGTACGAACGTAAACTTTATGGGTGTTAACTTGGCATGGATGTGTACGGGTGTCAACATGTTCCTCGTGACGACTTCCAGCCGGACCAGCTACCACCACGGCGACCTGCGCAACGCCCTCGCCCGGGCCGCGGCCGAGCTGGCCACGACCGGCGGCCCGGACGCGGTGACCATCCGGGGCGCGGCGCGGCAGGTGGGCGTCACGCCGACGGCGGCGTACCGCCACTTCGCCAACCAGTCCGACCTGCTCGAGGCCGCGCGCGCACTCGCGATGGACGGCATGGTCGCGGCGATGTCGGACTTCCTGCAGCAGGTGCCGGCGGACGCCGACCCGGTCGCCCGGGCGATCGGGCGGCTGGAGTCGACGGGCCGCGGCTACATCCGGTTCGCGCTCCAGGAGCCGGGGATCTTCCGCACCTGCTTCACCGGCCGGCTCCGCGAGCCCGAGGGCGAGGGCGAGCCCGAGGGCATGGGGAACCCCGCGCCGTACGTCCTGCTCGGCACCATGCTCGACGACCTCGTCGAGGTCGGCTACCTCGCACCCGAGGACCGCCCCGGCGCCGAGGCGGGGCCGTGGGCCGCCGTGCACGGGCTCGCGATGCTGCTCATCGACGGCCCGCTCAAGGACATGACGGAGGCCGAGCGCGAGGCCGCCGTCGAGCGGACCCTGGAGATGACCACCCGCGGACTGGCCACCGGCCCCAAGGCGCGGCCCAAGCACTAGTGTCGGCCGGGTGAGCGAGGAGCTGATCGACTACGCGAGCTGGGGTGAGCGGTTCTTCGCGACCGCGGTGACCGCCGAGCGCGTCCTGGCCGGCGTCAACGTGCTGTCCGGGCGCCAGATCGACGTCGGACCACTCGGCGTCGGGCCGGGCCGGATCGCCAAGGTGACCGCGAAGGGCACCATCGGCACCGCCGCCGGCCAGCGGGTCGGCTCCTCCCCCGTCTCCTTCCACGTCGACCTGCCGGTGACCCTGCAGTTCAGCATCGACCTCGGCATGGACAAGCAGAACTTCGACGCCGACATCACGGTGCCGATCGTCATCACCGCCCACGGCCGGTCCGACCTCGCCATCGCGCTGGAGGTCACGCCGCCGGAGGCCAACCAGGTCGTCGTACGGCTGAAGGCGCAGGGGCTGCGGGCCTCGCTGATGAACAAGGCCGCCAACGTCGAGGGCGAGCTGCGCCGCTTCATCGCGAAGTACGTCGCCAAGGAGCTCGACAAGCCCTACGTGCGCGACGCCACCGTGATCAACGTCGGCGCCGCCATCGAGAAGGCCGCCGCCGGGCTGGGCCCGCGCGAGGAGAGCCCGATGGCCGACGAGCTGACCGACGACCTGCCGGCCGCGATGGAGGCGGAGCTGGAGCACACCGCGCAGCTCCTCATCGACTCGAGCGAGGACACCGAGTGAAGCCCTATCCCCCGGCGCCGTGGCACATGCACGGCTCCCTGTGGCTGTCTGCCTTCAGGCTGCGCGAGGACGCCGACGACCGCCACCCGGCCGGCACGTACGGCGTCGCGCTGGTCTCGTACGAGGACCCGAGCCCGCTGACCTACCACGAGCTCCTCGTGGCCCGGACGACGAAGAACCGCGCCGGCAAGGGCGCGGTCACGATCACCGACATCTGGGTCGACTCCCCGGCCTCGCAGGCCGGCGGCCGGGAGCTGTGGGCGATCCCGAAGCAGCTGTGCGACTTCGACATGGAGAGCAGCTTCCGCGGCCCGGTCACCTCGACCGACTGGACGGCGACCGTGGAGCGGCGGCCGATCGTGTCGGCGCAGTTCACCGACGTCTCGCGCGCGGCGATCCGGGTGCCGTTCACCGGCCTGGTCGAGCAGCCCGGCATCCCCGAGCACCCCGAGGTCGCGGACGTGGTGATGAAGGGCAACGCGAAGGCGCTGCCGTGCCGCTCGCGGTGGAGCTTCGCGAGCGACGGGCCCCTCGCGTTCCTGCAGGGGGCCCGTCGGCTCGGGTCGTTCCGGATGGCGGGATTCCGGCTCGCGTTCGACTGACATCCCGTTCGGTTGTGCTGCGGTTCGGGACCAATCCGCAGAGATCAGGGTCCGGGGCGTGCAGTTCGTGCCCAATCGAGGGCCCGCGGCTACTCCGCGTCGAGGTCCTGCTCGACGAGTGCGGCGATCTTCGCGACGTCCGCCTCGCTCTCGCCGGAGACCTCGACCTGGTCGCCGTTGCCCGCGCCCAGGGTCATGATCAGCAGGGCGGAGCTGGCGTCGACGCCCTCGTCGCCGGGGATGCCGATCAGGACCTCGGAGTCGAGCTCCTCGGCCGCCTCGGAGATGATCGCGGCGGGACGGGCGTGCAGGCCGACGGCGGAGCCGACGGTGACGGTGACGGTGTGCATGGATGCTTCCTCTCGTTCGGTACGACGGATGGCTGGTGTCAGACGGTGACGGGCTCGGGCGCGGCCTCGACGGGGGCGGCGCGTCCCACGGACTTGAGCGCGATCACGGCGGCCGCTGCGACGACCGTGCCGGCGATCAGGGCGACGAAGAACCCGAGCACGCCGTCCACGGCGAACAGCACGAAGATGCCACCGTGCGGGGCGCGCAGGCTCACGTCGAGCGCCTCGGCGAGGCCGCCCGTGACGGCGCTGCCGAGCACGATCGACGGGATGACCCGGAGCGGGTCGGCGGCCGCGAACGGGATCGCGCCCTCGGAGATGAAGGAGGCGCCGAGGAGCCAGGCGGCCTTGCCGTTCTCGCGCTCGGCGCTGGTGAACAGGCCGGGCCGGACGACCGTCGCCAGCGCCATGGCCAGCGGCGGCACCATGCCGGCCAGCATCACGGCGGCCATGATCTTGAGCTCGGGAGCACCCGTCTTGAGGCTGGCTGCACCGATGCCGACCACGGCGAAGCTGTAGGCGACCTTGTTGAGCGGTCCGCCCATGTCGAAGGCCATCATCATGCCGAGCACGACGCCCAGGATGATCGCGTTCGAGCCGCTCATGCTGTTCAGCCCGTCGCTCAGCTGCTCCATCAGCCAGGTGATCGGGCGGCCCAGGAGGAGCAGCATGACGAGGCCGGCGACGATGCTGGTGACCAGCGGGATGACCAGCACGGGCATCAGGCCGCGCGCCCAGGTCGGCACCCGCCAGCTCGAGACCCACAGCGCGATCAGGCCGGCGAGGGTGCCGCCGACGATGGCGCCGATGAACCCCGTCTGGGGCGCCGCGGTGGCGTCGCCCGCGGCGAAGCCCGCCAGGTTCGTGGCCAGCGCGCCCATGATGAAGCCCGGCGCGAGTCCGGGCCGGTCGGCGATCGCGTAGGCGATGTAGCCCGCGAGCGCGGGCACGAAGAGCGCGAAGGCCGCCTTGCCGATCACGAACAGCAGCACGCCCAGGTAGAGCATGGCTCCGGAGCCGAAGGCGACGTGGTCGAGCCCGTAGTCGGCGGGCGTGGGCCGGTCGAGGAGGCTGTGCTTGACGAGGATGTCGCCCGCGACGTTGGCGCTGTCGTAGCCGCCCAGCAGGAAGCCGAGCGCGATGAGCAGACCGCCCGCCGCGACGAACGGGATCATGTACGACACACCGGTCATCAGCACGCGGCGCGCCCGGCCGCCCCACGACTCCCCCGCGGACGCGGAGCCGCCGGCAGACGAACCGGCGCCGCCGGCCGCGGCGGAGCCCTCGACCCGGGCGGCGGACGGGTTGTCCGCGGCCCGCAGCGCCTCCGCGATGACGGCGTCGCCGTCGTCGATCGGGCGCTTCACCCCGGTCGCCACGACGGGCTTGCCCGCGAAGCGGTGCTTGTCCCGCACGCCCACGTCGGTCGCGAACACGACCGCGTCCGCGGCGTCGATGGTCGCCTGGGGAAGCGGCTTCGAGCCTGCCGAGCCCTGGGTTTCGACGTCGATCTGGACGCCGGCCCGCTCCGCGGCCGCCTCGAGCGCCTCGGCCGCCATGTAGGTGTGGGCGATGCCGGTCGGGCAGGAGGTCACGGCCACCAGGCGTCGTACGACGGCGGGGGTGGTCTTCTTCTGGACGTCGACCGGGGCGGGCGCGGCGTCGGCCGGCGGGGCCACGACGCCCTGCACCAGGGCGACGACCGCCTCCGGCGTTGTGGCAGCGCGGAGCGCGTCGGTGAACTCGGGCTTCACCAGGGACCGGGCGAGCTTGGCCAGGATCTGCAGGTGGGCGTTGCCGCCGCCCTCGGGCGCCGCGATGAGGAAGACCAGGTCGGCCGCACCGTCCTTCGCGCCGAAGTCGACGCCCGGCGCCAGCCGGGCGAACGCGAGGGTGGGCTCGGTGACCGCGACGGAACGGCAGTGCGGGATGGCGATCCCGTCCTTCATCCCGGTGGACGACTTCGCCTCACGGGCGTAGAGGTCGGCCTTCAACTGCTCGACGTCGGTGGCACGACCCGCCTCGGCGACACGTGCGGCGAGGGCGGCGATCACCGCGTCCTTGTCGGCACCGAGGACGGCGTCGAGGCTGACCAGGGCGGTGGTCATCAGCTCTGCCATGAGGGTTCTCCTTCGTGGGCGGTGGCGCTCAGGTCGAGCGCACGGACCCGGACCGTGTGGGTCCGGACGTCATCGGGGGTCGGCACGGTCGTGCCGGGGAGGGCGGCGGCGGCGCTGCCGTAGGCGACGGCGGCGGCCAGCCGGTCGAGCGCCGCGTCGCCGCGCAGGTCGGCGGCGAGGTAGCCGAAGAGGCTGCTGTCGCCGGCGCCGACGGTGCTGACCACCCGGGTCGGCGGGGGTACGGCGTGCCAGGCGCCGGTCGCGTCGACGAGCACCGCACCGGCCCCGCCGAGCGTGGCCAGGACGGTGGTGACGCCCCGGTCGACGAGGGTCCGGGCGGCGAGGGCGACCCGCTGCGGGTCGTCCTCGAGCTCGGCCGCGTCGGCACCGACCACGGAGGCGAGCTCCTCGGCGTTGGGCTTGAGCAGGCTGGGCGCGGACCCGGGCGCGAGCTGGGCGACGACGGCATCGAGGGCGGCATCGCTCGTGTCGACCGCCACCCGGCGGCCGGTCGCGCGCAGCCGGGCCGCGAGGTCGGCGTACCAGCCGTCGGGGGCACCGGGCGGCAACGACCCGGCGAGCACGACCCATCCGTCGCCGGGAAGGGCGAGCACCCGGTCCGCCAGGACGTCCAGGTCCGCGATGGACACCTCGGCCCCAGCGGCGTTGAGCTTGGTGGTGGTCCCGTCGGGCTCGGTCAGGGTGAGGTTGACCCGCATCGGCCCGGCCGGCGGCACCGGCGCGCTGGGCACGCCGAGGCGGTCGAGCTCGCGCACGAAGGGATCGTCCGCCGCGACCGGCAGCACGGCGCAGGTCGGGACACCGGCCGCGACGCAGGCGCGGGAGATGTTCACGCCCTTGCCACCGGGCTGGTCGAGCGACGCGGCGACGCGGAGCACGCCGCCGCGGACGAGCTCGCCGGGGAGCGCGAGGGTGCGGTCGATGCTGGGGTTGGGGGTGACGGTGATGATCACGCGGTCACCACCTCGACGCCGGTCGCGGCGATCGCCTTGCGGTCCACCGCCCGGATCTCGCGGTCGGTCACGAGGGCGTCGACCTCGTCGAGCGCGGCGAACCGGACGGCGGTCTCGACGCCCACCTTGGAGGAATCGACGAGTCCGACGACCCGCTCGGCGGCCAGCACGAAGGACCGCTTCGTCGCGGCCTCCTCGCTGTCCGGCGTCGAGAGGCCGTGGCCGGCCGTGACGCCGTTGGCACCGAGGAAGGCGACGTCGACCCGCAGGGCACCGACCGCGGCGACGGTCGTGGCGCCGACGGCGGCGTGCGTGTTGGTGCGGACCCGGCCGGGCAGCAGGTGGAGCTCGATGCCCGCGTTGCCGGCGAGCCGGGCCGCGATCGACACGCTGTGCGTGAAGACCACGAGCCGGTGGCTCGCCGGCAACGCGTCGGCGAAGCGGGCGGTGGTGCTGCCCGCGTCGATCAGGACGGACGCGCCCGGCGGCGGCAGCTGGTCGAGCGCCGCCCGGGCGATCTGCGCCTTGGCCTCGGTGTTGGCCGCGTCGCGCTCCACCAGTCCGGGCTCCAGGGTGGAGAGCGCGGACGTCGGGACGGCTCCCCCGTGGACCCGCCGGAGGACACCCAGTGCCTCCAGCGCGGTCAGGTCGCGCCGTACGGTCTCCGTGGTGACGTCGAAGAGCTCGGCGATCTCGGCGACGGACATCCGGCCCCGGTCCCCGACCTGACGGGCGATGGCCTGCTGGCGCTCCTCGGCGTACATCGTGTGACCTCCCTCACGGATCTGTGTTTATGTTGTTTTATGCCCGTTTCTGTTGCTTGTCAAGGGGTCGGCGGTCTAGCGTGTGAGCATGGTCACCACGATCCACGGCACTCCGGTCGTCCCCGGCCTGGCCCACGGGCCGGCCCAGGTCACCGTCTCGGACATCTCCCCCGACGCCCTCGCGCGGTACGGCGACGGCGGGCACCCCGACGCCGACGCCGCCCTGGCCGCCTATGACGCGGCGGTGGAGTCGGTCGCCGAGGGCTTCCGCCGCAAGGCAGCCTCGGCGGACGGCGCCGCAGCCGGCGTCCTCACCGCGAGCGCCGGGCTCGCGACCGACCGCGGACTGCGCTCCGCCGTCGGCAAGAACCTGCGCGCCGGCGAGCCCCTGCTGACGGCCGTCGACCACGCGGTCGAGAAGTTCGTGACGGTGTTCACCGGCATGGGGGGCCTGATGGCGGAGCGGGTCACCGACCTGCGCGACATCCGCACCCGCGTCGTCGCGCGTCTCGTCGGCGAGCCCGAGCCCGGCGTCACCCTGCCCGACGAGCCGGTCGTCCTCGTGGCGACCGACCTCGCCCCCGCCGACACCGCCGGCCTGGACCCGAGGCTGGTGCTCGGCCTGGTCACCGAGCGCGGCGGACCGACCAGCCACACCGCGATCATCGCCCGGCAGCTGGGCATCCCCTGCGTCGTCGGCGCGACCGGCGTCGTGGCCGCTGCCGCCGGGCACACGCTGCTCCTCGACGGCGCCGCCGGCACGATCGAGCTCGACCCCGACCCTGCCGAGGCCGCCGACCGGGTCGCGCGTGACGTCGAGGAGCGCGCCGCACTGGCGCACTGGGAGGGCCCGGGCCGCACGGCCGACGGACACGCCGTGAAGCTGCTGGCCAATGTCGCCGACGCGTCGTCCGCCGTCGCCGCAGCCGAGGGCCCGGTCGGCGGGGTCGGCCTGTTCCGCACCGAGCTCAGCTTCCTCGACCGCGAGACCGAGCCCACCGTCGAGGAGCAGACCGCCGTGTACGCCGACGTGCTGGCCCCCTTCGTCGGGGACGACCGCTACGTCGTGGTCCGCACCCTCGACGCCGGCTCGGACAAGCCGATCGCCTTCGCAACCCACCCCGACGAGGAGAACCCCGCCCTCGGCGTCCGCGGGCTCCGGCTCTCGTTCACCGACCACGGCCTGCTGGACCGCCAGCTCGACGCGGTCGCGGCGGCGGCCCGGCAGAGCGGGGCGACGACGTGGGTGATGGCGCCGATGGTGGCGACCGTCGACGAGGCACGGGACTTCGCGCAGTCCGCGCGGGCGCGCGGGCTGGTGCCCGGGGTGATGGTCGAGGTGCCGAGCGCGGCCCTGCTGGCCGACCGGATCCTCGCCGAGGTCGACTTCCTCTCGATCGGCACCAACGACCTGACGCAGTACACGATGGCGGCCGACCGGCTGTGCACCGACCTGGCGCACCTCACCGACCCGTGGCAGCCCGCCGTGCTGCAGCTGATCGCGATGACGGCAGCCGCCGGCGAACGGGCCGACAAGCCCGTCGGCGTGTGCGGCGAGGCCGCCGCCGACCCCCTGCTCGCCTGCGTCCTGGTCGGGCTCGGCGTCACGTCGCTGTCGATGGCGGCGGCCGCCGTACGTCCGGTCGGGGCGCGCCTCGCGACGGCCACGCTCGAGCAGTGCCGGGAAATGGCGAACGCGGCGCTCGCGGCCGCGGATCCCTCCGCGGCACGCGACGCCGCGCGCGCCGTGCTGGCCTGACCGGTCAGGCCGGGTCGATCTCCTCCGCCGCCGGGGCCTGGGGGGCCTCGGTGGCGGGGGTCTGCTCGTCGGACTTCTCGAGCGCGTGCTCGGCCAGGGCCCGGCGCGACGAGTCGCGGATCTCGAAGACCTCGGTCGCGAACCCGCCGACCGCCGCCGCGACGTCGCCGACCGCCCTGGTCAGGATCGTGGCGACCTCGCCGACCGTGCTGGCGGCCGCCTCGGCGCCCGCCTGGATGGCGTCCTTGGCGATCTCGCCCTTGCTCAGGTGGTCACGTCCGCTCATGGCGCCAGTCTCCCTTGGCGGACCTCAGGCTGCCAACGAGTCCTCGGTCACGGACCCGGGGCCGCGCACGGGCGACACCTTCGCCGTACCGCCGGGGAACGAGTAGCGCACGATCTTGCGGAACACGCTGAACAGCTGCTGGCTGAGCCGACCGGTGTTGTAGGGCAGGCCGTAGCGCTCGCAGATCTCCTGCACCTCTCCCGCGATCTCGGGGTAGCGCCGTGCCGGCAGGTCCGGGAACAGGTGGTGCTCGATCTGGTGCGACAGGTTGCCGCTCATCACGTGCATCAGCTTGCTGCCCTTGATGTTGGCCGAGCCGAGCATCTGGCGCAGGTACCAGTGGCCGCGCGTCTCGTTCTCGGTCTCCTCCTCGGAGAAGGACGCCACGCCGGCCGGGAAGTGGCCGCAGAAGATGATGTTGAAGGCCCACACGTTGCGGACCAGGTTGGCGACCGCATTGCCGGCGAAGGTGAGCGGGAAGAGCGGGCCGGTCAGGGCAGGGAAGAGGACGTAGTCCTTCAGCGCCTGCTTGCGGATCTTGCGCATCAGGCCCGGGTAGAGCGGCTTGTTGTCGGCGAGCTTCCGCTTGCCGGAGACGATGTTCTCCACCTCGAGGTCGTGCAGCGCGACGCCCCACTCGAAGAAGGTCATCAGCAGGAACGCGTAGAGCGGGTTGCCGAGGTAGTACGGGTGCCACTTCTGCTCGGGGTCCATCCGCAGGATCCCGTAGCCCACGTCGCGGTCCTTGCCGACGATGTTGGTGAAGGTGTGGTGGATGTAGTTGTGCGAGTACTTCCACTGCTCGCCCGGGCACACGGTGTCCCAGTCGAACATGCGGGAGTTGAAGGCCGGGTCGCCCAGGAAGTCGTACTGCCCGTGCATCACGTTGTGCCCGATCTCCATGTTGTCGAGGATCTTCGACACGCTCAGGCAGGCCACGGCCGGCACCCAGCCGACGACGGGCAGGTAGAACAGCGCGCGGCCGGCGATCTCCAGCTTGCGCTGGGTCGTCACGACCTTGCGGAGGTACGCCGCGTCGGTCTCGCCGAGGTCGGCGATGACGCGCTGGCGGATGGCGTCGAGCTCCTCGCCCAGCTTCTCGATCTGCTCGGCGGTGAGGCCGTGGTACTTCTCGTCGTGCTCGGTGACGGTGGCGGTCATGTCGTGCTCCTTCGTCATCAGTGGGGGGTCAGAGGTCGATGTGGCAGTCACCAGCGGCGCTGGTGACGCAGATCCGGATCTCCTCGTCCGGCAGGGAGGACTCCTCGCCGGTGAGGACGTTGCGGACGGTGCCGGCGGTCTTGGTGCGGGTGCAGGAGAAGCAGATGCCCATCCGGCAGCCAAACTCCGGCTTCAGGCCGAGCTCCTCGGCCTGCTCCAGCAGGCTGGCCCCCGTGGCCGCGGCGGACTTGCCGGAGCGAGTGAAGGACACCTCCCCCTCGACGGTCTCGCCCGGCTGGGCGGTACGCGCGACGGCGGGCTTGAAGAACTCCATCCGCAGGCGCGGCGAGAGCTCGCCCTCGCCGTCGGTGTAGGCGTCGCGGACCAGGTCGACGAGCCCGGCGGGGCCGCACAGCCAGGTGTCGGTGTTGCGGTGGTCCGGCACCAGACGGCGCAGCTCGAACTCGCTGAAGACCTGGTCGCCGTGGCGCAGGTGGACGGTCACGTCGTTGTCGGCCGCGGCGATCCCGGCGAGCTCCTCGGCGAAGATCTGGTCCTCGGGACTGCGCGCGAAGTGGAGGAAGGTCACCTTGCGGCCGGCGCGGCCGTCGTACCCGTCGCGCAGGAGGGTCCGCACCATCGACATCGCGGGCGTGATGCCCGAGCCGCCGGTGATGAAGAGCAGGTGGTTGTTGGTCGGCGTCGCCGGGCTCTCGACGAGGGTGAACTCGCCCTGCGCCTGCGACAGGTGCAGGATCGTGCCGGGCTGCGCCTCCCGGACCAGGTACGACGACACCTGGCCCTCGTCGTGCGCGCGGATCGTGAGCGTGATCTGCTCGCCCGGCGCCGAGGCGGCGGACGAGATCGAGAACGCGCGGGTGAGCCGCTTGGCCGAGCCCGGCAGCTCGACGCCGACGAGGACGTGCTGGCCGGCGCGGTGGCCGCGCCAGGTGCTCGTCGGCTGCAGGGTCAGCGTGGCGACCGGCGCGGTGTCCTGTCCGGCGGTCTCGCGGTGGACGGACACGATGCGGGCACGGACCTCGTGGGCCGCCCACATCGGGTTGAACCGCTCGAGGTACCGGTCGACGGTGTGGGGCGTGGCGAGGGCCGCGGCGAGCCGCGAGCGCAGGAGCCGCCCGACGGCGCCGCTGGGCGCGGGCGGGGAGATGAGCGCTGACATCGCGCCTCCTTCGTTGCGGAAAGTTTGGGTGTACGTCTGTACACCGAAACTCTCGCAAGCCGCCCGCACCCAGGTCAACGACCTCGGGCCGTGACAGTGCACACATGTTCACTCAAGTTAGAGTGGGTACATGACCGGGTCACGCGTCGAGCAGAAGGAGCGCACCCGCCGCGCGATCCTCGACGCGGCGCTCGCGCTGTCCGAGGACACCACCCTGGTCGCCCTGTCGCTGCGCCAGGTCGCCAAGGAGGTCGGCATCGTGCCGACCGCGTTCTACCGGCACTTCCCCTCCATCGAGGACCTCGGCCTGGCGCTCGTCGAGGAGTCGCTCGACACGCTGCGCGCGTTGCTGCGCGAGCTGCGGCGTACGGCCGGCGACGACTTCCGCTCGATCATCGACGGCTCCGTGGCCGTGCTGGTGACCCAGGTCCACCAGGACCAGGCCCACTTCGGGTTCATCGCCCGTGAGCGGTTCGCCGGGCCGGCCACCGTCCGGGAGGCGATCGCGCGCGGCATCGAGCTGGCCGAGCGCGAGCTCGCCATCGACCTCGCCCACCTGCCCGGCACCGACCAGTGGTCCGAGGAGGACCTGCGGGTGCTGTCCACCCTGATCGTGGGCGCGATGGTCGCGACCGCCGAGCGACTGCTGACCGCCGGCCCCGGCTCCGCGGAGGAGCAGAGGATCGCCGCGACCGCCCGTACGCAGCTGCGGATGATGCTCATCGGCGCGATGCACTGGCGCTCCCGCCCCTGACCCGGCCATCGCCGTCGCGGACCGGCCACAACCAACCGGCCGCTCGCGGCGTCTCCCCTGGTGTCATCCGTTCCGACCCCAGGGAGCCCCCATGTCCGTCCCCGCCCGACTGCTCGCCCTCCTCGCCCTCGTCGGCTGCCTCCTGGCACCGGCCGCAGCGGCGACGTCCTCGACCACCGCCACCTCCGCCGGGCCCCACCGCACCCGGGTCGTGGTCCGCGTGGCCAACTGCGAGGGCTGTCAGGTGTTCCTGCAGCAGGGCCTGCGCGACCGCTGGTGGAGCAGCCGCGCCCACCGGGTCCGCGACGGGCGCGCCGTCTTCGACATCCGGTCCGGCCACACCCGCGGCATGTCGGTCGGCATCACCGGCACGTGGGAGGCGAGCAGCCCCCACCCGTCCGGCTTCCAGTCGATCGTGACCCTGCGCCACCGCGGCATCGCGGCCGGCGAGCGGGTCAGCCGCGCCGTCGCGCAGGGCAAGGCCCACGGCTCCGCCTGCTTCCCCGGTACGACGGCCGATCACCTGGTCCTCCGCGTCGAGGCGCGCAAGGTGCGCATCCCCGGCAACGGTGGCCCGGCGCTGAGCACGCTCGCCTGGGCGAGCCCGCAGACCCGGACCATGGCCGGCACGCAGCAGCGCCTCTTCCACGGCATCCAGGGCGCCCAGGACGTCGTCCCCTGCTTCTGAGGCGCGTCCGGGGAGGTCCCGCTCACACCCGCGGTGGGCGGCGGCGTCACGCTCGTCACGTTCGGTGGACGCGAAGTTACCGACCAGTCACCATGGCGCGGTGCCCACCGCAGTCCAGAGCCTGACCACCGCCGCCCGCAACGCGTGGGCGATCTCCCCCCTCGGTCCCGGCATCGAGCAGTACGACGGCCTGCCGGCCACCGTGCTCAGCGACGCCCCGCACCGCCGGCTCTCCCGGTACGACCGCACCACGCCGGCGACCGCGCCGCGGCCGGTGCTGCTGGTGCCGCCCCTGGCCGTCTCGGCCCGGTGCTTCGACCTCCGGCCGGGCCAGAGCCTGGCCGCCCACCTGCTGGAGAGCGGCCGGGCGACGTACCTCGTCGACTACGGCGCCATCGGGTTCGCCGACCGGGCGATGGGCTTCGAGACCTGGATGGACGACATCCTCCCGACGGCGATCCACGCCGTGCTCGACGACCACGCCGAGGCCGGCGACCGGGCCGACGGCGTCGACCTCGTCGGCTGGTCCCTCGGCGGGACGCTGAGCCTGCTCACCGCCGCCGCGCACCCGGACCTGCCGATCGCGTCGCTGACCGCCTTCGGCACGCCGATCGACTACTCCCTGATCCCGGCGGTCCAGCCGCTGATCGTCGCCGACCGCCTGCTCGGCTCGCGGGCCGTCACCGCGCCGACCGCCGCGCTGGGCGGCGTCCCGCGGCACGTGGTGCGGGCCAGCTATCGCGCCATGGCGCCCAGGCGCGAGCTCACCAAGGCCTACCACCTGGCCAAGAACATCCTCGACGCGGAGACGCTCGCCCGGACCACCGCCATCGACGGCTTCATCGCCGAGATGCCCGGCTACCCGGGCCGCGCCTACCACCAGATCCACACCCGGCTCATGGTCCGCAACGAGCTGGCCACCGGCACCGTCCAGCTGGGCCGGGACCGGAAGGTCAGCCTCGGCGACATCCGCACCCGCGTGCTCTTCGTCGGCAGCGAGACCGACAACATCGCCGACGGTCCGGCCGTGCGGGCCGGCGCCGACGTCGTACCGGGGGCGCGGTACGCCGCCGCCGACGGCCTCAGCCACCTCGGCCTCGTCGCCGGACCGCGGGCCGCGCAGGTGAGCTGGCCGGTGATGGACGAGTTCCTGGGCTGAGGGCGTCACTTCCGCACCTCAGGTCACAGCGGACAGGCGGTTCCTGCGCTTGTCAGGGGTTGCAACGCCCGACATGTGCATGAATCCCCGGTCGACCGGGGATTCATGCACATGCGCCTGGACTCAGTGCCCGCCGTGCGCACCAGCCGGCGTCTCCGCCTTCGACGGCAGCAGCAGCGACATGGCGATCACGACGAGGCCGATCACGCCGCCGGCGAAGAACGCCCACTGCAGACCGCCCATGAACGCGTCCGCCTTGCTGGCGCCGTCCTCGGCGAGGCTCTCCGTGCGGTTGGTCATGATGACGACCAGCAGCGCGGTGCCGATGGCGCCGGCGACCTGCTGCAGCGTGCCGAGCAGCGAGCTGCCGTGCGAGTACAGCTGCGGCGCGAGGTCACCCAGGCCGATCGTGAAGACCGGCGTGAAGATGGTCGCGAGGCTCGCCATCAGCGCGACGTGGAGCGCCACGAGCACCGGGTACGGCGTGTCGGCGCCGATCCTGCTCAGGCCGAACAGCAGCGCCACCATCGCGATCGAGCCGGGGATGACCAGCGGCCGGGCACCGATCCGGTCGAACACCTTGCCGACCTGCGGACCGAGCAGACCCATCGCCAGGCCCCCCGGCATCACCAGGAGGCCGGTCTGCAGCTCGCTGAGGCCACGCAGGTTCTGCAGGTAGAGCGGCAGCAGCAGCATCGAGCCGAGGAAGGCCATGAAGCCGGCCGACATCAGGATCAGCGACACCGTGAAGTTGCGGGTCTTCAGCGTGCGCAGGTCCATCAGCGGTCGGTCGGAGCGCTGCAGGCGCAGCTGCAGCAGGACGAACAGCGCGATGAGGGCGACGCCGCCGCCGATGAAGGCCGCCACGGTCTCCCACGCGGAGTGGCCGACCTTGCTAAGGCCGAACACGAAGGTGCTGAAGCCGCCCGCGGCCAGCACGACGCTCGCCCAGCTGATCGGGCTCGAGGTGGTCTCACCGACGTTCTCGAGCTGCTTGAAGCCGAAGAAGCCGACCAGCACGGCGATCGGGAGCACGACGGCGAAGATGAGCCGCCACGAGCCGAAGTGGAGCAGGACGCCGGACACGGCGGGGCCGAGCGCCGGGGCGCAGGACATGGCCAGGGTGACCTGGCCCATGACCCGGCCGCGGTCCTCCGCGGCGACGACCGTCATGAGGGTGGTCATCAGCAGCGGCATCATGACCGCCGTACCACCGGCCTGGACGACCCGGCCGACGAGCAGCGCCCCGAAGGTGGGGGCGACCCCCGCGACGAGGGTGCCGAGGCTGAAGGTGATCATCGCGGTGGCGTACGCCGTGCGCGTGGTCACCCGCTGCAGGAACCAGCCCGTCACCGGGATGACCGCTGCCATCGTCAGCATGAACACCGTCAGCGACCACTGGGCGGTGGTCTCGGTGATGTTGAAGTCGGTCATCAGCCTGGGGACGGCGTTGACCAGCGTGGTCTCGTTCAGGATGACGACGAAGGTCGCCGCGACGAGCAGCTTGATCACGAGCGGGGTGCGGCCGACGGGAGCGGCGGCGGCACCCGGGGTCGCCGGGGCGCTGAACTCCTGCTCGAACTCGGTGACGTCGTTGGCGTCGCCGGTCTCGGTGGGCCCGGTGGGCGCAGTCATGGCGGGTCCTATCGGTTGGGAGGCATGGTCCAGCGGTGGCCGACCTGGTGCTGCCGGACGAATCGGTGCGGCCCTCGCTTCACCAGTTCCACGAACGGGCCGACACTGTTTCGACAGGTGCCGCGAGAAAAAGTCATCGGACTTCCCACGGCGCTGTCAGGAGTCAATCGTCCAGCACCGACAGCCATTCCCGCCAACGGTTAAATCCGTCGGCGGGCGGGCGGCTGCGGGCCGCGCCAGTTTCACCGGCCGGCCGGTGTTTCTCCCGTGCCTGGACGACGAAACTCACGCTTGGACGATGAAGCTTCGTCGTCCAACCGTGAGTTTCACCGGCCGGCCGGTGAAACTCCCACCACCTCAGCGCGTGAAGACGATCTTCCCGAAGACGTCACCGGCAGCCATCGCCGCGAACCCGTCGCGCGCCTCGGTCATCGGCAGCACCCGGTCGATCACCGGACGCACCCCGGTGGCGTCGAGCATCGTGACCAGGCTGGCCAGCTCGTCGCGGGTGCCCATCGTGGAGCCGATCACGGAGAGCTGGAGGAAGAAGATCCGGGTCAGCTCGGCGTCGTCGAGGTTCGGGCCGGAGGTGGTGCCGGAGATGACGATCTTGCCGCCGGGACGCAGCGCGCGGATCGAGTGCGACCACGTCGCGCGGCCGACGGTCTCCATGACGGCGTCGACCTTCACGGGCAGGCGTGCGCCGGACTCGAACACCTCGTGGGCGCCGAGCTCGAGCGCCTTGGCGCGCTTGGCCTCGTCGCGGCTGGTGGCCAGCACCCGCAGGCCACCGGCGCGGGCCAGCGCGATGAGCGCGGTCGCGACCCCACCTCCGGCGCCCTGCACGAGCACCGTGTCGCCGGCCTTGAGCCCGCCCTGCGTGAAGAGCATCCGGTACGCCGTCAGCCACGCCGTCGGGAGGCAGGCGGCCTCCTCGAAGGACATCGACGCGGGCTTCGGCACGACATTGCGCGTCGGCACGATGACCTTGTCGGCGAGGGTGCCCTGGTGGCGCTCGGACAGCAGCGAGCGGCGGGGGTCGAGGGTCTCGTCACCAATCCACGCCGGGTCGGAGACGACGGCGTGGACGACGACCTCGTTGCCGTCCTCGTCGTACCCGGCCGCGTCGCAGCCCAGGATCATCGGCAGCGCCTCGGCCTTGAGGCCGACGCCGCGCAGCGACCACAGGTCGTGGTGGTTGAGCGAGGCCGCCTTCACGGTGACCGTCGTCCAGCCCTCGGGAGCGACCGGGTCGGGGCGCTCCCCGAGCACGAGGCCGGTCAGCGGGTCGTCGGCGGAGCTGGCGAAGGAGTCTGCGTAGACGGCGAACACGGGTCTCAACCTATCGAGGCGCCACGGACGTCGGGCACCCCCGTTCGGGGGCCGGACGGCTCCGGCTCAGGCGCGGGCGACGCCGTCGCGGCGCGCCGCCTCGGCGACCGCGGCCGCCACCGCCGGACCGACCCGCGGGTCGAACGGCGAGGGGATCACGAAGTCCTCGGAGAGGTCGTCACCGACGAGCGCGGCCAGCGCGTCGGCGGCGGCGACCTTCATGTTCTCGGTGATCGAGCTGGCGTGGACGTCGAAGGCGCCGCGGAAGATGCCCGGGAACGCGAGCACGTTGTTGATCTGGTTCGGGAAGTCCGAGCGGCCGGTGGCCACGACCCGGGCGTGCCGGTGGGCGACCTCCGGGTGGACCTCCGGGTTCGGGTTGGCCATCGCGAAGATGATCGCGTCGTCGGCCATCGTCGCGACGACCTCCTCGGGCACGGTGCCGCCGGAGACGCCGATGTAGACGTCGGCCCCGTCGAAGGCGTCGGCGAGCGTGCCACGGCGACCGCACAGGTCGGCGGTCAGCTCGGCCAGGGCCTTCTTCGACGCCGTGAGGTCGGTGCGGTCGGAGCTGACCACGCCCTTGCGGTCGGTGACCGCGATGTCCTTGATGCCGGCGGCGAGCAGGATCTTCGCGATCGCGACACCGGCGGCGCCGGCGCCGGAGATGACCACGCGGGTCGACTCGGCGCTGCGGCCGGTCAGCTTCAGCGCGTTGACCAGGGCCGCGAGCGTCACCACGGCGGTGCCGTGCTGGTCGTCGTGGAAGACCGGGATGTCGAGGGCCTCCTTGAGGCGGTCCTCGATCTCGAAGCAGCGCGGCGCCGAGATGTCCTCGAGGTTGATGCCGCCGAAGCTCGGCGCGAGCCGGACGACGGTCTCGATGATCTCCTCGACGTCCGTGGTCGCCAGGCAGATCGGGATGCCGTCGACACCGCCGAACTGCTTGAACAGGACCGCCTTGCCCTCCATGACCGGCATCGCGGCGGCGGGGCCGATGTCGCCCAGGCCGAGCACGGCGGTGCCGTCGGTGACGATCGCGACGGTGTTCGGCACCCAGGTGTAGTGACGGGTCAGCTCCGGGTCGGCCGCGATCGCCTCGCACACCTCGGCGACGCCGGGGGTGTAGGCGAGGGACAGCTGGTCCTTGGTGCTGACGTCGGCCGTGGGTACCGTCGCCATCTTGCCGCCCAGGTGCAGGTCGAACACCGGGTCACCCGCGCGCGGGTGCGGGGAGGAAACGTCAGCGGCCACGGACGACAATCCTTCCACACCGCCGACCCCGGCCCGGACCGCGTCCGGATGACAACGGTCACAGCAGGCGCGGACGCGGCCAGAGCCGGGCCCGGGCGACCGCCCAGACGTCGCCCTCGGGCACCGCGCCCCGGTGCCGCGAGTCCACGCCGGCGTCCGGGTTGTCCCCGCGCAGCCACCATCCGTCGTCGCGGCGCTCGGCGGCCCGCTTGACCACCACGGTCCCGTCGGCGAAGCGGGCCACGACCACCCGCCCGGGCCGGACCCGTGCGCCCCACAGCACCAGCAGGCGGTCCCCCGGCGCGAGCGTCGGCCGCATCGAGTCGCCGTGGACGACGGCCAGGCCCACCCTGCGCCGTACCGGCGCCTGTCCGGACTCCCGACCTCCCGTTGCCCCGGCTGCCATGCCGAGTAGTGTCGCAGTCAGCAGTTCGTTCCCCGTCGAAGACGTGTCGACCGCGTCGGCCACGTCGCTCTCCAGGAGAGGACCCACATGTTCTCGCGTCTCACCCGCAAGCTCGTCGCCCCCACGATCGAGGTCTCCGCCCACTGCGACCTGCCGTGCGGCGTCTACGACCCGGCCCAGGCCCGCATCGAGGCCGAGTCGATCAAGGCCGTCATCGCCAAGGTCGCGGACAGCGACGACCCGGACTTCCGCACCCGCGCGGTCCTGATCAAGGAGCAGCGCTCCGAGCTGGTCAAGCACCACCTGTGGGTGCTGTGGACCGACTACTTCAAGCCCCCGCACTTCGAGAAGTACCCGCAGCTGCACACCCTCGTCAACGAGGCCACCAAGCTCGCCGGTGCCGCCGGCACCAAGGGCACCCTCGACGCCGCGGTCGCCGACCAGCTGCTCGCCAAGATCGACGAGATCGCGGAGATCTTCTGGGAGACGAAGAAGGCCTGATCTGGCCTTGTAGGTCTCTGACCTGCACGTTTACTCGCTCGACGCCGCCTCAGTCCGCACAGAGTCCGCAAGGCTCACCAGCGGGCCGAGAGCGGCGTCGAGCACGTTCCGGGTCCGGTCTTCGTCGCCCGGGAACAGGTGCGAGTACGTCCGCAGCGTGATCACGGCCGAGGCGTGCCCGAGGAACGTCTGCACCTGCTTCACCGAGGCGCCGCCCGAGATCAGCGCGGACGCCGCGAAGTGCCGGAATGAGTGGCTCGTCAGCGCGACCGCCGGCCGCACGACCTGGCCATCATCGTCGAGCTGCGCCGCGGCGGCGTCCGACAGCAGCCGCTTCCACCGCCGATACGTCAGCGGCTCCCCCACCTCGTCGACGAACAGCGCCTCAGCGGTCGCCGGGAATCGCAGCAGGTGCGCCGCCAGCGCCTTCGTTACGACCTTGCCGACCGGCACGGTACGACGCGACGCCTTCGACTTCAGCGGGGCGATCTCGTTGCTCTGCAGGCGCTGGCGCTCGACGCGGATCGTGCCGGCCTTCAGGTCGACGTCGTCGCGCCTCAGGCTCAGCAGCTCACCGATCCGCAGGCCCGAGCCCGCGAGCACGACGGGGATGACCTGCCAGCGCTCCCCCAGCGCCTGGCGCACGCTCTCGACCTCCTCGAGCGTCGGGATCGTCACCTCCTCGCCGTGGTCCTTCGGCAGCGCGATCCGCCGGCACGGCGTGGTCGCGATCATCCGGTCCTCGACGGCCGAGTCGAGCACCCGGCTCAGCACGGCGTAGATGTTCTCGACGTTCTTCGGCGCCAGCCCCTTCGCCTCCAGCTCCTTGACGAGCGCCTGGACGTCGCTGCGCCGGATTGACGCGAGCCGCATGTCACCCAACCTCGGGAGAACGTGCAGCCGCAGCGCGTTGTCGGTGATCCGCTTCGTGCCCTCCGACGCGACCTGGATCGCCTCCCAGCGCGTCGCGTAGGCGCGCAGCGTCTCCCGGCCGAGTCGGGGGTCGGCCCAATCGCCGCGCAGCAGCTTCGACTCCTGGTCAACGAGCCATCGCCTCGCCTCAGCCTTCGTGTCGAAGTGCTTGGAGTGCTCCTTGTTGGCGGCGTCTCGGTAGCGAGCCCGGTACTTGCCCGTGTCGCGCTTCTGGATGCTGCCCATCACTCGCCCCGCCCGTCGCTCGGGAAGTGAATCTCGTAGTTCCATCGGCCGGCGGCCATCGCCTCGAGGTACTCGGCATGCCCGTTGACGACGTCGGGAAGCAGTCGGATGACCTGGAGGTGCCAGGCCCAGAGATAGGGCTTCTCGCTCCACGCGCCGGTGATCCCCGGCGGTCCAGCGAACAACTGGTCACGATGACCCATCGCGTACTCCAGCAGTTCTTCGTCGACCTGGCTGAGCTCGAACGCCGTGTCATGCAGCAGCTCGAGGGCCTCGGCCAGCGAGCGTTCGGCCTCGGCCATGCTGGCCGCCAGCTCTTGCCCTCGCCTCTGGTTCCGCAGCTCGATCGGCATCAGCAGCTCCGAGACAGGCATGTCCCAGACGAGCGACAGTGCGACCAGTTCATCGACGGAGACGCTCCGCGGCGGGTCGCCCTTCTCGATGCGCTGTAGGGCTGATCCGCGGATCGGGCAACCGACCTCCGTCATCAGCTTGGCGAGCGCATCGTATCCCTGGCCGCGCTCGGCGCGTTCGAGCGCGATGCGCTTCCGCAGGTTGTCCTCGCCGGCCTGAATCGAGCGGGGTGGTGTCGGTCTAGGCATCGCCTTTCCTCTCTAAGTGAGAGGGACACTACTTGCATTGCAAGGCGTGGTCAACCACCGTTGGTTCCCGTTGGAGCGCGGAAAGGAAGACGCGATGCAGGAACACCTCACGACCGCCGAAGTGGCACAGGTCCTCCGGGCCCCCGCCGAGACGGTGCGCTACTGGCGCCACGTCGGGAAGGGCCCGCGGTCGTTCAAGATCGGCCGCCGCGTGCTGTACGCCCGCGAGGACGTCGAAGCGTTCATCGAGGCCGCCAGGTCGAAGGCTTCTTGAGTGGTGGAGACCTTCTACGCCTTCGACCCGACGGCGCCGCCTCCGCCGGCGCGGGCCCACGGCCCGGTGTGCACCGAGGAGTGCCGGCAGCAGTCCCGGCCGTGCCACCTCGCTCGGTGGCGCCGCAAGCCGCCGGCGCCCGAGGTCGCGTGTCCGCATTGTGGCGCGGTGGCCGGCAGCCCGTGCCGGGTGATGTCCCGCGACCGTCGGCGGCTCGCTCACGCGCGCGAGGAGTGCCACCCCTCGCGCCTGGAGGCCGCCGCGTGACCTGGACCCGCCTCGGCGATAACTTCTACGACCGCGCCGACCTCGGCCGCGTGTCGCGCAGCGCCCGACTGCTGTTCGTCGAGCTGCTCGTCTACTGCAACCGCGAGCTGCTCGACGGCGCCTTCCCGGCGTACATGCTGCGCCGGATCTGCGACGACCCGGACTCCCTCGAGCTCGTCGCAGAGCTCGAGGCGGCCGGCCTGGTGACCGCCTCGCTTGAGCGCGACGTGCTGCACGTCGACTGGACTGACCAAGAGGACGCGGAAACCGTGCGCGCGCGACACAGCCGCAACGCGGACAGGCAGAAGCGATACCGGCTGCGGAAGGAACTACACGCGGCTGGCGATCACAGCCAGTGCGACCCCCGGTTCTGCAACCGCGTGACAGGTAACGCGACGGGTAACGAGACCGGGATCGTTACGCCCTCCCTTCCCCACCCCTCCCTTCCCGTCCCGAAGGGACAGGGACAGGGAGGGGGCACCGGACCGGCCAGCGCTGACGCGCAACCGGCCGGCGCCGCAGGGGAAGCCGCTACCCGCCTCCGCCTCGCCCCGCATCCCTGGACCGGCGAGTGCTGCGCACTCCCCGACGAGCACCCCATCCACCAGGTGCGCGAGCAGGAGGCGAGCTGATGGGCCACCTCGACCGCTACGGCGACCCCGCCGACGAGCACCCAGACGACGAGACCTCTCCCCCGAGCCACGACGACCGATGCCGCGATGGATGGCTCGGCGAAGACGCCGCCGGCCGCCCCATCCCCTGCCTGACCTGCCGACCCCACCTCGCCCCGAAGGGACGCCCCCGATGAAGCGCTACTACCTGACCTGCATCGGCTGCCACCGTCGCGGCACCGTGCTCCGCCCCGAGCCCCGGATCCCGCTCTGTCGCGACTGCCGAGCCGAGCGGGACCAGACGCCGCGGCGCCAACGCCGCCGGACCACCCGGAGGACCTGATGACCAACACCCCGAAGCCGAAGCGCGCCCGGAAACCCCGCGCTCGCAAAGCAGCGCCCGAGCCGCCGCGAGAGACGCCCGTCCAGGCGTTCAAGCGGAGCAAGAAGTCCACCCCCGGCATGCCGCCGAAGATCGTCGACCCCAACCACCACTGAGGAGCACCCATGTCCATCGCCAACCGCATCATCCGCCGCCACGCTGAGCCTGCCCCGCGCCCCGTACCGCCCACCCCGCTCGTCCGGGTGACCACCGCCTTTGAGGCCGGGCCCTTCGCCGGCCTGCTCCCCGCCCCGCGCATCCCGAGGAACAACGCACCCGCCTCCGCAGACGTCGCCACTGTCGTCGGCGACGAGCTCGCCGCGCCCCTAGTGAAGCTCGAGGCCGCTGTCGTCGCCGCCACCAACGCCCTCAACGAGCTCGAGCACAACCGCCCCGGCCCGCTCGGCGACGGCTGGACAGCCGCCATGGCGGCCGACGCCGCCGACCACGCCGCCGGCAAGCCGTCGAAGGAGTTCCGCTCCGCACGCCTCCTCAAGAGCGACCCCGACCGATGGGCCGCCGCTCACGTCGCGGCACGCTTCGTCTCCGTCGCCGCAAGGCAGTGCGAACAGGCCCTCGACCGCGCCGAGATCGCGACCACGGCCGCACGTGTCGCCCGACAGCACGCCGCCGCCTTCGCCGAGCACGCCGAGGAAGGGTGGAACGCCCGCGAGCGGCGAGCCGAGGCGTGGCGCTGCTACGACCTGGCACAGGAAGCCGCAGCCGCATTCGAGGAGGCGTCGGCCGTCGCGGAGTGGGCCAAGCCGGGATCGTCTCCGGAGCTCACCCCCGAGGCCCGCGGCTTCTGGGAGGCGCTGCACCTGGCCCTGCACCCGCAGCAGCGGCTGCTGTCGGCGCCCACTGATATCGACATCCCCGAGGGCGCACACAAGCTGTTCGGCATGGCCTACGTGCCGGACCAGGGCCTTGCCAACCTCCGGGAGCACGGCCACAACGAGATCGGAGAGATCGCGTGAGCCTGGCCCACGCCGCGGCGCCCCCAAACCTCAACCTCACTTCAGGTTCGAGGTGGGCACGGTGACGCTCCTCGGCTCCATCATGCTTGGCAAGCCGGTCCACATCGACGGTACGACGCTGCTGCTCGAGGCCAACAGCCTCGACGAGTGGGCCAGCGCCGACAGCCTGGAGATCCCCGTGCTCTGGCGCCACGACGTACTCCAGCCCGCCGGCTGGGTCACGCGCGCGCAGATCACCAACCGCCACCAGCTCCTGCTGTTCGGCGAATGGGACGACACCTTCGACCCGGTCACCGGCAGAGTGCGCGACCTGGTCACCACACGCCGGGTCACCGGCCTGAGCCCGATGGTCACCACCCGGCAGGCCGAGCGGTACTTCGGCTACGTCCGCGGCCGCGGGCACTTCGACATCGGCGACGTCCACACCATCGACGAGGTCTCGATCACGCCCAACCCGAGGCATCCCGCCGCACATTGGCTGGCCGCATGACCAGCCACATCCTGAGACACCCAGCGGACCGGGAGCACGGCACGGCGGAGGTCCTCCCGTCCATGGCCGCCAGCCACTCCCGGCCCGCTGGGCCCGACACCCGTTCTTCGGGGCCGGCACCCCACCCCCGACATGCCGGACTGTCCGTGTCTCTCTCCCTGGACCACGCCCGATCACGGGCGATCTCCCACTCGACAGGAAGGCGGTAGGCCGATGCCCACCCGACCCATCCGGATCTCCGTCGTCGCGGACGCGGACAAGGCCCGCAAGGACCTCTCGAGCCTCGGCGACTCGATGAAGCGCGGCCTGACCGTCGCCGCGGCCGCCGGCGCGGCTGGCATCGCCGTTCTCGCGAAGTCGTCGATCACCGCTGCGTCCGAGGCTCAGCAGTCGATCGGCGCGACCCAGGCGATCTACGGCAAGTACGCCAACACGGTGATCAAGCAGAGCAAGGAAGCGGCCGACGCGGTCGGGCTGTCGGCCAACGCCTACCGGGAGTCGTCGAACCTCCTCGGCGCGCTGTTCAAGAACCAGGGTGTGTCGCTGGGCCGGCTGTCGTCGACCACGAGCGAGCACCTGAAGCTGGCGTCCGACCTGTCGGCGATGTACGGCGGCACGGTGACCGATGCGGTCGACGCGCTGACCGCGGCCTACAAGGGCGAGTTCAACCAGCTCGAGAAGTACGGCGTCACGCTCAAGCAGGACACCATCAACACGGCCGCGAACCAGGTGGCGAAGCAGAAGTACGGCAAGGAGCTGAAGAAGCTCAGCCCGGCGCAGGAATCAGTGTCGAAGCAGCTCGCGACCCAGCAGCTCCTGTTCAAGCAGACCAAGGACGCCGCCGGATCGTTCGGGCGCGAGTCGAACACGCTCGCCGGCCAGCAGCAGCGCCTCGGCGCCGAGGTCGACAACGTGAAGGCCGAGATCGGCACAGCACTCCTGCCCGTGATGACCGACCTCGCGAAGTTCGCCCGCAGCGAGATCGTGCCCGCCGTGCAGGACTTCTCGAAGTGGCTCGGCAAGAACCAGGGCGAGATCAGGTCGACGGCACGCGAGATCGGGTCCGCGCTCCTGCCGCCGCTCGAGGCGACGGCCAAGGTCGTCGGCGAGACGACGAAGTTCTTCGCGAACCTGCCCGGTCCGGTGAAGGAGGTCGGTGTGCAGGTCGGCATCGCCGCGCTGGTGCTGCCGAAGCTGTCGGCCGGCCTGCTGTTGGCCCGCACCTCGGCCACGGCGGCCGGGGCGTCGATGGTCACGTTCGGCCAGCGGCTCGCGCAGAACCGCGCCGCGATGTCCTACCAGACCACGGCGTTCGGCAAGGCTCGAGAGGCCATGGTCGGCTTCGGTGGCGCGGCTCGGTCTGTCGCCGGCGTCGGCGGCATGGTCGCGCTGATGCAGGCGTCGAAGCAGACGTCGACCGAAATGAAGACGCTGACCACCGCCGCCGGCGGTGCGCTGCTGGGGTTCTCTCTCGGCGGTCCGTGGGGTGCGGCTATCGGCGCCGGCGCGGGGGCGCTGGTGGGCCTCTCCAAGAGCGCTGACACCGCCAAGGACGGGGTCAACAGCCTCGGCCAGACGATCGGGACCGCCGAGCATTGGGCCGAGGTCGGCAAGCAGGCCTATGACCGGATCCGGAGCTCCCTCAACGAGCTGACGGCGGCCTACACGAAGACGACCACGGCGGCCGTCTACAACAGCCTCCAGGAACAGAACGCCTTCAACGGCCTGTCCAACCTCGGGCTGACCCGGCGCGACGTCGTCCGGGCCACGCTCGGCGAGGCCGACGCGGTCGCCCGAGTCAACGCCGCGCTCCAGCTCGGCAACATCACCACCCAGCGGGCGGCCGACGCCGCCGAGGCTCTGACCGGCGGCATGGAGGCAGTCGGCGGCACCATCGTCAAGGCGACGACGGACGCGAAGAACGCGGCGATCGCCACCGCCGACTTCGGCAACGCGCTGAAGGGTCTGCCGACCGCGAAGCGCACCGCGATTGAGGCGGAGGGCGTTCTCCCGACGACCCGCGGCATCGCCAGGCTGGCCAACCGCTACGACCTGCTCCCGAAGACGGTGAAGGCGATCATCCGGGAGACCGGGGCCGAGACAACCGGCGCGAAGGTCGCGAAGGTCCGCGAGCGGCTGATCGCCGTGCAGAACACGAAGGTCACGCTGAAGGGCTGGCTGGCCGGCATCAAGACCGCGATCAGCGAGGGTGCGCATATCTCCGAGCGCGACCAGAAGATCATCAAGAAGAAGCTGGAGGCGATCGAGAAGGCGCACCCGAACCTGGCGCCCTACGTCAAGAGCGTCCGCACGGCCGTCGCCAACGCGAACACCACCGCCGCCGGGTCGACCAAGGTCGGGAACCAGCTAAAGCAGGGTCTGCTGAACGGGATGGCCGGCACTGGCCCGGCGCTGTCGGCGATCATGTCGGGCGCGGTCCGCGATGCGATTGCGGCCGCCAGGCGGGAGGCCGACAGCCACTCACCGTCGCGCAAGACGGCCGAGCTGGGCCGTGACCTCGGCGCGGGACTCGTCGTCGGGATGCGCGCCTCTCAGCCGCGGGCGCGCACCGCCGGTCAGAAGCTCATGTCGGCGGTGCTCGAGGGCGTCCGGGCAGGATCGTCCGGTGTGTCCTCGGCGCTCGAGAAGATCAGCGCGCAGATCGAGAAGTCGATCACCGGGAAGAACGAAGGCGCGCGCGAGCGTGCCCTGTTGAAGCGCTACGCAGCGACCTTCCGCGCGCTCCGACAGAACGGTCTGGCGCAGGACCGGGTCACCGCCAAGCTCGAGAAGGCGCGCGACCGGCTGAAGGAGCTGACCGACCAGTACGACGACTACAAGAAGGCGATCGTCGACTCGATCAAGGCGACGGGCGACGTCACCCAGCTCGGCCGCAACGAAGACGGCACGGTGTCGATCACGTCGCTGATCAACGAGCTGAAGAACAAGGTCGTGGCAGCGCAGCGTTTCGCCGCGCTGATCCGCCAGCTCGCCGACGACAAGCTCAACCAGGCGTCGATCCAGCAGATGCTCGACGCCGGCCCGGAGGCGGCGCTGGCGACCGCGGAGGCGATCGCGGCAGGCGGCGCGTCGGCGGTCACGGAGATCAACGCGCTGCAGGCCGAGCTCGCGAAGACGGGCACGCAGCTCGGCGGGTCGATGGCCGACCGCTACTACGGCGCCGGTGTGCAGGCGGCACAGGGGCTCGTGAAGGGACTGGAGGCCGAGCAGAAGTCGCTCGACAAGATCGCCACCACCATGGCGACGGCGCTGGTGACGGCCGTGAAGAGGGCGCTGGGCATCAAGTCGCCGTCGCGGGAGTTCCGCAAGATCGGCGACCAGGTGACGGCCGGCCTGATCGTCCAGCTCAAGTCGAACGGAACCTACGTGAAGCGCTCCGGCGCGGTGATGGCGTCGCAGCTCCAGAAGGGCTTCGGCACGCCGGCGCTCGAGGCGTTCGCGTCGCAGAACAGCGGGCGAGAATCGGAGCCGATCGAGATCCGGCTGTCTGCTGACCAGCTCGACAAGATTTCGCATGGCGCGAAGATCCAGGCCACCCTGGACTTCGCGCGCTCGAACGGTGTCCGAGGAGTGACGTTCTGATGAGTTGCTGGAGCGTGGAGGACAAGAACGTCGCGCTCGAGCGGCTCACCGAGACCCAGGCCTACATCCGCAGCGTCACGATGGCGGCCAACGAGGGCGAGCCGACCAACGCGCTCGAGGTGGTCGCGCACCTCATGGCCGACGTCGAGTTTCTGGCTCGCGTGGTCGAGCGGCTCGTCCGGGAGGCGTGATCCTCACGCATCAGGAAGGCTGTCGAACCATGCGCGGAGATCCTCAAGCGCGTACAGGGTGACGCCGGTCGTCCTGCCATCGCGGTCGGCCGATGTCGACTTCGCGCGGAGGTGGCCGGCGTACTGCGCCCGCTTGATGGTGTCGGGGGACACGCCGAGGATCTCGGCGGCCTCCCGTCGGTTGAAGGAGATCCGGGGAAGCGGCTGGTCGCTCATCACGTCGCTGGAGCATAGGTCGGCGTAGCATCCTGGACGTGATCTCCGCGGCGCTAGGGCTCGCCGACCGCATCGTTCATGCTCTGCTCGACGGCTACATCAACGCCGGACGGCCTGGATGGGGCCGACTCCAGCACTGGCAGTGGCGCCTCTGCAACGCCTGCGAGCGACCGCGCCGACGGTGACGAGGCGCACCACCTGACGAAAGACAGGGCCGCCCCCGCCTGCTTGGATGGGGCGGCCCTGCGCTGCCGGGCGACATTGGATCGGACCCTTCATGCACAGTGGTTCGCATGACACAAGAGTTCGTGTACCTCTACGGCTCCGACGAGCAGGCTGAAGACGTGCAGCGCCGACTCGTCGCTGAGGGATTCCGAGTCCACAAGGCCAAGCGGATGTCCGGCGGGATCATGGTCCGGGTCCGCACCGACACCGCCGACGAGGCGGCCGTGGACGCCGCTGTCGCCGAACTCGGCCCCGACCTCAAGCGCGGCCCCGGCGGCGCTCCCTCGGCGACGATCGTCGGCTACCGCGACGGGCTCGACTGAGCCTCCAGCCACGCGGCCGCCTGCTCGGCCTCTCGCGACAGGGCCCGGAGGTCCGCCGCAGCGAGGTCGTTATCCGGGACGATGCTCTCGACGATGGTCGCGAACGGCGCTCCGTCTCCGAGCGCCCAGAACACGAAGCGCCCCAACGGAGAGCCTTCGTGCAGGGGGACGTCTCGCGGGTCGCAGTCGCCGAAGGCGGCGTGCTCGGCCGGCGTGTAGACGCACCATGCCGGACAGGTGATCTCGACCAGATGGCTCCCCCGCCGCCGGTCGTTGGATGATGCAGTCATGGTTCTTGTGCTCCTATCGCACTAGTTCCTAGGCCCTGGTCGGTGCTCGAACACCGGCCGGGGCCGCTTTCGTGTGGGGTGGGGCGAGCGCCCCGGTGAGCTGTGGTTCCTCCTTCCGCTCAGTCCGCAGAGAGTCCGCAAACCAGTCGCGGACGCTCAACGGTTATCAACACGTTTCCGCAGGTCAGGCCCCGCTAGTCAACGGTGGTCAACGGTTATCACTGACCGTGGCCCACAAGGAGACGAAGAAGTGAGCCCGAGCCCACGAGCCCGGAGAAGCGGAGCTGCCGCGCGCAGCGGATCCCGGGCTCGTGGGCTTGCGGCGAACGCCTGAGTCGCGCGAGCGCCAGCGAGCGCAGACGAAGAAGGCCTGACCTCGGTCGACGGTCAAGGACCTAGGTCCTGATTTCGGGAGCCGCGCACCCCTCGGGGTGCGCGGTTCCTGTCATTTCGGCCTCCGGGGCCGATCCCTCCTCGCACACCCGGGCTCTCCCCTGAGCGCGGGCCAACCGGAGGGAGACACCCCGCGATGCATCGCGCCCTGATCAAGATCGTCCTCGCCCTGGCCGTCAGCCTGGGCCTCACCCTGACCTGGGTCGGCACGCCGGCCCAGGCCGCTGCCCCGGCCGCCGCGGCACCCGCCGCCGCAGCGGCGACCCCCGACTGCTCGAGCCAGGAGGCGGCGTACGGCCAGAGCCGCTCGACGCTCGCCAAGCGCCAGCGCGCCTACTCCAAGGCCAAGCACGCCGTCGCGAAGGCGTCGCAGGCGCTGAAGAAGGCCCAGGCCAAGAAGGCCAAGGGCAAGAAGGCGAAGAAGGCGAAGAAGGCGTCGGTCGCCAAGGCGAAGCGCTCGCTGAACGCCAAGAAGCGGACCTACAACAAGTCGAAGGCCGAGCTCGCCAAGGCGAAGAAGGCCAACGACACCGCCCGCACCCGCTACAACGACTGCAAGGCGGTCCCGGCCGGCCCGACGGCCAGCCCGGTCCAGAGCCTGTGCGACGCCGGCGTCCCGCAGCCGATCTGCGACACCCTGGCCACCCTGATCCCGAGCGGCAGCACCGCCAGCCCGCTGGCCCTGCTGTGCAGCAGCGCCCCGCAGGCCCAGCCGCTGTGCGACCTGCTCGAGACCGGCACCGCTCCCGACCCCGAGGTCCTGCTCGGCGTCCTCGACACGGTGCTCACCGCCCTCGGCCTGGACGACCTGCTCGACCAGCTGCTCGGTGGCCTCGGCCTCGACACCGTGCTCGACCCGACCGGCCTGGGCGACCTGCTCGACCTGCTCGGTCTGGGCGGCCTGCTCGGCGGCTGATCCCGACCCCTCGGTACGACGAGCGGCCGCACCCCACCCGGGGCGCGGCCGTTCGTCGTACCGGTGCCGTAGGCTCGGCCGCGTTCAGGTCCCCACTTCACTCGGAGGAGCGGCATGTCCGAGACGAGCGTCCCCGCGGCCGGCGCCACGCCCATGACCGGCGACCCCGCGGAGGTCGAGCTGCGGCTGCCCGCCGACGGCGCCTACGCGTCCGTCCTGCGCACCCTCGCCGCCGGCCTGGCTGCCCGGGTCGACTTCACGATGGACGACATCGAGGACCTGCGGATCGCGGTGTCCGAGGCGGCCGCGATGGTGCTGGACGAGGCGGCCGAGGGCTCGGTGCTCGACTGCGTGTTCCGCCTGCAGCCCGGCGAGCTGGCGATCGCGATCAGCGCCGTGGCGAGCGCGCCCGAGGCACCCGACTACGAGAGCTTCGGCTGGCAGGTGCTCGCCACGCTGGCCGCCGAGGCCGCCATCGACGCCACCGCGGACACCTACACGGTGCGGCTGACCCTCCGGTCCTCGCTCGAGTCATGACCGCCGACCTGTCTCGGGGCGATCGGCGGTCGATGTCGATCGAGGAGACCCGACGCCGCAGCGCCGAGCTCTTCGTCGTCTTCCGCGACGAGGAGCGCTCGGCCGCCGAGCGCGACACCGCGCGCGATGCCCTCGTCCACCTCCACCTGCCGCTCGTCGAGCACTGCGCGCGCCGCTTCCGCAACCGCGGCGAGCCCTACGAGGACCTGGTCCAGGTCGGCACGATCGGCCTGATCAAGTCCGTCGACCGCTTCGACACCGAGCGGGGCGTCGAGTTCTCGACCTACGCCACGCCCACGATCATCGGCGAGATCAAGCGCTACTTCCGTGACAAGGGCTGGGCGATCCGGGTGCCGCGGCGGCTGCAGGAGCTGCGGATGCAGATCAGCGCCTCCACCGCCGAGCTCACCCAGCGCCTGGGCCGCTCCCCCACGCCCCGCGAGCTCGCGGAGGCGATCGGCTGCTCGGTCGAGGAGATCGTCGAGGGCATGGAGTCGAGCAACGCCTACTCCACGCTCTCCCTCGACGCCACCGACGACGACTCCGACGGCGGCGCCGGCCAGAGCATGCTCGACGCGATGGGCGTCGACGACGAGGCGCTCGAGCACGTCGAGATCCGCGAGTCGGTCAAGCCGCTGCTGGAGAACCTCCCCGCCCGGGAGAAGAAGATCCTGCTGCTGCGGTTCTTCAAGAACATGACCCAGTCGCAGATCGCCGAGGAGATCGGCGTCTCGCAGATGCACGTCTCCCGGCTGCTCAGCCGCACCCTCGAGCAGCTGCGGCAGTCGCTGGAGTCCGAGGGCTGAGCCGCTCGCCCGGTCAGTCCTCGTCGGCGGTCGGGTCCCGGTCGAGGGCGGCGAGCGTGTCCGGGTGCAGCATCCCGGCGAGCACGATGCCGGAGCACACCGCCAGCGCGATCGCCACGACCACGTGCTCGCGCACGTTCCACGCCAGGCCGAGCATGATCAGCTGGGTGATCAGCACCGGGCCGCGCGCCCAGGTCGCCCGCCGGTGGAGCCCCCACGCGGCGGCGACCAGGACGACGCCGTACGCCGCGAAGAAGACCGTCACCGACAGTCCCATCGAGCGCCGCTCATCGACCAGGTTGACCGTCTCCAGCACCGCCAGGATGAGCAGCACCAGGGCCTGGACGCCCACCAGCGAGGCCGCTGCGGTCAGCGGCGGCGGGTTGCCGGCAGCCGCGCCGGACGGTTCCTGGGGCCCCTCGGTCACGGTCCCGAACCCTAGGCCATCACCGGCCACCAGCTATTTGTGACCCATCAGACCACCGGAATTGCTTGATTCGCGAACGAATCCTTGGAACTCTTGCCGGAGCGATCGTGAAGCCGTTCACTTTTGCGGTTTCACGTGTGCCCTCTGACCGGGCCTTCCGAACGTATGGAAAGCGAGCATCTCCCCCATGGATTGGCGACACCGTTCCGCATGCCTCGACGAGGATCCGGAGCTGTTCTTCCCGATCGGCAACACCGGCCCGGCCATCCTCCAGATCGAGGAGGCCAAGGCGGTCTGCCGGCGCTGCGACGTGCGCGAGCAGTGCCTCGCGTGGGCGCTCGAGGCGGGACAGGACCACGGTGTCTGGGGTGGGCTCAGCGAGGACGAGCGCCGCGCGCTGAAGCGCCGCAACGCCCGCGCGAGGGTCCGCCAGCCGGTTTGAGGCTGAGCCTCACTCCACGGGGAGCGTGAAGCCGGCCCGGGTGCCGCCGTCCGGGGCGTGGCCCAGGGTGAGGTGACCGCCCAGCTCGGACTCCACGAGCGTGCGCACGATCGACAGGCCCAGGCTGGTCGCGGCGTCGAGGTCGAAGTCGGCGGGCAGGCCCTTGCCGTCGTCCTCGACCGCGACCTCGAGCACGGCACCGTGCCGCTCCGCCCGGAGCACGATCTCGCCCTTGGCGCCGTTCTCGTAGCCGTGCTCGGCGGCGTTCTGCATCAGCTCCATCACGACCATGGCCAGCGGCGTGGCGATCTCGGAGGTGAGCACGCCGAAGCTCCCCTCGCGGCGCACGCCGACCTGGGCGGTGGTCGAGCCGACGTCGGTGACCAGGCGGGCCAGCCGGTCGGCGATGTCATCGAAGGCGACCGTCTCCTCGACGGCCTGGCTGAGGATCTCGTGCACGATCGCGATCGACCCGACCCGTCGTACCGCCTCCTCGAGGGCCGAGACCGCCTCCTCGGACCCGATCCGTCGGGCCTGCAGGCGGAGCAGGGCCGCGACCGTCTGCAGGTTGTTCTTCACCCGGTGGTGGATCTCGCGGATCGTGGCGTCCTTGGTGACCAGCTCGCGGTCGCGCCGCCGCAGGTCGGTGACGTCGCGGAGCAGGATCATCGCGCCGATGTGCTCGCCCTTGGGCCGCAGCGGGATCGCTCGCGCGATGACCGACACGCCGTCGCCCGGCCCGCCCGCCGAGCCGAGCTCGGTGTCGCGGTGGGCCCGCCCGCCCAGGACGGCGCTCAGCGTCTCCTCGTCGGGCCGCTTCTTCGACGGGACCAGCTCGCGGGTCAGGTCGGTGAGCCGGTGGCCGGTGAGGTCGCCGGTGAGCCCCAGCTTGCGGTAGACCGACAGGCCGTTGGGGCTGGCGTAGACCACCCGGCCCTCGGCGTCGACGCGGAGGAAGCCGTCGCCCACGCGCGGCGAGTCCGCGTGGTCGCTGCGCTGGCCGGCGCTCGGGAAGAGGCCGGTCGAGATCATGTGCGCGAGGTCCGACGCGGCCTGGAGGTAGTTGATCTCGAGCAGGCTCGGGGTCCGTACGCCGAGGAGGTTGGTGTTGCGGCTGACGACCGCGATCACGCGACCCTCGTGGCGCACCGGGATCGCCTCGACCCGGACCGGGACGTCGTCGCGCCACTCCGGGTCGCCCTCGCGCGCGATCCGGCCGAGCTCGTAGGCCGCGTCGACGAGGGTCCGGCGCCCGATCGGCAGGAAGCTGCCGACGATGTCGTCGACGTACGCCGTCGGGCCGGTCGTCGGCCGCATCTGGTCACCCGCCCAGAAGCCGCTGCCGTCGCGGTCGGGGAGCCACAGGACGAGGTCGGCGAAGGACAGGTCGGCGATGACCTGCCAGTCGGCCTGGAGCAGCTGGAGCCATGCGATGTCGCCCGGCGCGAGGTCGGTGTGGCGCCGCGCGATGGCAGACAGGGAGGGCACGTCACCGAACGTTACCGACCGGACTCACGCTCGCTTCACGGCGTTTGGCAGAATGATCCCGGAGCCTGTCTCCAGGTATCCGTGGGGGGATTCAGGTCGGGCTGGTCCGTGAGGGGTTTTTCTTGATGGCGTCGGTGGATTGGTCACGCCTGCAGCAGGGACTCCGCAACGGTGAGCGGACTCCCCCTGCCGAGCACCGTCTCTCGGACCTGACGGCCGACCTGACCCGGATGCTGGGCGACCCCGACCCGCACGTCCGCGACGGGCTCGCCTACCCGTTCCTGGCCACCTGGACCGAGCACGGCGTGTACGACGACCTGCTGGCCGGTCTCGGCGACGGCATGTGCGCCGGGCTGGAGGTCGGCATCGGCGAGCGCGACACCGACAGCGTCTTCCGCCGCAGCTTCTCCGCGCTGGTCCTCGCCGAGTGCATCGACCGCGACACCCGGGTGCGCCGTCAGCCGCCGAGCCGGATCATGCAGTGGGGCGACCGGCTGATGGCCTGGTACGTCCGCGAGCGCGACCTGCGCGGCTTCGTGCCGGGCAAGGGCTGGGCGCACGCCGCCGCCAACGGGGCCGACGCCCTGGGCGCGCTCGCCCGGTCGCCGTACTTCGGGTCGACCGAGCTGACCGTGGTGCTCGACGTCATCGCCGACCGCGTGCTCGACCGGGACACCCCGATCCTCGTGCACGGCGAGCCGGACCGGATCGCGCACGCCGTCATGGAGGTGCTGCGCCGCGACCGGGTGCCGCTCAACATCGTCGAGCCGTGGGTGCGCCGGCTCGAGGCCGGGGCCCGCGAGCGGGTGCTGACCGGCGCCGACCCCTATCTCGTCAACGGCAACGCCCAGGCGGTGCTGCGCGCCCTCTACCTGCAGCTGACGATCTCGCCGCGCCACCCCTCGATCCGGCCGGACCTGCTGCTGGCCCTCGTCGCGTCGCTGCGCCGGGTGCACCCGGTCTTCCTCGCCTAACCCCCTCCTCCTCGTCGCCCCTGCTGGCTAGGGTGCGGACGTGACCACCACCACGGACGACACCTCCGCTGCGGGCACCGAGCGCCACGGCCACGCCGGCGAGCTCGCCGTCGCCGTCGCGCAGGCCCACGGCGTCGAGACGATGTTCACCCTGTCGGGCGCCCACGTCTTCCCGATGTACGACGGCGCCGTCAAGAGCCAGGCGGACGGCGGTGGGCCGCCGGTGCGCCTCGTCGACGTCCGCCACGAGCAGACAGCGGCCTTCGCGGCCGAGGCGACCGGCAAGCTGACCCGGGTGCCGGGTCTCGCGGTGCTGACGGCCGGGCCCGGGGTCACCAACGGGGTGAGCGCGATGGCGCAGGCGACCTTCGCCGGCTCCCCCATGGTCGTCGTCGGCGGCCGCGCCCCCAACAACCGCTGGGGCACCGGGGCGCTGCAGGAGATCGACCACCTGCCGATCGTCACGCCGGTCACCAAGCACGCCGCCACGCTGATGACCGCCGACGACGTGGCCGCCGGCTTCGACACCGCCTTCACCCAGGCCCGCTCGTCGCACCGCGGTCCGACCTATGTCGACGTCCCGATGGACGAGTTCTTCAACGTCGGCACCGGTCGGGTCCCCGTCGTCGGCGAGCTGCGCGGGGCCGCGCCGGACACCGACGCGATCGACCGGATCGCCGGGCTGCTCGCCCGCGCCGCGCGACCGGTGCTGGTCCTCGGCACCGACGTGTGGGCCGACCACGCCGAGGACGCCGCGCTGCGCCTGGTCGAGGAGATGCGGCTGCCCGCGATCACCAACGGGATGGGCCGCGGGGTGGTCCCCGGCGGGCACCCGCTGCTCGTGACGAAGGCCCGCGGGGCCGCGCTCGGTGGGGCCGACCTGGTGGTGGTCGTCGGGACGCCGCTCGACTTCCGGCTCGGCTACGGCGTGTTCGGCGGGAAGGACGGGGCCGAGCCCGCGGGCGTCGTACACATCGCGGACTCGGCGGGCCAGCTCTCGCAGCACGCGGCGCTGGCGGGGTCGGTGGCGGGCGACCTGACGGCCGTGCTCGACGGCCTGCTCGAGGCGCTCGCCGGCGCTGCCCAGCCCGACCGCTCCGACTGGATCACCTCGCTGCAGGACACCGTCGCTGCCGCGTCGGCCCGCGACGCGGAGCTGCTGGGCGCCGAGGCGGACCCGGTGCACCCGGCGCGGATCTACGGCGAGCTGGTCCCCCGGCTCGCCGACGACGCGGTCGTGATCGGCGACGGCGGTGACTTCGTGTCCTTCGCCGGCAAGTTCGTGGAGCCGAAGCGCCCCGGCTGCTGGCTCGACCCCGGTCCCTACGGCTGCCTCGGCGCCGGCCTGGGCGCGGCGATCGGGGCGCGGATCGCGCGGCCGTCGTCGCAGGTCGTGCTGCTCCTGGGCGACGGCGCGGCCGGCTTCTCGCTGATGGACGTCGACACCCTGGTCCGGCACGGCCTGCCGGTCGTGATGGTGATGGGCAACAACTCCGCCTGGGGGTTGGAGAAGGGCCCGATGCAGCTGCTCTACGGGTACGACGTCGCGGCCGACCTCGCGCCGCGCACGGCCTACGACCAGGTGGTCTCCGCGCTCGGTGGTGCCGGCGAGACGGTCACCGACCCCCGCCAGATCGGCGCGGCGCTGGACCGGGCCTTCGCCGCGGACGCGCCGTACCTGGTCAACGTGATCACCGACGTCAACGCGCCCTACCCGCGCAACACCTTCGGCATCTGAGGGCGGCGATGACACCGAGCGCGACGCTGACGTTCACGGTCACCGAGGCGGACACGGCGCTCGCCGTCGGCTCGGGCAGCCTGCCCGTCCTCGGCACGCCGCGGCTGCTCGCCTGGTGCGAGGCCGCGACCTGTGCTGCCGTCGAGGCCGACCTCGCCGACGGCGAGACGAGCGTCGGCACCCGGATCGAGCTCGAGCACCTCGCGGCGACCCCCGTCGGCGGGACGGTCGAGGTCACCGCCCGTCAGGTGTACGCCGACGGCCGGCTGCGCCGGTTCGCGGTCTCGGCCCGCAACGTCGGCGCCGACGGTCGGCCCGGCAGGCTCGCCGGCTCCGGGGAGGTCACCCGGGTGGTCGTGGACGCCGAGCGCTTCCTCGGCCGCCTGCCCGGGTGACCCCTCTCCTCTGATTCTCAGCCGAGCTTCTTGACGACGACGGTCGACGACGGCTGCCAGCGGGCGCTGCCGGCGTACGCGATCTTCACCGACGGCACCAGCAGCAGGATCTGCGTGATCGCGACCAGTGAGGGCTTGCAGCGGGCCACGCCGTTGGCGTCGGTGGTCGCGGTGCACAGCAGCGGGTCGCCGAGCATCGCGTTGGTGCCGCGGAAGGTCACCGTGGCGCCGGCGATCGGGGTGGCCGTGCCGCCGGTCAGCACCGCGGTCAGCTCGCCGCCCAGCAGGACGTTGCCGAGGATCACGACCGGTCCGCCGACCAGCGAGGTCGCCCCCTTGCCGACCGTGATCGAGAGCTGCCGCGTGGCGCTCGCCGCCGGCGTGCCGCCGTCGGTCACCTTGACCGTGAAGGTCGACGTGCCCGGGTCCCCCGTCGGGGTGCCGGAGATCCGGCCGTCGGCGGTGAGCTGCAGGCCGGCCGGGAGCGAGCCCGACGCCAGCGAGAAGGTGTACGGCGCGTCCCCGCCCGTGACCCCGACGGTCACGTCGTAGGCCGTGCCCACCGCGGCGTCCGGCAGGGAGGTCGTGGAGATCGCGACCGGCGGGGCGACCACCAGGGTCACCTCCAGGGTCGCGACGGCGCCGATGCCGTTGGACGCGCGGACCGTGACGGTGCGCTCCCCGACGGCGGTGGTCGTCCCGGACAGCGTCGCCGTGCCGTCGCCGTTGTCGACGAAGGAGAGGCCCGCCGGCAGGCTGCCGGTCACCGTCAGCGCCGCGACGGGGAAGCCGCCGGCGGCGTAGGTGAACGAGCCGGCGCGGCCGGACACGAAGCGCACGGCCGCGGGGCCCTCGACCGAGGCGGCCTCCTCGACGGTGAGCGAGGTGGTCGCGGTCGCGTCGTCGCCGACCCCGTTGGTCGCGGTCAGGCTGACCTCGTGGACGCCCCCGGTCCCGGGCGCGGGGGTGCCGGTGATCGTGTCGCCGTCGACCGCGAGCCCGGCGGGCAGGCCCTCGGCCGTGACCTCCGGGTGCGGGAAGCCCCCGACGGTGAGGTCGATGCCGGTCGTCGTACCGACGCGGGCGGTGGTCACCGCCGCGACGTCGAGCGACGGAGCCTCCTCGACGGTCAGCGCGAACGGCCAGGTGGCGTCGGCGCCCACCCCGTTGCTGCCCTTCACCGTGATGGCGTACTCGCCGCCGGTGCCCGGCTGGGGCGTCCCGGCGAGGGTGCCGGTGCCGTCACCGTTGTCGGTGAGGGCGACACCGTCGGGCAGGTCGCTGCCGGTCGTGATGGTCGCGACCGGGTGGCCGCCCGTCTGCTCGAAGACGTCCGGTCCGCCCGGCTCCCCGACCGTGTACGTCGACGCGCTCGGTCCGCTGAGCCTCGGCGCCTCGGCGATCTCCACCTCGATGTCGGCGTGGCCCGAGCCGGCCTCGTTGGTGGCGGTCACCGTGACGGTGTGGACACCGCCGGTGCCGGTCGCCGGCGTACCGGACAGCGTGCCGGTGCCGTCGCCGTTGTCGGTGAAGGAGAGCCCGGCCGGGAGGCCGCGCGCCGAGAGCGTGGGCTCCGGGGAGCCGGTCGCGGTGACCGTGGCGGCGGGGTTCGCCGGGCTGCCGACGGCGAGGTCGACGTGGTCGGGGCCGTCGACGGTCGGGACGACCTGCTCACGCTCGACGGCGCCGATGTCGCACTTCGCGCCCTGAGGTCGGGCCGTGCCGCGCTGGTCGGCGCCCGAGCCGCAGGTCAGCCGGTCGAGCAGGGGGCTCGAGGAGGACGGCAGGCGGGTCGGCGTCGGACCGCCGTTGTCGGCCAGCGGGCCGAGCTCCGGGTCGGCCGAGGTGGCCACGCCGCAGCCGGTGTCACCCGGGCCGGCGTGGTTGCCTCCGTTGTTGACGACCGGGCCCGAGCAGGCCCTCGGGGTGTTGCCCGAGAAGACCGTGCCGCTGACGCCGCCGCCCGCGGGTGCGCCGGTGGCCAGGCCGCCCGCACCGCCCGCCGCGGCCGTGTTGCCGGTGATCGTGCTGTCGGTGATCGTCACCGGGCGACCGACCTGCTCGATGGCGCCGTACTGGGAGGTGCTGGTGTTGCCGTCGATCGTGCTGCGCGCGATCGTCGCGGTGTTCGTCGCGCCGGAGCCGGTCGAGTAGACGACGACCGCCGAGCCGCCGTACGCCTGGTTGGCCGACAGGGTGCTGGCGTCGACCTGCAGGCTCGTCGTGGCGTTGGCCGTGCTGGAGCCGCTGTAGATCGCGCCGCCGATGCCGCTGGAGCCGAGCGCCTTGTTGGTGGCGAGCTGGCTGCGGACCACGGACAGGCTGCCGGCGTTGAAAACGCCGCCACCGCCGAGCGAGGTCGCGGTGTTGCCCGAGACGGTCGCCCTGGTGAGCGTCGCGGTCGACGCGTCGCCGACCACGATGCCGCCACCGCCGGCGGCGGAGTTGCCCTCGACGCGGCCGCCAGTGACGGCGAGCGTCGCGCGGGTGAGGTTCTGCAGGCCGCCGCCCGCCACGGCGGCCGAGTTGCCGGTGACCACGGTGTCGATGACCGTCGCCGACGGCGTGTCCGCGACGACCGTCGAGCCGTTGGTGAGGCCGCCACCCTGGAAGGACGCGGCGTTGTTGCGGACCTTCGAGTCGCGCACCGTGATGGTGCCGGCGTTGTAGATGCCTCCACCGCTCTGCGAGCTGTTGCCGTCGACCACGCTGTCGCGGATCGTGGTGGTCACGTTGGCGGTGGCGTAGAGGGCGCCACCGGCGGTGGGCGCGCTGTTGCCGGTGAGCGTGACGCCGGTGAGCGAGAGGCTCGTCGGGGCCGAGGCCGACGCCGGCGCGTAGATGGCTCCGCCGTAGTTGGTGGTCGCGCTGTTGCCGGTCATCGAGCCGCCGGTCTGGGTATAGCCCGCGGTCGGGTAGACCGCGCCGGCGGCGAGCGCGGTGTTCGCGTCGAAGTCGACATTCGTGACGCTCACCGGCTGCGCCGTGGCCAGCGCGCCACCGATCGCGGACTTGTTCGCGATGAAGTCGTCGTCGGCGAGGACCAGGCTGGGGCCGTTGTGGTAGATCGCCCCGCCGAAGCTGGTGCCGCTCGGACCGGTGGACTCGTTGGCGCGCAACGTGGAGTTGCGGACGGTCGTGCTGCCGACGTTGAGGATCGCGCCGCCGAGGCCGTAGGCCTTCCCGGCGCCGTCGGCGACGTTGTCGCGCACGGTGACGCCGTCGAGGGTCAGGGACGTCCCCGCACCGACGTAGAAGGCGCCGCCCCAGCCGAGGTTGGCGCCGGTCGCGGTCGCGCGGTTCCCGCTGACCTCTCCCCCGGTCATGGTCAGCGTCGCGGAGCCGGCCCAGAGGTAGACCCCGCCGCCGGCGGTCGACTTGCTACCGGTGATCGAGGTGTTCGTCGTCCGCACGTTGCCGGAGACGATCGGCAGCGCACCGCCGGCCTGGTAGTTGCCACCGGTCAGCCTGACGTTCTGCAGCTCGACCGTAGCGGTGCCGGCGTTGACCGCGAGGGCCCAGCCCGCACTGGTGCTGGCACTGCCGGTGAAGGTCGCGCCGGCGCCGCCACCGACGACCTTCACGCCCTTGGTGACCAGGGGCCGGTCGGCGTAGCTGCCCGCCGCCACGTTGACGGTGTCGCCGGCCTGGAAGCCCGGCTTCGCGAGCACGGCGGTCAGCGTCGCGCAGGGGGCGGCGGCGCTGAGGCAGGTGTTGCCGTTGGCGCCGTTCTCCGCGACGAACCACGGCCCGGCCGCCTGGGCGGGCGAGGCGGCCAGGACGCCGCCGAGCGAAGTGCTGGCGGCCAGGACCGCCGCCGCGAGCAGCGTCGTACGCCGCCGGCGCGGGGACGCCTCACGGTGGAGGCGGTGGCGGGGAGCAGCGGAGCGCGCAGCGCGCGCAGGACGGACCGGCATGGTGGGCCTCGTGGGTTTCGTCCCGAGAGGGGGAGCAGACGCGCGGACACTAACACCGGGGTGAGGGCCGTCACAGCAGAATCGGAGAACCCTTGCCCGGATCGTCGCAGCGGGCCGATTTCCACGTCGGCGCAGGCACCTGAGACACTGGACCGATCGACTCTAGGAGGAACCATGGGCAAGACCGGCCGCAAGCGCCGCGCGCGCCGCAAGAAGGGCGCGAACCACGGCAAGCGCCCGAACAGCTGAGCCCGCTCAGCGTTCGCTCGAATCCCCCGGACCTGCGTCCGGGGGTTCGCTGCTTTTCACGGGCCCGGCTCGGGCCTTCGGATCAACGGCGAATCACTCCGGGCGCGGGAACTGGGTGCGCATCGCGAGGTCCCAGCCCCGGTCGCCGAGCACCTTGCGGGCCGCCATCGCGGCCGGCGCCGAGATGGTGACCGTGTAGCGGGGCTTCGGGTTGGCCTTCGTGAGCGCCTTCTCGATCACCTTCGCCACCGCCTCGGGCGGGCCACCGAAGCGGGCCATCGGGCCGTCGTACGCCTCGGTGGTGGCCGCCTGGACCTGCTCGTTGAAGGCGGCGTAGGGGCCCTCTCCGGTCGGCATGCCCGCAGCGACGGCGGCCTCGAAGTTCGTGGTGATCAGGCCGGGCTCGATGAGCACGACCTTGATGCCGAAGCCCGAGACCTCGTAGCGCAGCGCGTCGGAGAGCGCCTCCACGGCGTACTTGCTGGCGTGGTAGGCGCCGCCGCCCGGGAAGGTGAGCTTGCCGCCCATGGAGCCGATGTTCACGATCCGGCCCGAGCGCTGCTCGCGCATCACCGGCAGGACCAGCTGGGTCAGGCGCAGCAGGCCGAAGACGTTGGTCTCGAACTGGCGGCGTACGTCATCGACGTCGAGCGACTCGAGCGCGCCGGACTGGGAGTAGCCGGCGTTGTTGACGAGCGCGTCGAGGCGACCGGACCCGTCGAGGACGGTGTCGACGGCGGCGCTCATCGAGCCCTCGTCGGTGACGTCGAGGGCGACGGTGCGACAGCCCGCTGCCGCGAGGTCGGCGAGCGTCTCGGGACGGCGGGCGCTGGCCCAGACCTCCCAGCCGCTGTCGAGGAGGCGGGACGCCGTGGCGGCGCCGATACCGGAGGAGCAGCCGGTGATCAGGACGGTCTTCGTCATCCCGCGATCATGGCAGAAGCCGGCGGTCCGGCCGAGGGGTCAGCCCTCGCTGATCTGCACCTGGATCTGCTGGATCTGGATCCGCACCTTGGCGCGCAGCTCCTCGGGGGCGGTCTCGCCGCACGAGCGGGCGACCACGGCCTTCACGGTGCGCTGCAGGTCGTAGCGCTCCAGACAGGGGCTGCAGGAGTCGATGTGGGCGCGGACGACCGCGCAGTCACCGGCCTCGAGCTCATTGTCGATCAGCCGGACGATGCGCTCGAGGAAGTCGGCACAGTCGGCGCCCGTCGGGTCGTCGTGCAGGTGGACGTGGCCCTCGTGGCCCTCGGCGTGCCCGTCGGTGGAAAGGGACATCACTTGCCTCCCTCGAGGGGCGCGTCGCCGCCGGTGCGGACGTAGTCGGAGAGCATGTCGCGCAGCTGGCGGCGACCGCGGTGCAGGCGGGACATCACGGTCCCGATCGGGGTGTCCATGATCTCGGCGATCTCCTTGTAGGCGAATCCCTCGACATCGGCGAGGTAGACCGCGAGCCGGAACTCCTCGGGCAGCCGCTGCAGGGCGTCCTTCACCTGGCTGTCGGGAAGGTGCTCGAGCGCCTCCATCTCGGCGGACTTCAGGCCCGTCGAGGTGTGCGACTCGGCACGCGCGAGCTGCCAGTCCTCCACGTCACCGGTGTCGCCGGCCAGGGACTGCTGCGGCTGGCGCTGCTTCTTCCGGTAGTTGTTGATGAAGGTGTTGGTCAGGATCCGGTACAGCCAGGCCTTCAGGTTGGTGCCGGGCTTGAACTGGTGGAAGGCCGAGAACGCCTTCGCGAAGGTCTCCTGGACCAGGTCCTCCGCGTCGGCGGGGTTGCGGGTCATCCGCATCGCCGCTCCGTAGAGCTGGTCGAGGAAGGGCAGCGCGTCACGCTCGAAGCGGGCGGCGCGCTCCTCGGGGGTCTCGGTGGCGACGTCGACGACCTCGGGGTCACCGAGGGAGTCGAACGTGTCGGGTTCGAGGGAGGAGAGGTCAGAGGTCTCGGTCATCGCGTCCCAGCCTACGCGGCTGGTCGCCTGCGGCCTCTCGAGCGTCGCGATCATGAAATAGGGAACGCGTCACCTGGCGACGGCATTCCCCACGACCTCGCGGATGATCCACTCGAGCGTCGACTCCACCACGATCGCCATCGCCTCGTCCTCGCTGACCGGCCCCCGCTTGGGTACGGCGAGGCCGTGGTCGGCCCCCGGGACGACGGCCAGGTCCGTGCGACCCGGCAGCGGGTCGGGGAACTCCTCGGGCCGCCCGAACGGGTCCCGCTCCCCCTGCACCACCAGCGTCGGCACCCCGGCGAGCTCGAGCTCCTCCAGCCGCGACTTCTCCGGCTTCCCGGGCGGGTGCAGCGGGAACGACAGCGCCAGGCAGCCGCGGGCACCGAGCTCGCGCGCGGTCCGGGCCGCCGACCGGGCGCCGGCCGAGCGGCCCCCCACCACCAGCGGGGTGCGCACCCGCAGCGCGTCGGCCGCCGCACGGAGACCGACGTCCAGCGTGGCCGGCGGCGAGGCGACCTTCTTGCCGGCCCGGCGCCACGGCTGCTCGAAGAGCGCGACGTTGACGCCCTGCCCCGGGAGCCCCGCGGCGAGGGCGGCGAGGTCCCGCGCCTCGATGCCCCCTCCCGCGCCGTGGCTCAGCAGGAGGGTCACCACGGGCCGGCGCGCCCGGCGCATCACGAGCCGGCCCTCGCCGTACACGGTGGGGAGGAGGCGCTCGTCGCTCACAGCAGCGTCCCCTGGCCGTCGTCGGTCTCGTCCGGCTCCCCCGTGTCGCCCGTGTCGCCCGTGTCGCCCGTGAGCGGCAGCGGCTCGACCAACTGGGGGCCGTTGTTGGCGACATTGCCGACGGCCGTCGAGACCGGGTAGGCGCGGAGGCCGGCCTGCTGCGCCGGCGTGAGCAGCGCGGAGAGGTCGTCGATCGTGTGCCGCGGGTCGAGCCACTGCTCGCGGCTGGCCCGGTCGACGAGCAGCGGCATCCGGTCGTGGATGCGGCCGAGCGCGTCGGTGGCCTCGGTGGTGAGCACGGTGCAGGTCCAGCGGAATGCGCCCTCGGCGTCCTCCGGGACCGACTTGTCGCGCCAGATCTCGTAGAGCCCCGCCATGGCGAGGATCGAGCCGTCCCCGGGGGTGATGAAGAAGGGCTGCTTCCGCAGCTTGCCCTTGGCGTCCTTGTGCTCGGTCTCGTACCACTCGTAGTAGCCGTCCGCCGGCACGATGCATCGCCGGGAGGCGAACGCCCTGCGGAACGCCGGCTTCTCGGCGACCGTCTCCACCCGGGCGTTGATCATCCGGCTGCCGATCTTCTCGTCCTTCGCCCACGACGGCACCAGCCCCCAGCGCAGCGCACGCAGCTGGCGCACCGGGTCGCCCTCCCGCTCACCGGCCTCGTTGCGCGGCTGGCGCTCCATGACGGCGTACACCTCGTCGGTGGGCGCGACATTCCACGACGGCGGGATCGCCCGCTCCAGACGGGGGTCGAGGACCTCGAACTCCTCGACGATGTCCTCGGGGCTCCGGCTCGAGGCGTAGCGACCGCACATGGCTGCCAATGTATCTGTGTGGGCCGACGCGCCCCGGGTACCGCGAAGCCATGGCTTTGAGCAGACTCCTCGCCCGTCCCCTCCTGGCGTCGTACTTCCTCGCCAACGGGGTGCAGGACCTCAAGGACGCCCCCGCGCGCGCCAAGGAGGTCGCCCCGGTGGCCGAGGCGGTCGGACCCGTGATCGAGAACGCGACGCCCGACTCCGTCCACGTGCCGCAGGACCCCACGACGTGGGTCCGGGTCAGCGGCGCGCTGCAGCTCCTGGCGGGCGCGGCGCTCGCCACCGGCAAGGCACCGCGACTCTCCGCGGCGGTCCTCGGCGCGTCCCTGCTGCCCTCGACCGCGGCGCACCACCGGTTCTGGGAGGCGTCCTCCCCCGAGGACCGGAAGGCACAGCTGGTGCACTTCGCGAAGAACGTCTCGCTGGCCGGTGGACTGCTCATCGCGTCCCTCGACACGGCGGGCAAGCCGGGCATCGCGTGGCGCGCCTCGCACGCGGCGCACGACGCCCGTCGCGAGGCCGCGCTCCTCGGCACCAAGGTCAAGGCGCGCGTTCACTAGACTCTCGCGGGAGATGAGCACTCCTGACCCCTGGCCCGCGCCCACCGTCACCTCCCCCGTCGACGCGACCGTGAGCCTCCCGGGCAGCAAGTCGCTCACCAACCGCGCGCTGGTCCTCGCCGCGATCGCCGACGGCCCGTCCGTCGTACGACGGGCGCTGCGCTCGCGCGACACCCTCCTGATGGCGCAGGCGCTCACCGCCCTGGGCGCCACGGTCGACACCAGCGGCGACGACTGGGCGGTCACGCCGCTCGGCGGCTCCGTGCCCGGCGGTCGCGCCGAGGTCGACTGCGGGCTCGCCGGCACGGTGATGCGCTTCGTGCCGCCGATCACCGGGCTCGTCGCCGGCGAGGTGGCCTTCGACGGCGACGAGCACATGCGCAAGCGCCCGGTCGGCGAGATCCTCACCGCCCTGCGCGGACTCGGCGTGCCCGTCTCCGACGCCGACGCGCTCCCCTTCACCATCGCCGGCACCGGCTCGGTCGCGGGCGGCACGGTGGTCATCGACGCGTCGGCGTCGTCGCAGTTCGTGTCCGCGCTGCTGCTCGCCGGGGCGCGCTTCGGCGCCGGCGTCGACGTACGCCACGATGGCAAGCCGATCCCCTCACTGCCCCACATCGAGATGACGATCGCGATGCTGCGCGACCGCGGCGTCGCGGTCGACGACAGCGAGGCCAACCGCTGGGCGGTCGCCCCCGGCCCGGTCGCGGCGTACGACGAGGCGATCGAGCCGGACCTCTCCAACGCCGCGCCCTTCCTTGCTCTGGCGGCGGTCTCGGGCGGATCCGTCACCGTGCGCGACTGGCCGTCCTCGACCACCCAGGCCGGCGACACACTGCGCGACCTGCTGGCACAGATGGGCTGCACCGTCGCGCGCGTCGACGACGGGCTGCGGGTCACCGGGCCGACGGACGGCTGGCGGGGACTGCAGGGCCTGCAGGCCGACCTCCACGACGTCGGCGAGCTGGCGCCCGCGATCGCCGCGCTGTGCGCCCTCGCGCAGACGCCGTCGCAGCTCACCGGGATCGCGCACATCCGCGGCCACGAGACCGACCGGCTCGCCGCGCTGGCGACCGAGCTCGGCTCCCTCGGCGCCGACGTCGACGAGCACCCGGACGGCCTGACGATCCGGCCCGCCCCGCTGACCGGCGGGGTGTTCCACACCTATGCCGACCACCGGATGGCCCACGCCGGCGTGATCATCGGCGCTGCCGTCCCCGGCGTGCTGGTGGAGAACGTCGCCACCACCAGCAAGACCTTCCCCGACTTCGCCGGCTTCTGGTCCGGGCTGTTCTGAGGATCTGATGGGCAGGTACGACGAGCACGACGTCGAGCACTACGACCGTCCGCGCCGTCGTACCCGCCCCCGGACGAAGGACCGGCCCTCCCACGACGACGCCGTCGAGGGGCTCGTCGTCACCGTCGACCGCGGCCGGTTCACGCTGCTGATCGACGACCGCACCGTGATGGCCATGAAGGCCCGCCCGCTCGGCCGCAAGGGCGTCGTCGTGGGTGACCGCGTGCGCGTCGTCGGCGACGTGTCCGGCGCCGACGGGTCACTCGCCCGGATCGTGGAGGTCCTCGAGCGGACCAGCACCCTTCGTCGTACCGCCGACGACGACGACCCGGTCGAGCGGGTGATCGTCGCCAACGTCACCCAGTTCGTCATCGTCACCGCCCTCGCCGACCCCGAGCCCCGGCCACGGTGGATCGACCGCGCACTGGTGGCGGCGTACGACGGCGGGATGGCCCCGCTGCTCTGCCTCACCAAGGCCGACCTCGAGGACCCCGAGACCCTGCTGTCGACGTACCGCTCGCTGGGGGTGCCGTGGGAGGTCACCCGCCGCGACGCCGACCGGACCATCATCGGGCTCGACGCGCTGCACGACCGGCTGCGCGGCGAGACCAGCGTGCTGATCGGCCACAGCGGCGTCGGGAAGTCCACCCTCGTCAACGCCCTCGTGCCCGACGCGCGACGCGAGACCGGCCACGTGAACGCCGTGACCGGTCAGGGCCGGCACACCTCGACGTCCGCGCTGATGCTGCCGCTCACCGACGGCGACGGCTGGATCATCGACACCCCCGGCATCCGCTCCTTCGGGCTCGCCCACGTCCAGCCCGAGCACCTGATCGAGGCCTTCCCCGACCTCGACGAGATGACCGAGGACTGCCCGCGCGGCTGCACCCACGGCGAGGACGAGCCCGAGTGCGGGCTCGACGAGGCGGTCGCGAACGGCGAGGCCGATCCCGAGCGGGTCGCGTCCTTCCGGCGGCTCCTCGCCGCCCGCTCCGTCACCGACTACTGACCCGCCGCCCGGCGACTCGACCCGATTCGCCGGCAACTCGCCCCCGATGGGTGGCAAGTCGACCAGCGAAAGTGGCAAGTCGGCCTGAAAGGGTCAGGAGTCGATCTCCCAGGTGGCCTGGGCGCCGGCGTCGCCGGTGAGGAAGACGAGGACGAGGGTGACCACGGCACCGAGGGCGGTGAGGCCGGTCAGGGTGGTGCGGACGGCGCCGGTGCGGGTGTGGAACCACGCGGCGGCGAAGGCGAGGACGCCGAACACCGTGGCGCCGATGCGCAGCTTCGCAGCCCAGTCCTCGTGGTCCTGCAGCCGCTCGAGGAACGGCCCGCTCGCCTGGGCGAAGCGCTCGTCGCGCAGGTCCTCGCCCGACAGGTAGGCGACCCAGATGCTGACGACCGAGATCACCGCGAGGACGACCAGGGGCCAGCGCAGCCGGTCGCGCCACGACGGGACGCCGTAGGCCAGGGCCGCGAGGCAGGCGAGCGGCGTGAAGACCACCGCCGAGTGGACGACGAGCGGGTGGAGGGGGACCCCGTTGATCTCCATGGTTGAAGAGTGCACTACCGCGCCAACCGCCACCAGCGGCGACACGGCTAGGGTGCCCCTGTGGCCGCACCCGACTACACCGACGACCTGCGCCTGGCGCACCTGCTCGCCGACGACGCGGACTCGCTCACCCAGGCTCGCTTCCGGGCGCTCGACCTCCACGTCATGAGCAAGCCGGACCTCACCCCCGTGACCGACGCCGACCAGGCCGTCGAGGAGTCGATCCGTCGTACCCTCTCCCGAGCGCGCAGCCGCGACGCCGTCACCGGCGAGGAGCAGGGCACGTCCGGGCACTCGCAGCGACGCTGGATCATCGACCCGATCGACGGCACCAAGAACTACGTGCGCGGCGTGCCCGTCTGGGCGACGCTGATCTCCCTCGTCGTCGACGACGAGGTCGTGCTCGGCGTCGTCTCCGCGCCGGCCCTGCAGCGGCGCTGGTGGGCCTCGAAGGACCAGGGCGCGTGGACCGGCAAGTCGCTGATGAAGGCCACGCAGTGCCACGTCTCCGACGTACGCCGCCTCGAGGACGCGTCGTTCTCCTACTCCTCCATCAGCGGCTGGGAGGACCGCGGCATCGGCGAGGACCTGCTCGCCCTGCTGCGCCGCGTGTGGCGGACCCGCGCCTACGGCGACTTCTGGTCCTACATGCTCCTCGCCGAGGGCGCCGTCGACCTGGCGGCCGAGCCGGAGCTCGAGGTCTACGACATGGCCGCGCTCGACATCATCGTGCGCGAGGCCGGGGGCCGGTTCACCTCTCTCGACGGCCGCGAGGGCCCGTGGGGCGGCAACGCGCTGGCCACCAACGGCCACCTGCACGAGGCGGCCCTGTCCTTCATCGGCAGCACGACCGGCGGCGACGACGACCCGGACTGGCCGCGGACCGGGCCGGGCAGCGTGTCCGACCTGCGCTCGCGCCGCCACCGCCCGTCCGACGAGACCAGTGACGGAACACCCACCTCCGAGTAACCTGCGTCACATGCGCATCAGTGACGTGCTCCAGTCGAAGTCCCTCAAGGACGTCGTGACCATCCGTCCCGACGCGGGTGTGCGCGAGCTGCTCGCGACGCTCGCGGAGCACAACATCGGTGCGGTGGTGGTCAGCTCCGACGGTACGACGCTCGACGGCATCGTCTCCGAGCGCGACGTCGTCCGGACCCTCCACCACGACGGCACCGTGATCAACAACGTCGTGTCGGCGATCATGACGACCGAGGTGCGCACCTGCTCCCCCGACGACGACCTCGACGAGGTGATGCAGGTGATGACCGAGCTCCGGTTCCGCCACATCCCCGCCGCGCAGGACGGCCGGGTCGTCGGGATCGTCAGCATCGGCGACCTGGTCAAGCACAAGATCGACCAGCTGCAGTTCGAGCGCGACCAGCTCGACTCCTACGTGCACCAGAGCTGAGTCAGCCGACCCGCTCCACGACCTCCGCCACGGCCGCGAGGAACACCGGCCGCCAGCGGTGCACGTCGAAGACCACCGAGGCGTGCCCGCCGGGTGACTCGTGCACGCTCGCGCCCGGGATGGCGGCGGCCATCGCCCGCTGGCGGGCCGTCGCGATCGCGTGGTCGCGCGCGGTGACCACGACGGCCGTCGGGACGTCGATCTCCCCCAGCCACGGCCGGGCGTCGAAGCCGCCGAGCGTGCCGAGCACCTCCGGCATCGCCCAGGCGCTGGTGCTGCGGAACTCCGCCCACGCCCAGGTCGACATCTCCCCGCCGACGACGGCGGCCTCGGCCAGGGAGGAACGCACCTCCTGGACCCGCGCACGGTAGTGCTCGCGGAAGCGGGCGTTGGCCGCCCCGAGGACCGGGTAGAACATCGCGTCGCCGAGGTTCGCCCTCCAGCACGCCGCGGTCGAGGCGAGCACGAGGCCCGCCGTCCGCTCGCCGTGCCGACGCCAGAACAGCTGGGCCAGGGCGCCGCCCATCGAGTAGCCGACCGCGATCACGCGGTCGATGCCGAGCTCGTCGAGCACCAGCGCGGCGTCGTCGACGCAGTCCTCGAGTGAGAACCGCTCGGACACGATCCCGCGCCCGTGCCAGCGCTGGTCGAGCATCACGATGCGGTGGTCGGCGCGCAGCTCGTCGATCGTGCTGAACCACGTGAGGTACGACGTCGTGGCGAGCCCGTGGAAGAGCAGCAGCACCGGCGCGTCGGGCCGACCCTCGGGCGCCCCGGTGTCGACGACGAACGCCTCGCCGCGGCCCGGCAGGTCGACGTACCGGCCGTCGGGCAGGTCGGGCAGCGCCGGGAAGCGCTGGGTGCGGCGGATGCCCGCACGGACGCCGTACACGGCAGCCTTGCCGCCCGCGCGGGCAGCGACGAACGAGCCCTTCAGCGCGTGGCGGCCGGCGGACTTCATCACCTGCGTCGTCAAGAACTGATCCTCTGGTCGGGGGTCTCGGAGGACGCCGGCGGCTCGAGGTCGAGCTCGGCCAGCGCCGCGGGGAAGTACGACGCCAGCACCTGCACGTCCGGCAGCAGGTCGGGGCAGGCGAGGAGCGAGAAGTTCATCCGGTCGACATAGGACCAGACGGTCACGTTGAGGCCGATGCCGTCGACGAGCGGGCCGACGCTGAACAGGTCGGCCAGGCGCGCTCCCCCGACGGCGGCGGGCTCGCGCGGTCCCGGGACGTTGGACACGATCGCCGAGAAGGCCGCCGGGTGCCAGGATGCCGCGCGGAGCCTCGAGTAGGCACGCACCGCCGCGGCGAACGGGCGCGGCGGCGTGAACTGCGACCAGTCGACGAGGATCGAGGCGCCGAGCTGGGCGTGGATCTCCTTGGCGTGGGCCGTGGTCTCGGAGATCCTGCGCAGCCGCTGGACCGGATCGTCGACGTCGGTGGCCAGCGTGGTGAACAGGTTGGAGACCTGGTTGCCGCCGAGCCGCGGGACGGCGCCGCGCTCGTCCGTGCTCACCGGGACACCGGCGAGCAGGGAGGACGCCGGGTGCTCGTCGTGGGCGGCCAGCCAGCGGCGCAGCGCACCCGACGTCGTGGCGAGGACGATGTCGTTGAGGGTGACGCCGTCGTGCTGCAGGCGGATCCGCTTGAGCTCGGCGAGCGGGAGCGTCACCGTGGCGAAGGAGCGCAGCGGCGTGAGCGCGCCGTTGAAGGAGACCCGGGGCGCGTGCAGGACCGGCACCGGTGCGTTCGCCCCGGCACGTCGGGCGCGGACCACACCGCGCACACCGCGGAAGGTACGCCGCAGCAGGTCGGGGAGGTCGAGGAGCTGGCGGGCCGCGTCGGCCCAGGCGTGGCGCAGCAGGTTGACCTTGCTGGGCAGCCTGTCGGTGGTGGCGTACTCCTCCTGCACCGCCTCGGGCGTGGCGGCGGAGCGCACGTCGGTGACATTGGCGAGCAGCGCGTTGGCGGCCGCGCCGTCGGCGAGCGCGTGGTGCATCTTGCCGACGACGGCGACCCTGCCGCCCTCCAGGCCCTCGCAGTAGTGCAGCTCCCACAGCGGCCGGTCGCGGTGCAGCGGCGTGCTGGCGATGATCCCGATGAGCTGCTCGAGGTCGTGCATGCTCCCCTCGTTGTCGGGGCCGCCGATCCGGTGCCGGCGGATGTGGTGGGGCACGTCGATCCGGCGCTGGGTCACCCACACCGGGTGGTTGAGCCCGAAGGGCACCTCCACGACCCGGCGCCGCAGCGGTGGCAGCCGCTTGAGCCGGGCCAGGATGCCGGCCACGAAGGCCTCGTACGACAGCGCGTCGTCGGCCTCGAGGATGGCGATCTTGAGGGTGTGCATGTGGACCGACGGGGTCTCCATGTAGAGGAAGCCCGCGTCGAAGCCCGTCATCCGCTCGATCGCCGGGCGGACCCTCCCGCCATTCACGACGCCATCCCGGGCAGCTCGCGGACCATGATCTTGCCCGAGGCGTTGCGGGGCAGCGCGTCGAGGAAGACGACATCGCGTGGCACCTTGTAGCCGGCGAGCCGGTCGCGCACATGGGCCTTCAGGTCGTCGACGGTGGGCGCCTCGCTGCCGTCCTGCACGGCGACGTACGCCGCCAGTCGCTGGCCGAACGCCTCGTCCTCGACCCCGACGACCACCACCTCGCGGACGGCCGGGTGGGCTCCGAGGACCTTCTCGACCTCGATCGGGTAGACGTTCTCGCCGCCCGACACGATCATGTCGTCGTCGCGCCCGACCACGTAGAGCCGCCCGTCGGCGTCGAGCCGGCCGACGTCGCCGCTGACCATGTAGCCGTCGATGAAGTCCTTCTCGGCGCCGGCCGTGTAGCCGTCGAAGGGCGATGCACCGCGGACCAGGATCCGTCCCACCACCTCGGGCCCGACATCGCGGCCGTTGTCGTCGACCACTCGCAGCAGGGTGCCGCGCACCGGCCGGCCCGCGGTGTCCGGCGCGTGCCGGAGGTCGGCCGGCTGGGCGACGCTGATCTGCCCCGCCTCGGTGGCGTTGTAGCTGTTGTGGACGACGTCGCCGAAGCGATCCATGAAGGCGATGACCGACTGCGGCTTCATCCGCGAGCCGCTGGCCGACACGAAGCGCAGACTCCGCAGGGAGTAGCGGTCCAGGACCGCGGGCGGCAGCTCCATGATCCGCTCCAGCATGACCGGTACGACGCTGAGGCCGGTCGCGCGGTGCTCGTCGACGAGCGCCAGCGTGGCCTCCGGGTCGAACTTGCGGCGGGTGACGACCGTGGTGGTCATGGTCGCGGCGATCACGAGCTGGCCGAAGCCCCACGCGTGGAACATCGGCGCGGCGACGACGGCGGTCTCCTCCCCGCGCCACGGGATCATCTCCAGCATGCCGGCGAGCTCGTCCGCGCCGCCCCCGCTGCGGCGGGCGCCCTTCGGCGTGCCGGTCGTGCCGGAGGTGAGCAGCACGACCCGGCCGCGGGTGGCCGGCTTCGGCGGCGCCTGTCCGGCGTGCGCGGCGATCAGGCCCTCGATGCTCAGGACCCCGGCGGGGACGGGTGAGTCGGTCCAGCCGAGGACCTCGACCAGTCCGTCGATGCGGGACCGGGCGTACGCGACGACGCCGGCGAACTCCTCGTCGTACAGGATGACGCGGGCACCCTCGCGCTCCATCACGTCGGCCAGCTGCGGGCCGGAGAAGCCGGTGTTCAGGAGCAGCGCGCTGCCGCCGAGCCGCGAGTTGGCGAGCAGCGCGTCGACGAAGCCACGGTGGTTGCGGCACAGGATCGCCACGGTTTCGATGCGCGCGTCGTCAGCACCCGCCGTCGCGAGGAGCCCGGCGGCCAGCGCCGCGGAACGGTCCTGCAGCTCCCGCCAGGTCAGCGCCCCGCGCTCGTCCACGAGGCCGGTGCCGTGCGGGCGTCGTACGGCGGCGAGGGCGAAGCTCGTCGTGGCGTTGGTGCCCTGCTCGCGCAGGATCCGCACCAGGCGGACGTACTTCGCCGGGCTCATCAGCACCAGCATCCGCGTCGCGACGAGGACCTTGAACACCCACAGCTGCGTGCGGATCCGGTGGAGCACGACCATCACCCCAGCACCGGGAAGCGTCGCTGTCGAGACATCTCCGCCAGCGCGTCCTGCATCCGCCCGCGCACGACCTCGTCGACCTCGGCGAGGTCCGGTTCCGGCCCGAACTCCGCCTCGATGTCGATCGGGTCCAGCACCTGCGTGGTGATCTTGGTCGGCAGCGGGAGGTTCAGCGGTGCGGGCACCAGGCCGAACGGAAAGCCGAAGCCGATCGGGAAGAGGTCGGTCCGCATCAGCCTGCGCAGCGGGGAGTACCTGCCCAGCCACTCCCCGCGGGTCAGGAAGAGCTGCGACTCCTGGCCGCCGATCGACACGACGGGCACGATCGGCACGCCCGCCCGCAACGCCGTGCGGAGGTAGCCGGTGCGCCCGTTGAAGTCGACGACATTGGCCTTGAGGGTCGGCCGGAAGGTGTCGTAGTCGCCGCCGGGGAAGACGATCGTGACCCCGCCCGCGGTGAGGATCTCGTGCGCGGCCTCCCGGGTGGCGTTGACGAAGCCGAACTTGCGCATCACCGGGCCGGCCGCTCCGGTGAACAGCATGTCGTGCGCCAGGCAGTAGAGCGGCCGGTCGGCGCCGAAGGTCTCGGCGAAGGAGACCGCGATGATCGGCACGTCCATCGGCATCAGCCCGCCGGAGTGGTTGCCGACGATGAGAGCTCCGCCGTCGGGGACCTTGTCCATGCCGGACACGCTCGAGCGGAAGTAGGCCTTCATGGCCAGCTTGAGCAGCGGCAGCGCGCCGGCGACGTACGACGGGTCGCGCCGCTCGAGCGCGCTCACGACGCTGCTCCGGGGAGCCCGGGCAGGACGTTGCGCCACGCGAAGGGCTCCCACGCGGCCGGGTCCTGCCGGAGCCGGTCGACGACGACGGAGAGCACCAGCGGGTTGGCGACCATCCCGACATGGCTGCTCACGACCTCCACATTCTCGGCGGGAGGCTCGACCTGCTCGTCCACGGTGCAGCCGCGCCAGGGCACGATCCCGTCGGTCCTCGACCACACCGCGGTGAGCGGCACCGGAACCGGCCCGCGCAGCAGGTCGACGATCTCGCGGGCGTTGTCGACGATGCCGTGCTTCTCGCGCGACTTCTCGAACATGCCGGTGGCGCGGGTCCGCTCCCCCTCGGCGCGCCACGGGGAGCCGAGGCAGACGACCTGGCGGACCCGGTCGGGGTGCTCGTGGGCGAGCCAGCGGGCCAGCAGGCCGCCGAAGCTCCAGCCCACGACGGCCACCGACTCGCCGTACCGGTCGGCGACCTCGGCGAGGCGCTGCGGCAGGCCGGTGACGATCCTCTCGGTCAGCCCGTGGTTGCTGCCCAGCTCCCAGCCGTGCACCTGCCACCCGCGCTGCGCGAGGTGGCCGCGCAGGCGTCCCGTCAGCCGGTCGTGGGCCGAGAACCCGGGCAGCACCAGCACCGGCCGGCCCGCGCCGAGGTCGCGCTCGGGCAGGGCCACGGCGGCGAGGTCGAGCAGGCGCGAGGCGCCGTACTCGACCGTCCAGCGGGGCAGCTCCAGGAGCATCAGGGCACGCGCCGGCGCCCCGCCTCCCGGAGCACCTCCGTGCTCGCCTTCGAAGTCGTACACCCTTGCCCCCATGTAGAACGTGTTCTAGTTCTCTGGGAGTATGGCCGCTGACCTGCGACGACGGCAAGCGCGAGGGTCGCAGATCACATCCGCGCCGGCCCCGCTCAGGAGGCGGCGAGCGGCGTGAGCGGGTTGCCCGGCCGGATCGTCGCGCAGTTGCTCGGCGCGGGTGTGCCGGCGAAGCGTGCGCCCAGCCAGCCGATCGCCTCGGGCAGCCACAGCGGCACCGACGTGAAGTGGCTCAGCGGGTACTCGCGGTGGACCACGCGGGTGCCGTCGGCGCAGTACTGCCGCGCGAGGGTGCGCACGTCGCCGGCCAGCATCACGCCGTCGCCCCGGCCGAGCCCGGCCTTCGTGCCCGGCGTTCCCTCGAGCTCGCCGCCGGTGCCCTGGCCGATGAACATCGGCACCGTCGGGCTCGGCCGGCTGCCCAGGTTGAGCTTGTTGACCGTCGTCACGAAGACCGGGATGTCGGCCGGGTCGGCGTAGGCCGGCTTGGTGAGCTGCTTCCAGGTCAGCCCCGGGTAGGCGCCGAGCACCTGGCTGATCGAGGCCTTCTGGAGCTTGGCGTAGACCTGCTTGCCGTAGTCGCTGAGGTACGGCGTCAGGTCGATCCCGTAGGCCCGGGCCACCCCGACGACGGCCATCGGCATCACGCCGGCCCAGACCATCGAGCCGTCGACGTACCCGAGATTGGCCGAGGGCCGCACCAGCACGCCGCCCTCGGCGGCGCCGACCAGCCGGCGGTTGACGTCGGGCGCGTACGACGGCGCGAGCGTGGACGCCCAGTTGGTGGCGATCGCGCCACCGGAGTAGCCGAGCAGGCCGACCTTGGCGGTGGGGGCGATGCCGGTGCCGCTCGCCCGGAGGACCGCGCGGATCGAGTCGAGGGTGACATAGCCGTACTCGGGACCGGCGGCGAAGTCGGCCGTGGGCCCCTGCGTGTCCGCCATGACGATCGCGTAGCCCTGCAGCAGGAAGGACGACACCAGCAGCGTCTCGACGTGCGCGGGCATCGCGCCCAGCGTCCGCGCACCGGTGAAGGCGCGCGAGGGCCCGTGCTCGGGGTCGAGGGAGTCGTAGAACGACTGGTAGGAGACCACGCGGGTCGCCGTACCGGTCGGCGGCTTGATCACCGAGGTCACCCCGGCGACCGCCCGGCCGCGGGCGTCGGTCGTGCGGAAGAGGACCTGCACGACGGTGAGCGGCAGGTCGAGCCCCGCCACGCTGTAGGGCACCGTCCGCGTCCTCAGCACCGCGCCGGGCGCGTAGTCCGCCAGCGGCCTGGTGCCCGTGTAGGTGAAGAACGGGTCCGGCGTCGCGGCGGCACCCCGGACCGCCGGAGCAGCTGCCGGAGCAGCCTGGGCGCCCGGCGCGACCGAGGTGAGCGATGCGCCGAACGCGACGGCGATCGCGAGCAAGGACGCCGCGAACCGAGCACGGCGGGACGTGCAGGACCCCATGAACCGACCAACCCTCCCCGTGACCGTCGTCACGAACCGCTGGCAATGATTAGTGACAGTCCTGTCACTTGTCAACGGTCGTCGCGACCGGGCGGACGCTCAGGCGCAGGGCCAGGACGTCGCGTACGACGTCCGGCGGGCTCCCGACTTCAGCAGGATGTCCACCCGGATCGCGCCGCTCGAGGCCCGTGGGACGGAGGAGACGAAGACGGCGTCGCGCTGGAGCTGGCTGCCGGTCAGCGTGAACCTCCGCTGGCCGTCGACCGAGAAGGTGGCCGAGCGGACGCTGCTGCGGGCCGCATCGCTGAAGTAGGCCTTCACCCGGTTGTAGGTGCAGTCGCGGTGACCGGCCTTGACGTAGCCCAGGCCGTCACCGGAACGCGCCCGCAGGGTCCCGATCGGGAAGAGGGCGACGGTGGCGGTCGCGCTCGCCGCGGCCGAGCGCGCGGTCGTGGAGTTCGCCGGCACGTTGACCGAGGCGTCCACGCCCCCGCCCAGGGTGTAGGTGCCGGCGGGGACGAGCTTGGTGAGCGAGCGGCCGAGGGCCACGAACCCGCCGGTGACGTCGGGCGACCCGAAGCCGGTCTGCGAGCTCCCGCGCGTGCTCCCGCTGCTGCGGACGACCAGCCAGGACCGCGCCGGGGTGACGGCCTGGCGGGCGGAGACGGTCGCGTCGACCGCGTAGTTGTCGACCGCGCAGATCGACGGGCTGCGCGGCTTGGCGGTGGCCGAGGCCGACACCTTGATCCCGACCTTCGTCGAGCCACGGCTGTCGGCGGCGATCCGGCCGGTCACCGTGGTCGCCCCGGACACGGCGCTGCTGCTCAGCGTGCCGGACCTCCGCAGCCGGACCGTGCGCCAGGCGCCGTCCGCCTTCACGGTGACGTCACCGGGCTCCGTGCCGGTCAGGGCGTTGGCGCAGCCCGAGGGGACCGAGACGTAGTCCCACGAGCCGAGCACGGCGGAACCGACTGCGGCGTGCGCCGCCGGTGGCGCGGCGAGCCCGGTGGTGACGCCCAGCACCAGCACCGTGACAGCGCCCGCCCAACGGCGAATGGACATGGCAGTGCTCCCCCGGGACAGCCGGCCGCGACGGCCGGCGACGATCAACGCTTGCGCCGGAAACTACCAGTGCCCTCGCGCCGTGTGAGCCGCCGCACGCCGGCCCGGACCCGCGCCACCGGCCAGAACGCCAGCACCCGGCGCCCGACGGCTGCACCGATCCGGCGCAGGCGGGCTCGCGCCCGGGCCAGGGCTGCGCGCCAGGGCACCGAGGCGAGCGAGAACCGGGCGAGCAGGCGCCGCCACCACGGCGTCGCCTTGCGGATCCGCTTCAGCGCCGTGTCGACGTCCGCCCAGTAGGCGCTGGCCTCGTCGGGCGTCGGCTCGTCCGCGCCGTAGACGTGCCGGTCGGCGGTGTGCGCCAGCGTCACGACCGGTACGACGTCGTAGCGGTCCGCGGCGGCGTAGGCGCTCTCGCGGCGGGTGGCCCCCGGCGCCGGCCGGACGCCGAGGTCGCGCATCCGGTCGGCGAGCTCGCGCCAGGCACCGGTCAGCCGCACCGTCGCGTCACCGGCCCTGCGGCGCCGGCGGCGGCGCAGGAACTTGTAGAGCAGGACGCCCCACAGTGGCAGCGTCAGCAGGGCGATCTTCGCGACGTCGAGGAGGATGCCGAGGATCGTGCCGAGCACCTCGAGGATGTCGATGTCGCTGCGCTCGCCGTCGCCCTGCTGGAGGTTGTCGCTCGCCTCCTTGGGCTCGCCGGGCACCCGCGGCGGCTGCAGCACCTGCGGCTGCGGCTCCTCGTTGGGCTCGTCGTTCGGCTTGCGGAGCTTCTTGTCCTCCTCGGGCGTCGGGTCGAACGCGACCCAGCCCGCGTCGTCGAACTTCACCTCGGTCCAGGCCGTGACGTCCTCGCCCCGCACCTCGCCACCGCCCGGCGGCACCTTGAAGCCGATGACGACCCGGATCGGCAGGTTCATCTGCTGCCCGGCCAGCGCCATCGCGGCGGCGTACTGCTCGGCGTTGCCGACCGGCGTGGCCGTCTTCATCAGCACCGCGAGCCGGCTGAAGCCGTGGCCGGAGGGCGTGAAGTCGTCGACCCCGTCGGAGTAGTAGCTGTGCTCGCGGAACGCGTCGCGCAGGAACAGCGCGACCTCGCCGTCGGTGCCGCGGTCGAACCCCGCCTCCACCTGCCAGCGCTGGACCCGCTCGACGAGCTCCTCGGGCACCATCTTCGGCCGCGGCAGCGCGACGGACGCGGCGCGCAGCTCCCTGACCTCCTCGTCGGCGAGCTCGGGGGCGACCTCGGCCTCGATCTCGAAGGTGGTGCCCTGCTTCACCCCACCGATCTGCGCGACGGTCTCCGTCTCGCGGTTGATGACCAGCTCACCCGCGGCCTCGCCGTCGACCTCGCCGTTGGTCAGCGGGGTCATCGACAGCGTGGTGCCCACACTGGGGACCCACACGCCGGTGTAGGCGCCGATCGTGATGGTCCCGCGGGTGGTCGCCTCGAGGTTGGCCTCCGGGTCGTTGCGCAGGCGCCGGAAGGTGCCGGAGTCGTGCACCGAGCCGGGGCCGCCGGACACGTTCCACACGATGCCGTCGTAGTAGTCCATGACCGCGAACCGGACGCGGGTGCCGCTGTCGAGACCGTCGACGGTGAAGAGGGTGGTGTCGCGCAGCGCCTCCTTCTTCTTGTAGGCGCGGAACTTCGCGAGCGGGCTCGGGTAGTCCCGGGGGTCGAAGGGCGGGTCGACGTGGTCGCGCAGCACCGCGCGCTGGTCGCCGGTCCCGGCCATCGCGGCGACGCCCAGCGCGGCACCGCCGGCGAGCGCGACGACCGCGAGGGTCGCCACGACGCGGCGTCCCCAGCGGGCGCGCACGTGCCGCTGCGCGCGCCACCGCAGCCACACGACGGCGACGGCCGCCACCGCGAGGCCACGCAGCAAGGTGGCCTCCGCGGTGATGTCGCCGAACGCGCAGCCGACGACGAGGACCAGTCCGAGCACCGGTCCCGCGAGCCCGGCCCGGCGGGTGCGCCACAGCAGCACGGCAGCCGCCAGCCCGCCGGCCAGGCCGGTCAGCAGCGGCACGATCAGCACGGTGCCGGTCTCGGCGAGGGGCACCGGCAGGGTCAGCGACTCCCGCCAGGTGCGGGTCGCCCCGGTGACGAGGTCGCGCAGCGAGTCGGCTGTCGGCAGCACCCCGCCCCTCGTGCGATCGGGGACGACGACGGCGGACCCGACCGCGAGGTAGCCGGCCACGGCGACGAGCACCGTGAGCCACGCCCCCCAGCGCAGCCGTGCGCTGACACAGGCGACGAGGACGCCCAGGCCCAGCCCCGCGACGAGGGCCACCAGCCAGCGGTGACCCAGGTAGGCCTCGCCGAGCGGCCACGCGCAGAGCACGCCGAGTCCGACGACGAGCACGGCGTCGACGAGCACCAGCCACCACGAGGGCAGGGTGCCCGGCCGGCCGCGGCGCTGCGGCACGACCACCACCGGGCCGCTGGTGCTGGTGCTGGCCGAGCGCACCGGCGGGCCGACGGGCGGGGGTCCCGGCGGCGGGCCGGGCGGGCCGGGCGGCGGCCTGAGCGCGGTCATGCGGACACCCGTCGTACGGCGACACCGAGCTCCTCGAGCCGGCCGACGGTGGACACGGCGAGATCGCCCAACCAGCGCACCGACGGCTCCTGCCCGACCAGGCAGCGCATCGCGATCACCCGGGTGTCCACGGGCAGGTACTGCCGTGCCCGGCGCAGCTCGGTGATGCTGACGCCGGACCCGACGCACAGCACGATCACGCTGGCCGCCAGCTCGTCGAGGCTGAGGTAGCGGGCGACGTCGACGAGGTGCTTCGCCTTCCAGTCGTAGGTCAGCCCGGAGAGACCGTCGAGGAAGCGCTGGGCGCCGGCCGACGGCAGCGAGGCGTGGGAGGCGACGGCGCTCAGCTGCTGGCCGTCGGCGAGCGCCTGCGTGCCCAGCGAGCCGGCGACCGAGATCGCCATCTCGAACTCGTCGTCGCTGGCGTAGTCCTCCAGCCGCGAGCTGACCATCGTCAGCAGGTGCGAGCGCCGGGTCTCCTCGAACTGGCGGACCATGAGGGTGCCGGTCTTCGCGCTGGACTTCCAGTGGATGTGGCGGCGGTCGTCGCCGGCGACGTAGCCGCGCAGCGCGTGGAAGGACACGTCGTTGTCGGACACCTTCGGCACGGTGCGGCCCTCGAGGTCGCGCACCAGGCCGGCGGCCGAGCCCTCCACCCGCAGGGTCTTGGGGTGCACGTAGAGCGTGTCCATCTGGCTGAGGTGGGCCTCACGGCGCAGCAGGCCCAGCGGGTCGGCGCGGACGGCGGTCACCGGGCCGACGTCGAGGACCGCGCGGTGCTCGGTCGGGATCGCGAACAGCTCCTCGTGGACCGCGCCCGGAGCCAGCGCGGGCAGCTCGAAGGCAGCCCGGCCGGCTCCCACCGGGAACTCCACCACGAGGGGGCGCGAACGCCGCGAGCTCGGGTTGGTCAGGGTGAGGTAGCCGTTGGCGCGCTCCCCCACGATCACGCGGTCGCGGGCCAGGTCGAGCCGCGCGGCCAACGGCTGCCGGCCCACCACGAAGGCCACAGCGATGAGCAGCAGCAGCGCCAGGAAGAGTCCGGCGACGAGCAGCTCGGGCCAGTGCAGGAGCGGGCCCGCGACGAGCAGCGCGACGGCCAGCACGCCGACCACCCAGCCCGCCTCGGTGACGGTGTCCGTGACCGGACGCAGCACCGCGCGGACGCGACCGGTCCGCTCGGCGATGCCGTCGCGCCAGCCGCCGACGACCGCCTGGCGGCGCCGGTTGGCGGCGGTGAGCGTACGACGGATGCCGCTCGCCCAGGTGCGGGGGCTCATGTGCTCAGCGACCCGCGGGCTCCAGCGGGACGGACACGCGCTCGAGCACCCGGCGCACGACGTCCTCGGTCGTCGTACCCCGGAAGTCCTCCTCGGGGTCGAGCACCATGCGGTGCGCGAGCACGGGGACGGCGAGCGTCTTCACGTCGTCGGGGACGACATAGTTGCGGCCGTAGGACACCGCCCACGCGCGGGCCGCACGGACCAGGGCCTGCGCGGCGCGGACGCTGGTGCCGAGGACCACCTCGGGGGCCTCGCGGGTGCCCTCCGTGATGGCGGAGACGTACTCCAGGACGGCCGGCTCGACGTGGACCTCCTGCGCCAGCCGGATCAGGTGCAGCACGTTGTCGCCGCTGATGATCGGGTTGAGGACCGTCGCTGCCTTGCCCTTCGGCGCGTGGGTGAGGATCTGCACCGTGCTCTGGTGGTCGGGGTAGCCGAGCGAGGTCTTGATGAGGAAGCGGTCGAGCTGCGCCTCCGGCAGCCGGTAGGTGCCGGCCTGCTCGATGGGGTTCTGCGTCGCGATGACCATGAACGGCTGGCCCACCGGGTGGGTGACGCCGTCGACGGTCACCTGGCTCTCCTCCATGACCTCCAGCAGCGCCGACTGCGTCTTCGGCGAGGCGCGGTTGATCTCGTCCGCCAGCACCACGTTGGAGAAGATCGGGCCCTTGTGGAACTCGAACTGCTGCGAGCGCTGGTCGAAGATGGTCACGCCGGTCACGTCGCTGGGCAGCAGGTCGGGGGTGAACTGGATCCGGTGGTGGTCGCCCTGGATCGTCTGGGCGATCGCCCGCGCCAATGACGTCTTGCCGGTGCCGGGGTAGTCCTCGAGGAGCAGGTGGCCCTCGGCGAGCAGGGTGACGAAAGCGAGCCGGACGACCTCGGTCTTGCCGACGATGGCCTGCTCGACGTTGGCGACGAGCTGGGCGAAGGTCTGCGAGAACCACTCGGTCTGTTCGGTGCTGAGCGACATGGATGTCCTTTCTGGACCTAGCGGCTGATCGTGTCCGAGACGCCGGACGCGGAGACGGTGAGCGTGCCGTTGCCGGTGAACGCGCAGTCGCGGCCGCCGGCGTTGTAGTTGTTGGGGAACGACTTGTCGACGGACTGGTTGAAGTCGCAGGTGCCGTTGAGGTTGAGCGAGCCGTGGTCGGTGTTGACGGGCACCGGGCCGTCGTTGGGGAAGCCCTCCCCCTTGACCCGCGCCTCGCAGCCGCCGAGGCACACCGTCTGCCAGGTGATCTCGATCCACCGCATCCGGGAGTACCCGGTGATCGGCACCGCGTCGCTGTACTTGCGCGGGTCGCCGGCGGCGGCGGAGGAGACGGTGCGCGCGAGGATGGTCTTCCCGTCCCCGCCCTGCCGGACCTGGGCGGCGTTGCCGTCGGAGCCGTTCAACCGGTCGTCGTCCACCCAGTTCGCGCCGCCGTCGAGGCTGTACTGCACGCCGTCGATCGACTTGCCGTTCTCGCTGCCGGGACTGATCCGGATGTCGACGTAGTAGTAGTCGCTGCTGACCGGCGCCGTCACCGGCGGCGGGTCCGGCTTGCCCCAGGTGTCGATGCTCCCGAGCGAGGCGTCCTCGCCCTGGACGGCGCGGTCGCCGTTGCGGGTGACCGCCCAGACTCGGATCGAGTGGCGGCCGTTGCCGTCGAACTTGATGTCGGTCCCACCCGGGCCCGGCGCCGACGACACGATGTCGCGCGCCCCGGTGCCGTCCTCGACGATGTAGTAGTCGATCGGCAGGCCGCCGTCGTCGGCAGGCGGGTCCCACCCGATCCGCGCCGTCTGGTCGGCCGGCGACGGCGCGACCTCCTGCAGGCCCCGGACCGGACCGGCCTTGGTGTACGGCCGCCCGGTCGCCCCCGGGCTCTTCTCGCTGATGCCCGCGTCGTTCTTGGCGGCGACCGAGAACGTGACGTCCTGGCCCTTGCGGATGCCGTCGGCGGCGTTGAAGGTGCGCGAGGTGGTCGAGGCCGGGAAGCGGTAGCTCGACGCCTTGCAGCCGGAGCAGTACACGACGTACTCGGAGACCGGGTTGCCGTTGCTCTGCGTGTCCGACCAGCCCGACCACTCGATACGGACCCACGGGTCGCTGCTGTAGGGCGAGTCCTCGCTGGCCGTCAGGCTCGGCTTCTGGCCCGAGGGCGCCGGGACGCCGAACGGCTTGACCGCCTTGGAGGCCGCGGAGAACTCGCGCTTGGGATCCACCGCGTTGATGGCCCTGATCTCGAACGCGTAGGGCGTGCCGTTGGTCAGGCCGGGGATCACCCGCGAGGTCTCGTTGCCCGACGCGGTCCACGTGCTCGGGCCGCCGGCCTCCTTGATCTCGTACGACGTGATCTCGGAGCCCTCGTTGTGCGGCGGGGTCCACCGCACGGTGAGCTGCCGGTCCATCCTGTCGCCGGTCGGCGAGGGCTCGATGACGACCGTCGGCGGGGCCATCAGGTCGGGCGCCGTGTTGGGCGTGATGTCCTCGGACTCGGGGCTGTCCTTGCCCCAGCCCTCGCTGTTGCGCGCCCGGACCGTGAACGTGTAGGTGTCGCCCGGGGTGAGGTCGTTGAGGCGGCAGGTGGTCGCCGGGCACTTCTGGCTGAAGCCGTGCGAGCCGCGGACCTCGTACTCCTCGATCGCGGCGCCGTTGGACTCGGGCTCGCGCCACGACAGCACGGCCGACGACGCCTCGACCGACGACAGGACGGGCCGCTCGGGAGCATCGGGCTCGGAGATGACGGTGACGTTGATCCGCGCCACGACGTCGCGGGCGGCGTCACCGGAGGCGTCGGACACCGTCACCTTGATCTGGGAGGACCCGGAGGACGCCGGCGTGAACCACACCGAGGACCCCTCGGCCCGCAGCCCCCGCAGCTTGCCGTCGCCCTCGACCCGCGGGTTGCTCGCCTCGATCGGCTCGTCCGGGTAGGGGTTGACCGCGGAGTCGGCGATGTCGACGGAGGTCTCCTCGCCCTCCTCGGCGTTGACCGTGATGACCGGGATCTGCAGCAGCGGCAGGTTGCTGCCGACGACCCGGACCGTCACGGTCGCGGTCGCCTGGCCGCCGTGCCCGTCGTCGGCCACCACCTCGACGGCGAGGTCGTCGCTCGTGCCCGCACCGGCGGCCTCGACGGAGAGGATGCCGTCGTCGCCCTCGATCTCGGCGGAGATCCCCTTCGACGCGGACTTCACCGACCAGGCCATCGTGTCCAGGTCGCCCTCGTTGGCGTCGCGGGTCAACCCCTTCAGGTCGACGGTGGCCGCGTCGCCGTCCTCGGTGACGTCGACCGTCGCGTCGCGCATCTCCGGCGCGACGTTGCCCGCCGGCGCGACGTCGATCGGGATCGTCAGCAGGGAGCTGAGGGCGGTGTCCTCCCCCGCCGTCGTACCGTCGCTCACCTCGACGGTGACCGACGCGCCACCGACGTAGTCGCGGTTGGGGACGAACGACAGCGACGTCGACCGGCCCTCGACGGGCGTGATGCTGCCGTTGACGGCCGTCGGCGACGAGCTGGGGACGATGTGCGGCTCGCGACCGGCACGGGTGACGACGAGGTCCTTCAGGTCGAACACGGTCGTCTCGTTGGCGACCGCCTTGACCGGCACCCGGTCCTCGTCGGTCGTCAGCTGCGGCGGCACGTTGGCCGTGCCGGTCACGAACACCACGCCGTAGGTGAAGGTCGACTCGTCGTCGGCGTCGTCGAGGCGGTAGAGCACGACCTGGTCGTCGGCCTTGAGCTCGACCCGGACGGTCGTGTCGCCGTCGACGACCTCGCAGTCGCCGCCGCTGCCGGCGTCGCAGTCGGTGACGTGCAGGTCCGCCTTCGCACCGTCGAAGTCGAGGTCGTTGTCGAGCACCGGGACCTCGACGGTGTCGCCCGGGTCCTTGCCGATGATGTCGCCGAGCTCGGCCACGTCGTCGCGGGCGATCGGCGCGTAGAACGGCGCCTGCTTGCTGGCCGAGACCTTCAGCACGGCGCTGTCCGTCGCCGCGGCGGCGTCCTCGATGGTGTAGCCGACGTTGGTCTGCGCGGACCCGGAGTCGGGGGCGTCGCCGACCTCGACCTCGATGAACCCGTTGTCGTGCTTCGCCGGCGTGCTCTTGTTGAGGGACTCGACGCGCAGGGCGTCGTCGTCGGGGTCCGTGTCGTTGGTCAGCACGTTGTAGGAGATCGTCCGGTTCGGCTGGACGAGCACGCTGTCGTCGAGCGCCACGGGTGGCTGGTTCTCCGACTCCTCCGGTACGACGCCGACCCGGACCTCGGCGACGCCCGTCTCGCCGTACTTGTCCTGGAGCACGATCTGGAAGAAGTCGGTGCCCCGCTTGCCCTCGAACGCCTCGTAGCGGATCCAGTCGACACCGGTGTCGACGATCCGACCGAGCGAGGGCGCGGTGGCGATGCTGCGGAAGGAGGCGGCGTCACCGTCGGGGTCGGCGCCGACGAGGTCGACCGAGATCACCTTCGGGCGGCCGCTGATGACCCGGTCGATGATGGGCTGCGGGACGGGCGCGTGGTTGTTCTTCGCCGAGTCGGCGATGACGAAGATGCTCACCTCGGCCGACGCACTGCGCCCGTCGGTGTCGCGGACCCCGTAGATCACGGAGTAGGTGCCCGGCTCCTCGGGAGCGCGCAGTCGCAGCGTGTCGCCGGCGACCCACACGTCGAGGTCCTGCTCGTTCTGGAGGTCGGACTGGAAGAGCCGCGGCTTCGGCCCGTCGGGGTCGGAGTCGTTGGCCAGCACGGGGACCGAGGTGACCGAGCCAGCGCGGACGGTCACCTGGTCGTGGTTGGCGATCGGCTGCCGGTTGGCCTGGCTCGACGATCGCTGGGCGATCACGAGCGAGCCGCTCGCGGAGCTGCGGCCGTCGGAGACGACGTACTCGACCGTCACCGGCTTGCCGACGAGGTCGGCCACGGAGCTGACGACGGCCAGGCGCTTGTCGACGACGGAGACCTTCACCCCCGGCACCGACGGCCGGTTGATCCGCTTGACGACCAGGACGTCACCGTCGGGGTCGAGGTCGTTGAGCAGGAGGTCGACCTGGGCGGTGCCGCCCGGGGTGATCGTGACCTTGTCGCGCACCGCGACCGGGGGGCGGTTGTCCTTCGGCGGCGACTCCACGTCGAGCCGGATGAAGGCCGACCGCGTGGCGGAGGAGTTGTAGGCGGAGTACTGCAGGTAGTACGGCTTCGCCTTCGCGGCCTCGAAGGTGAAGGTCCCTGTCTCGAGGTCCTCGGTGATCGTCGTCCCGGCGTCGTCGCCGACGACCTTCACGTCCTTGAGGGTGAGCTCGCCGCCCTCGGGGTTGCGGTCGTTGGTGAGCGGCTGTACGACGACCCGCGTGCCTGCCACGCCGGAGGCGAGGTCGGCGACCAGCTCCGGAGGGGCGGACTCGCCGACGACCTCGACCGGGATCGTGGCCTCGTACTTGTCGATCCCGTCCTCGATGACGTAGCTGATCTCGCCCTTGGTGCCGCCGGTGCCCGGGTCGGTGAAGGTGAGCGTGCCGTCGGGACGGAACTCGACCCCGACCCCGCGACCGGTGGCCTCGGTCAGGGTGAGGTCGTCGCCGTCCAGGTCGTAGAAGTCGGCGAGGAGGTAGTAGCTCGAGGTCGCGCCGCGGGTCACCGTCAGCTTCGGCTGCTTCCGGTCCGGCATCGGCTGGGGAGCCTCGTGCTGGTCGTTGGAGCGGATCTGCAGGCGGACCTCGGCCGGGATCTGCTGGACCACCCGGCCGTCGGTCACGTAGTACTTGAAGACCGACGTCCCGGTCTGATCGCCCTGGACCATCACCTGGAGCTGGGTGCCGCCGCCGACGATCTTGACCTCGACCTCGGGACCGCGCACGTGGACGGTCTTGACGATCCGGATGATGTCGCCGTCGGGGTCGTGGTCGTTGAGCGCGACGACGGGCAGCACGGTGGAGCGGCCCGGACGGGCGCCGAGGTCGTCGTCGCCGGGCTCCGGCGGCCGGTTCTCCTGGTCGGGGACCTCGTCGGTCGTCTTCTTGATCTTCGACCGGTTCTCGTTCTGCGGGTCGACCTGCGGCCAGTTGTCGATCTTCGCCTTGCCGGGCTGCTGGACCAGCCAGGCGTCGCCCGTGCGGACGTCGTTGAGGACGATCACGTCGCGGTTGACGCGGAACCTCAGCTCGGCGCCGTCCTGCATGTCCGGGACCGGGTCGGTGTCGTCGTCCTCGTCGTCGGGGCAGTCGCGCAGGTAGTTGGGCGCGTCGTGGGACCCCCAGGCCGCGTAGACGCAGCCCGTGCTCGGGAGCACGACGGGCGGCGCGGGCGCACCGGCGGTCTCGTCCTCGCTCACCTTGTCCAGGTCGCCACCGCCGAGCGGGGTGACGTAGAGGCCCTCGCGGGTCGCGACGTAGACCTCGTCGCCGTCGGTCGCCGCCGCCTGGAGCTCGACCTGCGTCGGGTCCGACGTCTCCACGACCACCGGGTCGGCATCGGGACGAGCGAGCTCCAGCCGGGTGCGGTTGTAGAGGACGGGGGTGCCGCCGACGACCGTGAACGCCAGCATGTCGGGATTCGTGCCCACGTCGTCGCCGAGGTCGACCGTGTCGCCCTCCACGACCTCCCCGCCCTCGACCGCGAACGAGGTGGCCCTGCCGTCGCGGCGCAGCACCCAGGCCTCGCCGTCGGGGGCCACCGTCGCGGTGACCGCGTCGGCCAGGACCGGCGTCGCCGTCTTGTGGGAGAAGCCGGCCATCCGGGCGGCGGGCTGCACCCAGGCCTTGCCGTGGGCGAAGTCGACCATCGCGAAGGTGTCGCCGCCATAGGTCACCACGGACCCGGGCGGCAGGTCGGTGGCGTCGCCCGCGGTCGCGCGCGAGACGTCGACCGCCTTCACGGAGCGGTCCGTGGTCAGGTCCTCGAGGTAGACCTCGGTCGCCTGCTGGAAGACGTCGAAGTCCCGGGTCACGGCGTCGACGCCGAGGTCGAGCTCCTCGATCTGCGGGTTGAGCCGGGCGGTCAGGCCGAGGGACTCGTTGGTCACCCACACCCCGCCGTCGTTGAGCTCCACCTCGGTGAACGGCTTGCCGTCGTAGCGGTAGGCGAGGACGACGAGCACGCCCAGCAGGAGGGCGAGGGCCGTGCCGGAAGCGGTCCGGCGCCAGCGGCGGGTCACTGGCCCACCGCGCAGACCGGCTTGGAGAGCGGGGACGGCGCAGCGCCCTCGCGGGTGACGCCGACCTCGACGCAGACCGTCGAGCCGACCGGGACCGTGACCACCCTGCTCGTCTCCTCGGTGTAGTCCGCGCCGTCCTGGCTGGCCCCGTCACCGGTGAACAGCACCTTGAACTGGTCGTCCGGCCGCGGCTCCTCCAGGGACCAGCGGAAGGTCCACCGGGTGCCCTTGCCCGTCGTCCACACCTTCGGCGCCGGCGGAGCCTCGTCACCGGGTACGGCGTCGGCGGGATCCTCGCCGCGGATCGTGGGCCGGTCCGGGTCCTCCTCCTCGCCACCGGCGAGCAGGGCCCAGCCGATGCCGCCGGCCACCGCCAGCGCCAGCACGCCCGCGAGGATCCGCCCCGCCGGTCCGCGTCGGGGGGTGTCGTCGCGACGCGGCGGCGTACCGCTGTGGGAGGAGCCGCCGGTCGCGGAGGGCGCTCCCGGCACCCGGGTCTGCTCGTCGACGGCCGCCTGGTCGGGCGCGGGGCGCACGCTGACGGCGGCCGGGATGATGACCGACACCGGGCGGATCAGGGTGCGCGCGTCGTTGGGGTGCTCCTGCACGAGGGCCGACGGCGAGGCGTCCATGACCTCGAGCCGGGTCGGCGACTGCCGCATCTCGATCTGCACGTCCTGGAGCTGCCGGCCCAGGACCATCGCGGACACGGGCCGCTTGTCGATCTCGACCGACATCGCCCGGCGCAGGACCGACACCAAGGAGGCGGGCACCTCCGGCCGGCGCAGCGGGCTGAGCTGGCCGCGCTCGATGCGCTGCATCAGGCTGGCGTTGTCGTTGGGGGCGTCGCGGCGCTCGACCGGCGGGTGGCCGATGAGCAGCGAGTAGAGCGTGGCGGCGAGGGAGTAGACGTCGCTGCGCACGTCGGAGCTGTCGGCGAGGAGCGCCTCGGGCGGCGACCACGGGATCGAGAGCCCCTGGCCGGACGCGCCGCCCTCCCCCACGACCGACGCGATGCCGAAGTCGGTGAGCAGCGGGACGCCGAAGGTGCTGGTCAGGATGTTGTGGGGCTTGATGTCGCGGTGCAGGATCCCGGCCCGGTGGGCGGTCTCGACGGCGCTGGCGATCTTCACCCCGATGTCGAGCACCTCGGCGACCGCCAGCGGCTGGGCGCGGTAGCGCTGCGCGACGTGCGGCGGCGGGCAGTACTCCATGACGAGGAAGGGCCGGCCGTCCGAGCTCACACCGGCCTGGTAGATCGGCACGATCGAGGGGTGGTTGGACAGCTGCGCCATCACGTTGGCCTCGGCGCGGAACAGCTCCAGGGCGGCCGCGTCGCCGCCACTGCGCAGGACCTTGATCGCGACCTGCCGCGTCGGCAGCTCCTGCTGGTAGCGGTAGACGTCGGCGAAGCCGCCCTCGCCGACGAGGTCGACGAAGACGAACCCGGGGATCCGTGGCGGCTGCATGCTCAGCGCTCCGGCGAGGGGATGACCGTCGCGGTCAGCCCCTTGGACAGGGTCAGGACGTCGCCGACCGCGACCTCGGTGGCCACGCCGTGGTCGAGCGCGACGGGCGTCCGGCCCTGCCGCGCCAGCAGCGTGCCGTTGGTGGAGGTGTCGGTGACCGTGACGCGGATGCCGTCGCAGGCCACCTCGAGGTGGGTGCTGGAGACATAGGGGTCGTCGACCGTGACCAGCGCCGGGAGGTTGGCGCTGCCGCCGACCTGCTGGACCCGCGGGCTGCGGCCGATGAGCACCCGGCGCCGGATCGTGACGACCCGGCCGCTGGAGAGCTGGAGCGCGACGAGGGCGCGCACGGGCGGCGGGGG
>NZ_JBYCZV010000023.1:0-59650 GCF_057586415.1 Nocardioides sp. SRI_004
TCCGGCGCGAGCGCGTCTTCGCCGCTGGGTGATGGGCCCCACCGGGTTGAAACTTCACCTACCGGACACCATCTCCCCGTGCCGGCATGGTGGGATGGGTCAGTGAGGTTCTCGTCCGACGAAGGTGAACAGCGGTACGACGCCGTGGTCGGTGTCGCGTCGCGCACCGTCGTCGGCCTCGACTTCGACGGCACGCTGGCCCCGATCGTCGAGGACCCCGCGAAGGCGCACATCCACCCCGCGGCCGGGGAGGCGCTCGTGGAGCTCGCCGCCGAGGTGGCCGCGATCGCGGTGATCACCGGACGACCGGCCCGGCAGGCGCTCGACCTGGGTGGCCTGGAGGAGGTCGGCGACGCCCTGCAGGCCGCCGGCAAGGAGCTCTTCGTCTTCGGCCAGTACGGCAACGAGCGGTGGAGCTCGGGGCGGCGCCGGATCCTCGGTGCGCGCCCGCCGCGGGGCCTGGCGACCTTCGAGCGGGACCTGCCGCGGACCCTGCGCCTGGCCGGCGCGAGCGAGGCCTTCGTCGAGGACAAGGGGCTCGCGGTCGCCGTCCACACCCGGCGCCTGCCCGACTCCGAGGAGGCGTTCGAGCGGCTGCTGCCGCCGATGCGCGAGCTTGCCCGCGCCCACGGCCTCGTCCTGGAGCCGGGACGCTCGGTCATCGAGGTCCGCTCGGCGGGCTCGCACAAGGGCATGGTGGTCAACCGGCTCGCGGCCGTGCTCGATGCCGAGGGCTTCGTCTTCGCCGGCGACGACCTGGGCGACGTGGAGGCCTTCGAGGCGGTCGACGAGCTCGGTCGGCAGGGCCTCGCGACCCTGCGCGTGTGCTCGGCCTCGGACGAGCAGAGCGCGCTGGTGGAGATGTCGGACGTGGTGGTGCGCGGGCCGGACGGCGTCCTCGAATTCCTCCGCGGCCTCGCCGCGGACGCGCGCGCCCGCCGCTGAGCCCCCCCCCGCCGCGCCTGATCTCACATCCCGGACGTGGATCTCGCCATTCGGGATCTCGATTCGTGGTGGGTGACCTGTCACCCGTACATTGATCTCGCTCATCCAGAGGGACTGAGGGAACGGCCCGAAGAAGTCCCGGCAACCGCCGCGAACTCCCGGACGCGCCAGCACGCTGGCGCGGACGTCGCGGAAACGGTGCCAAATCCGACCCGGCGAGAGTCGTCCGGGACAGATGAGAAGGAGGAATCCATGAGCGCCGTTGTGACCGAAGAGGCCACGTCCACCGCCAGGTCGTCCGCGTCCGGCCTCCGCGAGGGCGCCTTCGGGCACGCCACCGCGCTGTCCTGTCGCGAGTGCGGGCACCGGGTCGACCTGGGCCCGTTCTACGCCTGCCCCGAGTGCTTCGGGCCGCTGGAGATCGCCTACGACTTCCCGGCCGTCACCCGCGAGGAGATCGAGGCCGGTCCGCGCAACATCTGGCGCTACAAGGCGCTGCTGCCGGTCCCGAACGACATCGAGACCAGCCCCAACACCGAGCCGGGCTTCACCCGCCTCCTGGAGGCCGACAACCTGGCCCGCGAGCTCGGCATCGCCAAGCTGTGGGTGAAGGACGACTCCACCAACCCGACGAACTCCTTCAAGGACCGCGTCGTCGCCTGCGCCCTCAGCGCCGCCCGCGAGCTCGGCTCGACCGTGTTCGCCTGCCCCTCGACCGGCAACCTCGCCAACGCGGTCGCCGCGGCCGGTGCCCGCGCCGGCATCAAGACCGTCGTGTTCATCCCGAGCAACCTCGAGCAGCCCAAGCAGGTCAACTCGGCGATCTTCACCGAGAACCTCGTCGCCGTCGACGGCAACTACGACGACGTCAACAAGCTGGCCTCCGAGATCGCCGGCGAGGAGGAGGGCTGGGCGTTCGTCAACGTCAACGTCCGTCCCTACTACGCCGAGGGCTCGAAGACGCTGGGCTACGAGATCGCCGAGCAGCTCGGCTGGCGCCTGCCCGACCAGGTCGTCATCCCGGTCGCCTCCGGCTCGCAGCTCACCAAGGTCGACAAGGCCTTCCAAGAGCTGATCAAGCTCGGCCTGGTCGAGGACAAGCCCTACCGGATCTTCGGCGCCCAGGCCGAGGGCTGCGGCCCCGTCGCCACCGCCTTCAAGGCCGGCACCGACGCGATCCGCCCGGTCAAGCCCGACACGATCGCCAAGAGCCTCGCGATCGGCAACCCGGCCGACGGCATCTACGTCCTCGACATCGCCCGTCGTACCGGTGGTGCGATCGAGGAGGTCAACGACGACGAGATCCGCGCCGGCATCGTCCTGCTCGCCCGCACCGAGGGCATCTTCACCGAGACCGCCGGCGGCACGACCACCGCGGTCACGAAGAAGCTCGTGGAGACCGGTCAGCTCGACCCGGAGCTCGAGACGGTCATCATCAACACCGGCCACGGTCTCAAGACCCTCGACGCGGTCTCCGGCCACGTCAGCGCCGCCGCGACCATCGCCCCGACCTACAGCGCCTTCAAGGCGACCGGTCTCTGAGCACCCCCACCACCTGAGCACGAAGGAACACCCATGGCAGTCAGCGTCCGGATCCCCACCATCCTCCGCACCTACACCGGTGGCGAGTCCGAGGTGAGCGCCACCGGCGCCACCGTGTCCGAGATCCTGGACGACCTGGACGCCAACTACGCCGGCATCAAGGGCCGCATCGTCGACGAGGACGGCAAGCTGCGCCGCTTCGTCAACGTCTACGTCAACAACGACGACGTGCGCTTCGAGCAGGACCTCGCCACCCCGACGCCGGACGGCGCCGAGGTGTCGGTGATCCCCGCGGTCGCGGGCGGCTGCTGACCCACCCGAACCGACGAGGACGCCGCGGACCGGTCTCGGTCCGCGGCGTTCTCCTCTTTCGTACGACTTTCGTACGACGCCGGGCCGGTCCTGCGGCGGCCGGTTGGCTCAGAGCGTCGCCCGTCGCGCGATCAGGTGCGCCCGCTCGGCGTCGTTGCGGCACAGCGCGATCGCCGCGTCGTAGGCCCGCCGGGCCTCGTCGATCCGGCCGAGCCGCGCCAGCAGCTCGGCCCGGACCGCGGGCAGCCGGTGGGTCGGCAGCGCCACCTCGGCCAGGGCGGCCAGCCCGGCCTCGGGTCCGTCCCGCTCGGCGAGCGCCACGGCGCGGTTGAGGCGCACCACCGGCGAGTCCTGCAGGGCCACCAGCTCGTCGTACCTCTCGACGATGCGGTGCCACGCCGTGTCCTCGGCACGGAACGCGATGGCGTGCTCGGCGGCGATGAGCGCCTGCAGGAGGTACGGCGCCGGCGGGGCCGTCACGAGCGGGCGGAGCAGGTCGAGGGCCTCCAGCACCTCTGCGTGGTGCCAGCGGGTGCGGTCCTGGTCGGCGAGCAGGACCAGCTCCCCGTCGACCACGCGGGCGCCGCGGCGGGCGTGCAGCAGCACCATCAGGGCGAGCAGCGCGTCCAGCTCGGACCGGTCGACCTCCGCCGGCAGGACCGAGCGCAGGACCCGGACCAGGCGGATCGCCTCGCCGGCGAGGCCGGGGCGGTGCACGTCGGTGCCGCTGCCGGGGGCGTAGCCGGCGGTGAAGGCGAGATAGGCGATGTCACCGACGACCCCGACGCGTTCGGCCAGTCCGGCCGTGTCGGGGAGCGTGAACTCCGCGCCGGCCAGCTTCTTGCGGGCGCGGGTCAGTCGGGCGGCCATCGTCGCCGCGGGCACGAGGAAGAGGCGGGCGATGTCCTCGGTCGGTACGCCGAGGACCAGGCGCAGGGTGAGCGCCGCCGCGGCCTCGGGCGACAGCCGGGGGTGGGCGCACAGCAGCACCAGCCGGAGCCGTTCGTCGGTGAGCACCTCGCCTCCGTCCGCCATCACCCGCTGGGCCGCCTCGGCGGCGTACGCGTCGACGACGAGCAGCGGCAGCTTGGTCGCGTGCACCGACTCCGACCGCAACCGGTCGAGGACCTTGCGCCGAGCGGTCGTCAGCAGCCACGCGGGGGGATTGTCCGGGACGCCGTCGACCGGCCAGTGCCGGGCCGCAGCCTCGAACGCGTCGGCCAGCCCGTCCTCGGCGAGGTCGAGCCGGCGGAAGCGTGCGACGAGCAGGGCCAGCAGCCGGCCCCACTCGTCGCGGTGGAGCCGGCCCAGCGCGTCGGCGCTGCTCAACCGCTCGCCGGCCAAACCGTCAGACGGGCTGCTCGACGGCCGGCCGGACGTCGACGGTGGTGTCGCCGTCGGCCAGTACCGCGCAGATCTCGAGCAGGTCGTCGAGGTCGTCGCTCTGCACGGAGTAGTAGCCGCCGACCTGCTCGACGGCCTCGGCGAACGGGCCGTCGGTGACGGTGACGTTGCCGTCGCTACCGCGCGCGACGCGCTTGGTCGCGCGGGAGTGGGTCAGCTCGGCGCCGCCGGTCACGGTGTGGCCGCGCTCGGCGAGCAGCCGCGAGAACTCCTCGTGGCGGGCGAACATCGCGACCCTCTGCTCGTCGGTGGCGTTGTCCCAGACGTTCTCGTCGGCGGTGAGGAGGACGACGTACTCGGTCATGGTGGTCTCCATAGGTGTGATGGAAGGGAGTCTTTCACCGCGATGACGCGCGGGGACGCCCCCGATCGACAACCGACGGGAAAAAATCAGCCCAGCAGTTGCGCGGCCAGGGCCGCGCTCGCCGGGTAGTCCACCTTGCTCACCGGGGTCCGCGGCACCGTGTCGACGAAGAGCACCGCCTTGGGCACCTTGTAGTTGGAGATCAGCGCGCGGCAGTGGTCGCGGACGTCGTCCTCGTCGAGCTGGACGCCCTCGCGGCGCTGGACGAGGGCGGTGACCTGCTGGCCCCAGCGCTCGTGCGGGGTCCCGACCACGACGGCGTCGAAGATGTCCTCGTGGCGCAGCAGGACCGCCTCGACCTCCTCGGGGTGCACCTTCTCGCCGCCGGTGTTGATGCAGACCGAGCCGCGGCCGAGCACGGTCACGGAGCCGTCCTCCTCGCGGCGCGCGAAGTCGCCGGGGATCACCCACCGGACGCCGTCGACCTCCTTGAAGGTGGCGGCGGTCTTGACCGGGTCCTTGTAGTAGCCGAGCGGGACCGGGCCGGTGCGCGCGAGCATGCCGTCGACGCCCGGCGGGCACGGCTTCATCTCGGGGTCGAACACCTCGACCTGGTCGTTGACCGTGAAGCGCGGCGCCGCCGAGCCGCCCTCGGAGCCGTCGTCGACCCGGGAGCCGGCGGCGCCGGACTCCGAGGAGCCGTAGGAGTCGAGGATGAACCGGCCGGGCAGCGCGCGACGGATCTCCTCGCGCACCCCGTCGGACAGGGGAGCGGCGCCGTTGGAGACCGCGGCCAGGCTGGAGAGGTCCCAGCGGTCCGGCTCGGCGAGGATCGCCTCGGCGACCGGGCGGCCCATCGCGTCGCCGAGGAAGGTCAGCGAGACCACCTTCGCCTTCTCGACGAGGTCGAGGATGCCGGTCGCGCTGAAGTTGGGCTCCGTGTAGAGCGCGATCGTCTGGCCCGCCACGTGGCCGTTGCCGAGGATCCACTGGCTGCCGCCGTGCATCATCGGGCCGCAGGCGAGCAGGACCATCGGGTTCTCGACCGCGACCGCCTCCTCGACCAGCTGCTCGACCGAGTCGAGCGGAGCGCCGTACCGGGCCGCGTTGAGCGCCGCCCGGATCAGGTCCTCGATGCGCCACACCACGCCCTTGGGGTTGCCCGTGGTGCCGCCGGTGTAGAGGACGTAGTGGTCGTCGGCGCAGCGGCCGTTGACCGGGCGCTCCGGCGAGGCGGCGGCGAGCGCGGCGTCGTACCCCTCGCCGAGGACGACCATCTCGCGCAGGGTGGGCGTGTCGAGGGCCGTGACCGCGTCGACGTACTCGGGCGCGATGATCGCGGCGACGCAGTCGGCGTTGTCGTAGAGGTACGCGAGCTCGTCGTGGAGGTACTTGTAGTTGATGTTGATCGGCACGGCGCGTGCCTTGAGGCACCCGTAGAGCGCGTCGACCCACTCGATCCGGTTGGTGGCGTGGACCGCGACGTGCTCACCGGGCCGGATGCCGAGTCCGGTCAGGTGGTTGGCCAGGCGGGTGGCCCGGTCGTCGATCTCGGCGAAGGTCCAGGCCCGCTCCATCGTGAAGACGGCGACCCGGTCGGGGACGGCGTCGGCCATCGCCTCGAGGATGTCGGCGAGGTTGATCGGGCGCGGGGCGGCTGTGGCGGCGGTCACAGCTGACAGCCTGCCAAACTAGAACAAGTTCTCGCTAGCGTTCTCGGACAGAATGGGACCATGGCCTCGCACCACTACGCCCTCGACCTGACCTGGCAGGGCAACCGCGGCACGGGCACCTCCGGCTACCGCGACTACGGACGTGACGTCCTGCTCCGGGCGGCCGGGAAGCCCGACCTCGCAGGGTCCGCCGACCCGACCTTCCGCGGCGACGCCACCCGCTGGAACCCCGAGGAGCTGCTGCTCGCCGCGCTCGCCCAGTGCCACCTGCTGTCCTACCTCCACTCGGCCGTCAACCACGGCGTCGTCGTGACGTCGTACGACGACAGCCCGGTCGGCACGATGGCCCAGGTCGGCCAGGGTGGCCACTTCACCGAGGTCGTGCTCCGGCCGCGGGTCACCGTCGCCGACGTCGCCATGGTCGCGACCGCGCGGGAGATCCACGGCGAGGCGAGCACGAACTGCTTCATCGCGGCGTCGGTGAACTTCCCCGTCCGGCACGAGCCGGTGATCGAGGTCGCGCCGGCCTGACATCCCCGGGCCACCGGGCCGCCACGATCCGTTCAGGACGGTCTGGTTCAAAGCGTCCATGAGTCGTACCCGCAAGGCCCTCGTCGGCGCCGGTGTCGCGCTCGCCGGCATCGGGGTCACCACCGGCGGCGGTCGGGAGCTGCTGCGCCGCCAGGCCGCGATCGCCCGGGCCCGGATCGGCAAGCCGCTCGGCGAGCAGGCGTTGCCCGCGGACAAGACGTGGAAGCGGAAGTCCTACGCCGGCGCGCCCCTCGAGCTGCTCGTCCTCGGTGACTCGATCGCCGCCGGGCTGGGCGCCGAGCGGCCGAAGGACACCCTCGGGGCGCGGATCGCCCGGGGCCTGGCGCGGGAGCTGCACCGACCGGTGCGGCTGCGGACCGCAGCGGTCGTGGGCTCGGAGACCTCGGCCCTCGCCGGCCAGCTCGACGGCCTGCCGGACGGCTACCTGGCCGACGTGGCCGTCATCGTGGTCGGCGGCAACGACGTCACCCACCGCGTCCCCGTCGCCACCTCGGCCGCCCAGCTGGAGGAGGCCGTCGTACGGCTGCGGGCGCAGGGCACGGAGGTCGTCGTCGGCACCTGTCCCGACCTGGGGGCGCTGCGCCCCGTCCCGCAGCCGCTGCGCTCACTGGGCTCGCGGATGTCGCGCCAGCTCGCCACGGCGCAGGCGGAGGTCGCCGTCCGCAACGGCGCGCACGCCGTGTCGCTGGCCCGGGTGGTGGGCCCGTTCTTCATCACCAACCCGGACGAGATGTTCAGCCTCGACCGCTTCCACCCCAGCGCGCTGGGCTACAAGCGGACGGCGAAGGCGCTCGTCCCGTCGGTCCTGCTGGCGCTCGGCCACGCCGTCGACCTGCCCTTCGGGCACCACCCACCCCGCTCGTAGCCTCGGTCCCGTGACCACCGTGCTGCTCGCGACCTTCGACCTGATGCCCGAGGGCGAGCCCGGTGGCGAGCTGCTGCTGGCCGCCCTGGCGGAGCGCGGGATCGAGGCCCGCTGGGTGCGCTGGGACGACCCAGACGTCGCCTGGGCCGAGGCCGACCTGGTCGCGGTCCGCTCGACGTGGGACTACCACCGCCGCCTCGCCGCCTTCCTCGCGTGGGCGGAGCGGGTGGAGGCGGTGACACCGCTGCTGAACGGTGCGGAGGCCTTCGCCTGGAACGCCGACAAGGCCTACCTGACGGAGATCGCGGACGTCGTACCCACGGTGCCGACGGCGCTGCTCGACGACACCGACCTCGCGGGTGGGCTGGCGCGGGCGTTGGAGCGGTGGGGGCGCGTCGTCATCAAGCCACGTACCGGCGCCGGTGGCGTCGGCGTGGTCGTCGCCGAGAGCGTGGACGACGGCCGGCTCGAGGGCCTGGTCGCGGGTCCGTGGATCGTGCAGCCGGTCGTCGAGTCGGTGCGGACGACGGGGGAGTCGTCGGTCTACGTCCTCGACCGCGCGCCCGTCGCGCAGGTCGACAAGGTCGCGGCGGCCGGGGAGCTGCGCGTGCACGAGCTGTACGGCGGCAGCAGCCGCCCGGTCGCCCTCGACCCGGGCCGCGCGCGGGTCGCGGCGGACGCCGTGCGGGCGGTGGAGGCCCGCACGGGGGCCGAGCTCGCCTACGCGCGCGTCGACCTGATGGCCTGGCAGGACCAGTGGGTCGTGAGCGAGCTGGAGCTGATCGAGCCGGGCCTCTACCTCGACGTGGACCCGGCGAACGCGGGACGGTTCGCCGAGATGGTCCGCGCCCGGCTGAATCCGGCCTGAGAAGAGCCCCTTCTCCTTGCACTCGCCATGGTCGAGTGCTAAACATGATGCTGGCACTCTCGCCTTGAGAGTGATAACGGACATCGCGAAGGAATCGCAGGAGTTATGTCGAAGCTGATTGCTTTCAACGAGGAGGCCCGGCGTGGCCTCGAGCGGGGTATGAACACGCTCGCCGACGCCGTCAAGGTCACCCTTGGCCCCAAGGGCCGCAATGTCGTCCTGGAGAAGAAGTGGGGCGCCCCCACGATCACCAACGACGGTGTGTCCATCGCCAAGGAGATCGAGCTCGAGGACCCCTACGAGAAGATCGGCGCCGAGCTGGTCAAGGAGGTCGCGAAGAAGACCGACGACGTCGCCGGTGACGGTACGACGACCGCGACCGTCCTCGCCCAGGCGCTCGTCCGCGAGGGTCTGCGCAATGTCGCCGCCGGCGCGAACCCGATGGGTCTCAAGCGCGGCATCGAGGCTGCCGTGAGCGCTGTCTCCGAGCAGCTCCTCGGCATGGCCAAGGACGTCGAGACCCGCGAGCAGATCGCCGCCACCGCCACCATCTCCGCCGGTGGCGACGCCACCGTCGGTGACGCCATCGCCGAGGCGATGGACAAGGTCGGCAAGGAGGGCGTGATCACGGTCGAGGAGTCGAACACCTTCGGCATCGACCTCGAGCTCACCGAGGGCATGCGGTTCGACAAGGGCTACATCTCGGCCTACTTCGTCACCGACCCCGAGCGCATGGAGACCGTCCTCGAGGACGCCTACGTGCTCATCGCCAACAGCAAGATCAGCAACGTCAAGGACCTGCTGCCGCTGCTGGAGAAGGTCATGCAGTCGGGCAAGCCGCTCGTCATCCTCGCCGAGGACGTCGACGGCGAGGCGCTGTCGACCCTGGTCGTCAACAAGATCCGCGGCACGTTCAAGTCCGTCGCCGTCAAGGCCCCGGGCTTCGGCGACCGCCGCAAGGCCATGCTGCAGGACATCGCGATCCTGACCGGCGGCCAGGTCATCTCCGAGGAGGTCGGCCTCAAGCTGGAGTCGGCCGGCATCGAGCTGCTCGGCCAGGCCCGCAAGGTCGTCATCACCAAGGACGAGACCACCATCGTCGAGGGTGCCGGTGACCAGGCCCAGATCGAGGGCCGGGTCAACCAGATCCGCGCCGAGATCGAGAACTCCGACTCCGACTACGACCGCGAGAAGCTCCAGGAGCGCCTCGCCAAGCTGGCCGGCGGCGTGGCCGTCATCAAGGTCGGCGCGGCCACCGAGGTCGAGCTCAAGGAGCGCAAGCACCGCATCGAGGACGCCGTCCGCAACGCGAAGGCGGCCGTCGAGGAGGGCATCCTCCCCGGTGGTGGCGTCGCGCTGGTGCAGGCCGCTGCCGCCGCGTTCGAGAAGCTCGAGCTCGAGGGCGACGAGGCCACCGGTGCCGCGATCGTCAAGGCGTCGGTCTCCGCGCCGCTGAAGCAGATCGCGATCAACGCCGGCCTCGAGGGCGGCGTCGTCGCGGAGAAGGTCGCCAACCTCCCCGCCGGCCAGGGCCTCAACGCCGCGACCGGTGAGTACGTCGACCTGCTGGCCAACGGCATCATCGACCCGGCCAAGGTGACCCGCTCGGCGCTGCAGAACGCCGCGTCGATCGCCGCGCTGTTCCTCACCACCGAGGCCGTCGTGGCCGACAAGCCGGAGAAGGCCGCCCCCGCGGGCGACCCGACCGGTGGCATGGGCGGCATGGACTTCTGAGCGAAGCGAACGAGCTTCGACTCGGCTGAGTCCGGTCGCTCCCTGAGCACCACCAGCAAGGCCCCTGCTCCGGCAGGGGCCTTGCGCCATTTCTGTGGCAGGGTCGATCCCGTGAGTGTCACCGGGCTCCTGCTCGCCGCCGGCGCCGGCTCCCGGATGGGGATGCCGAAGGCACTGGTCCGCGACGACGCGGGCCGGCCGTGGCTGACCCGAGCCGTGACCGTGCTGCTCGAGGGCGGCTGCGACGAGGTCACGGTCGTGCTCGGCGCATCCGCCGACGAGGCGGAGTGGGTGCTCGCCGACGGGCTGGGCGACCTGACCCGGGTCCATGCCGTGCGGGCACTGGCCTGGCAGGCCGGCATGGGCGCGTCCCTGCGCACCGGCCTCCGGGAGCTGGCCGGCACCGGCCACGACGCCGCACTGGTCCACCTCGTCGACCTGCCCGACGTCACCGCCGCGGTGGTCGCTCGGGTGCTCGGGCAGGCGGACACCGGTCCGTCGGCGCTCGCGCGGGCGTCGTACGACGGCACGCCGGGGCACCCCGTGCTGCTCGGGCGCGAGCACTGGGCGCCGGTCGGCGACGCGGCGTCGGGGGACCGGGGTGCGCGCCTGTACCTCTCGGTCAACGACCCGCAGCTCGTCGAGTGCGGCGACCTGGCGTCGGGAGTCGACGTCGACGAGCCAACCTCGGACCAACGACCCGCTCAATAGCCTCGCCCCATGGACGCCCGTGTCGCCGAGCTGGCGCGCCGTTTGGGGGAGACCGGCTACCTCTGCGACGACGACCTGGCGACCGTCCTGTTCCTGTCCCTGGAGATGGGGCGTCCGCTGCTGCTCGAGGGAGAGCCGGGCACCGGCAAGACCGCGCTGGCGGAGGCGATCGCCGAGGCGCTCGAGCGGCCGCTGATCCGGCTGCAGTGCTACGAGGGCATCGACGCGACCCAGGCGCTCTACGACTGGGACTTCCCGCGCCAGATCCTGCACCTGCGCGCCCTCGAGGCGGTCTCCGGAGGCGCGTCGGCCGGTGGACGCGGTGACGTGGAGGAGGCCGAGAAGAGCCTGTACGACGAGCGCTTCCTCCTCGCCCGCCCGGTGCTGGCCGCGCTGCAGCAGAGCCCCGCGGTGCTGCTGGTCGACGAGGTCGACCGCGCCGACGACGAGTTCGAGGCGTTCCTGCTGGAGGTGCTGTCGACGTACCAGGTCACGATCCCCGAGCTCGGGACGGTGCAGGCCGCGACCCCGCCGACCGTCGTGCTCACCTCCAACCGCACCCGCGAGCTGCACGACGCCCTCAAGCGCCGCTGCCTCTACCACTGGATCGACCACCCGGGGCTGGACCGCGAGGTGGCGATCGTCCGCTCGCGCGCCCCCGAGGTGAGCGCCGAGCTGGCCCGGCAGGTGGTCCAGGTCGTGCAGCAGCTGCGCCAGGGCTCCGACCTGCTCAAGCCGCCCGGTGTCGCCGAGACGCTCGACTGGGGCCGCGCGCTGCAGCACCTCGGCACCGTCGAGCTCGACGTCGAGACGGCCGCCCTGACGCTCGGCGCCCTGGTGAAGTACCGCGACGACGCCGAGCGGGTGCGCGCCGCCCTCGACCGGATGCTGGCCCGATGAGCACGCCGCTGCTGGTCCGCGACGCCGACGAGGTCCTGCTCGGCTTCACGACCGCGCTGCGCGCCGCCGGCGTCGCGGTCACCCAGGACCGCACCCGCACCTATCTCGACGCGGTCGCCCTCGTCGGGATCGCCGACCGCGACGCCACCCGGACCGCCGGCCGGGCGACGCTCTGCGCCACGCCGGAGGACGTCGAGCGGCACGACCGCGTCTTCGACGAGTGGTTCGGCCGCGACAACACCGCGCCCACGCTGCGACCCCGCGGCGCCCAGCCGCGGACCGGGGTGGGCCTGCTCCCCGACGACCAGGGCGACGGCGCGGGTGCCGACCCCGACGACGACCCGGTGCGTGCGGCGGCCAGCGCCGCCGAGGTGCTGCGGCACCGTGACGTCGCGACGCTCGACGCCACCGAGCGGGCCCTGCTCGCGGGGATGTTCGCCTCGCTGCGGGTGCGGTTGCCGCGACGCGCCACTGCTCGTCGTACACCTCGCCGGAGGGGTGACGTCGACGCCTCCCGCACCCTGCGCGCCAGCCTGCGCCGGATGGGGGAGCCGGACCGGATCCGCTACCGGCGCCGGGCGACGCGCAACCGCCGCGTCGTGCTGCTGGTCGACGTGTCCGGGTCGATGAGCGGGTACGCCGACGCGCTGCTCCGCCTCGCCCACCGCATCAGTGCCGCCTCCGGGTCGGCGGCCGGCGAGGTCGAGGTCTTCACCCTCGGCACCCGGCTGACCCGGATCACCCGCCCGCTGCGGCTGCGGGACCCGGACCGCGCGCTCGCGGCCGCCGGGGAGGTCGTCCCCGACTGGTCGGGCGGCACGCGTCTCGGGGAGACGCTCCAGGCATTCCTCGACCGCCACGGGCAACGGGGAATGGCGCGCGGTGCGGCCGTGGTGGTCTTCAGCGACGGCTGGGAACGTGGGGAGCCACGGCTGCTCGGTGAGCAGGTCGCCCGGCTGCACCGTCTCGCGCACACCGTCGTGTGGGTCAACCCGCACCGGGGGAAGGACGGCTACGCGCCCGTGCAGCAGGGGATCGTCGCCGTCCTGCCGCACGTCGACCACTTCCTCGCCGGCCACTCGCTGGCGACCTTCGCCGAGCTCACGGAGGTGCTCGCCGATGCGTGAGGTGCTGCCCCAGTTGCTCGCCTGGTGGGAGGCCGGCGAGAGCGTCGGCATGGGGACCGTCATCGCCACCTTCCGCTCCGCCCCGCGCCCGCCGGGCGCGTCGATGCTGGTCGGTCCGGACGCGTCCGCGGTCGGCTCGGTCTCGGGCGGTTGCGTCGAGGGCGCCGTGTACGACGTCGCGCAGTCCGTCGCCGCGTCCGGCGTCCCCGAGCTGCACCGCTACGGCGTCTCCGACGACGACGCCTTCGCCGTCGGCCTGACCTGCGGCGGGATCCTCGACGTCTACGTCGAGAAGGTCAGCCGGGAGACCTTCCCCGAGCTCGGTGAGGTCGCGGCCGACATCGAGGCCGGCCGGCCGGTCGCGGTCGCCACCGTGGTCGACCACCCGGACCCGTCGTACGTCGGCCGGCGGGTGCTCATCCGCCCGGACGCCGACCTCGACGGCGGCCTCAGCGGCAGCCTCGGCAGCGCGCGGATCGACGCCGCCGTCCACGACGACGCCCTCGGCCTGCTCGCCGCCGGGCACAACGGCACCCTGTCCTACGGCCCCGACGGCGAGCGCCGGGGTGAGGGGCTGCGGGTGTTCGTGTGGGCGTTCGCGCCCGCCCCGCGGCTGCTGGTCTTCGGTGCGATCGACTTCGCCGCCGCCGTCGCGCGGGTCGGCGGCTTCCTCGGCTACCGGGTGACCGTCTGCGACGCCCGGCCGGTCTTCGCCACCACGAGCCGCTTCCCGGGCGCCGACGAGGTCGTCGTCGACTGGCCACACCGCTACCTGCAGGCCGAGCAGGAGGCCGGCCGGATCGACGGGCGCACCGTCATCACGGTGCTGACCCACGACCCGAAGTTCGACGTCCCGCTGCTCGAGGTGGCCCTGCGCCTGCCCGAGGTCGGGTACGTCGGGGCGATGGGCTCGCGTCGTACCCACGACGACCGGATGGAGCGGCTGCGCGAGGCCGGCGTCAGCGAGGCGGAGCTGCGGCGGCTGCACAGCCCCATCGGCCTCGACCTCGGTGCGCGCACCCCGGAGGAGACCGCGATCAGCATCGCCGCGGAGATCGTGGCCGGGCGCTGGGGAGGATCGGGGGAGCCGCTCGCCGAGCGCGAGGGCCGGATCCACGCGTAGGCGCCCTACCTCCGAAGGGGAGTGATCACCGTCACACCCCGGGAGTAGTGTGCTGGCATGGACGAGCTCCAGGAGCGGCGGAGGGCTGCGCTCTCGGCGTGGACCACCTTCGTCGAGCAGGGCGACCGCGCGGCGCCGCTCGTGCGCCCGGAGATCCGGGACAGCTGGGAGCGGTCCGGCGCGGTCGTCGCCCGCGACGTCGTCGAGGCGCCGCTGGCCGACGAGTCGGAGACCCGCTCGTTCTGGCAGGGCTCGCCGCTCCAGGTCGCCGTCGAGCGGGTCGAGGACGAGCTGCGCCGTACGGCCGAGGACGGCGACCTGGTGCTCGCCGTCACCGACCCGGACACCCGCGTGCTGTGGACCTACGGCGGCCGGGTGATGCGCCGCAAGGCCGAGACCGTCAACTTCGTGATGGGCGGGCGCTGGGACGACCAGTCGGTCGGCACCAACGCCCTCGACCTCGCCAACCGGCTCGACCGGCCCGCGATGGTGTTCAGCGCCGAGCACTACGCGCCGATCGTGCACAACTGGGTCTGCTGGGCGGCGCCCGTGCACGACCCGGTCAGCGGTGCCAAGCTCGGCGTGCTCGACATCTCGACCACCTGGGACCGCACCCACCCGATCGGCCTCGCCACCGCGCGGGTGCTGGCCCGACTGGTCGAGCAGGCCCTGCCCCGCACCCAGCAGTACCTCCACGAGGCCGCCCCCGGCGACGAGCTGGTCGAGCCCGGTCTCGTCCTCAGCCTGCTCGGCACCGCCGAGGCCCGGATCGACGGCCAGCGCCTCCTGCTCAACCGCCGGCAGACCGAGATCCTCGCCCTGCTCGCGTTGCACCCCGACGGGCTCTCCCTCGACCAGCTCCACGCGATGCTCTACGGCGATCACGCGGTCACCTTCTCCACCCTCAAGGCCGAGGTCTCCCACCTGCGCCACGCCCTCGCCGGCCAGCTCGCGTCGCGGCCCTACCGCCTGCTGATGCCGATCGCCACCGACGTCGACCACGTGCTCGGCCTGCTCCGCCGCGGCGAGGTCGCGGCCGCCGTCGAGGCCTACGGCGGCGACCTCCTCCCCGGCACCGAGAGCCCGGCCCTCGTCGAGATGGGCGAGTACGTCGCCGTCGCCGTCCGCGAGGCGCTGCTGGCCGACCCCCAGCCCGACGCCGTCCTGCACTACGCCGAGCTGGCGCCGTACGACACCGCGGTGCTGGAGGCCTGCCTCGCCCGCCTCGCCCTCGACGGTCGTGTCGCCCACCCCTCGGTCCCGTTGCTGAAGGCGCGGTTGGCGGTCGCCGACGTCTGACCCGGTGGTCGAGGAGGTCGCGCAGCGACCGTCACGAGACCCCTGGCTCCGGTGCACCCGTTGTGCCCTTCGGTTGGGTGGGTGGTCGGGTCTTCAAACGCAGCGACGAGCGGCATGGGTGCGGGACTGGGTCGCGCGGTCGGGTGCGGTCCGGCAGCCCGTGTTCACTCGTTGCACCACTTGTTCTGCACACCCCGTCGAGGGACTTTCCCCTGTCCACAGGCGGGTTTCCGTCGCTTCTTTGTGTCGGAGGTCGATGGGAGAATCCAGTCATGGATCTCGGAACCAGCGGCACCGCGACAGCGGTTTCGACAGCCTCGCTGCTGTCGTGGATCGCTGACGACGCCGAGGTCCGTGACCACCTCCTGATCCGGGAGTGGATGAACATCGCCGCCTGGGCTGAGGCCAACATCGTCGAAAGTCCCGAGGGTGCAGCGACGTTGACGGAGGGCTATCTCGACACCGGTGTCCCGATCGCCGGCCCGGGTGCCCCGCTCGTGAGCGAGTTCCGGTTGATGGAGCTGATCGCGGTGCTTGGCAGGTCGCCGGATGGTGGCCGGTCGTATGTGGGTCAGGTCATCGAGTGCGCCTGGCGCCTGCCGCTGCTGTATGCCGCCGTGGTGGACGGCCGGGTGGCGCCGTGGCGGGCCCAGCGCATCGCTGACCTGACGAGGTCGCTGCCGGCAGAAGCCGCGGAGTTCGTGGACCGGCACCTCGACGCCGCCGTCGGTGGGGTCGGCTGGGCGCAGCTCGAACGCCTCGTCACCGAGGCGATCCTCCGGTTCGACCCCGAACGCGCCGAGGCCGAACGGCAGGCCGCGAACGAGCACCGTCACTGCAACATCACCGACACCGATGAGCACGGCGGCGTGCACCTCGAGGCCTACCTCGATGCGGCCGACGGCCACGACCTCAACCAAGCCATCTCCCGGGAAGCAGCACTGCGGGGCCAGCTCGGCGACACCGACTCCCTCGATGTGCGTCGGGCGAAGGCGGTCGGTGCGATCGCCCGCCGCGACCTCGCCCTCGACCTGCTGATCGCCGACGAGACCACCGGCGAGGTCATCGCCCAAGCGCCCGGACGGCGGGTCGAGCTGAATGTCCACATCACCGACACCGCCCTCACCGGCGACAACAACGTCGGGCGGTGTGAGGAGACCAGGTCACCCGTCCAGACGGCCCAGGTGAAGGAGTGGCTGCAGGTCCCCGGCACGACCGTCATCGTCCGGCCCGTCATCGACCTGGCCGACTGCATCCCGGTCGACTCCTACGAGATCCCCGACCGCCACCAGCGACGCGTCCGGCTGCGCGACCACACCTGCCGGTTCCCCAACTGCCCCCAACAAGCGGTCCGCTGCGACCTCGACCACGCCAAGCCCCATGGCGAGGGCGGGAAGACGTGTCCCTGCAACCTCGTCCCGCTCTGCCGCAGGCACCACCGCGCCAAGACCCACAGCCAATGGCGCTACCTCGTGATCCAGCCCGGCCACTACCTGTGGACCAGCCCCCACGGCCACCACTTCCACGTCGGCCCCGCCGGCACCACGATCCTCGACGGCTACTGACCACCAAGCCCCACACCCCGCCCCACCGGCGGGGCCACCGGCATGTCCGGGCGACAAATCGGACGACAGGCGGGCCGGCGCGTGACGAGACTGGCCAGGTGACCGCACCTGACGCGCCCGACGACGTGCTCTGGGAGTCCGCCGTCCCCGGGAACGGCGTCGTACGCACGGTCATCGTCGACGGCGTCCACGCTGCCCGCTTCGACGACCTGAACGGTGACGGCCGCGAGATCGAGGTCAGCGTCTTCGTCCGGCGCGACCGGACCTGGTCGCGCGTCGGCCACCAGGACGACGTCGGGATCCCGGCAGTCGACGAAACACCGCTCTTCGGATGGATCGGCACAGGCGGCTGGGCGGTCGGTCGGGCGACGCCGGGGGACCGGGTGGAGGTCGACTGGATGGGCGAGCGCGCCGTGGTCGGCGTCGACGCCGGTGGATGGTGGTTGGCGGTGGTCTCCGGGGAGGTGCCGGAGGAGGATGACGAGCTGTCCTGGACCGGGCCGCGCACCCGCTCCTTCACTTGACCAGGTAGGCGGGGTGGTCCTCGTCCATCAACCAGTCCCGTGTGATGTGCACCTTCGTCAGCCGCTCGAGCAGCGTCCACGACGCCGGCCCGGTGTCGTTCTCCAGGTCGAGCCCCTTCTCCTCGGGCAGGTGCTTCGACTTGAGATAGTCCTGGCCGAGGAAGGGGTCGAAGCTGCGGACGACCTTGCCGTCGCGCGCGACGAGGACGTGGTCGTCGCCGTTGACGGTGTTGCCGTACGACGCGGCGAGGCCACCGATACGGCTGAGCGCGACGACCCTGTCCTCGTCGACGAGCCCCCAGGTGAAGAGCACGACGCCGCCGTCGTGCTCGGCCACGCGGATCGCCCAGAAGCGCTCCGGGCTGACCTTCCGGCGGTTCGGGCCCAGGGCCTCGAGCGCCTCGGCGGCGGTGGCGTCCGGTACGACGACGATCTGGTAGCCGGAGGAGAACGAGTCGTCCGTGGCGGCCCAGCTGTAGGGCCGGCCGGGCTCGCGGGCGAGCTCCTCGTTGAGGTAGTCCAGCTCGTCCTCGGAGAGCGTCCAGCGCCCGGAGCCGATCTCGACGTAGGCGGGGGCGTGGCAGGCCGTGAGCGGTTCCCCGTCGTCACCCGGAGGCATCAGGAGCCCGACCTGCACGCCGCCCGACCAGCCGACGGTGAGGTCGTCCTGGAGGGCCTGGCCCGCGCCGTCCGACTGGGCGCAGTGCAGCGTCGGTGGATCGAGCGGCTGTTCGGTCCCCGTGCTGTTCGAGTAGTCCACCCTGACGTTCAGCCAAGGTCGCTGGCCGTCGCCGCCGACCGACTCCACCACGATGTCGATCAGCAGCCCGGGGGAGATCTCCTGCTGCCCGCCCGACGCCGGGGTCGGGCGGCGCTCGTTGAGCTCGTCGACGATGTCGTCGGGCACGGTCCAGGCCTGCATGGTGCTTGACGAGCGCTCGCCCCGCAGGGTGAGGTCGATCGTGACCTCGCCCGTGCACTTCGGGATCGAATCGCCCCTCGCGCCCCCACCGAGCATCGACAACCGCTCCTGGTACTCGACCGAGCCGTCGGCTGGGACGCGCCCAGGCCTCGGCGCCTCGCCCTCGACGGTGGCGCCGAAACCGCTCTCCTGCCCGTCGCAGGAGAGCTCGAGCTCAGGGATCACCCGCGACCTCGCGCCGGTGTTCTCGACCCGGACCGCCATCGCCAGCCACGCACCGCTGTCGTCGCCGTCGACCCCGACGACGTCCGCCCGGATCCGCAGCGTGTCGTCCCAGTCGACGTACTCTCCGAGGGGGTACTTCCCCTCCTCGAAGACCACCGGCGAGCCGGTGACGAAGCCCGGGTCCTCGCCGTAGGCGCCCGGGGTCGTCGGGTCGTTCGTGCCGCAGGCCGCCAGCATCGTCGCCGCACCCAGCACCAGCGCCGGCACCACGCCCCGAGACCACCTCATGGCCGCAGACCGTAACCGCCAACGCCCCCGCGCCGGGGCAGAACAGGAAGAACCGGGACCCCGACCCGGCGCGCAACCATCTGCCAACCTCACCATCCCTAGCGTGAGCCGCATCACAGGTCCCCTCGCGCTCAAGGGAGAGTCATGGCCCGGATCAACCTCACCGTCGACGGCCAGCAGGTCGCCGACGACGTCGAACCCCGGATGCTCCTCGTGCAGTACCTCCGGGAGAAGCTCGGCAAGACCGGCACCGTCATCGGTTGCGACACCAGCAACTGCGGCGCGTGCACGGTCCACCTCAACGGCAGGAGCGTGAAGTCCTGCAACGTGCTGGCGGTCCAGGCCGACGGCGGGGAGGTCACGACCATCGAGGGCCTGGCCGGGGAGGACGGCCAGCTGCACAGGGTGCAGGAGTCGTTCCGGGAGTGCCACGGCCTGCAGTGCGGGTTCTGCACGCCCGGGATGATCATGCAGACCGTCGACCTGCTCAACGAGAACCCGAGCCCCTCCGAGGAGGCCATCCGGCTCGGCCTCGAGGGCAACCTGTGCCGCTGCACCGGCTACCACAACATCGTGCGCGCCGTTCAGCACGCCGCCGGTACGACGGAGGGGGCATCGGCATGACCGCGACCCAGGAGCCCACGACCGGCCAGGAGATCGGCCGCGACCGGCGACGCAAGGAGGACCAGCGCCTGATCACCGGCCGGACGCGGTGGACGGACAACATCACGCTGCCCGGGATGCTCCACCTGGCGATGGTCCGCAGCCCGTTCCCGCACGCGCGGATCACGAACATCGACACGGACGCGGCGAAGGCCGCGACCAACGTGGTGGCGGTGCTGACCGGCGCCGACCTCGACGAGGGCCAGGGCGCCTGCATCAACGCGTGGCCGGTCGTCACCGACCAGGTCACCCCGGCGCACCTGCCGATGCCGACCGACCGGGTCGCCTTCGCGGGCGAGACGGTCGCCGTCGTGGTCGCCCGGTCCGCCGCGGAGGCGCGCGACGCCGCCGAGCTGGTGGAGGTCGACTACGAGGAGCTGCCGGCCGCGCTCGACCTCAAGGAGGCGGCCACCGCGCACGAGACCGGGGGAGCGATCGCGCACCCCGACCTCGGCACCAACGTCAGCGCCGTCTGGCGCTTCGACTCGGCCGAGGCCGGGACCGGCGGCGACGTCGAGGCCGCGATCGCCGAGGCGCGCGCCAACGGCATCGTCATCGAGCGGGAGTACCGCCAGCAGCGGCTGATCCCGGCGTTCATGGAGCCGCGCAGCACGGTCGTCGACCCGACGGGCGAGCAGATCACGGTCTGGTCGGCCACCCAGGTCCCGCACATCCTGCGCTTCGCGATCGCCGCGACCACGGGCGTCCCCGAGTCGAAGATCCGGGTGATCGCCCCCGACGTGGGTGGCGGCTTCGGCGGCAAGCTGCAGCAGACGCCGGAGGAGATGATCACCTTCGCGGTGGCCCGCCGGCTCGGCAAGCCGGTGAAGTTCACCGAGACCCGCAGCGAGTCGCTGCTCACGGCCCACCACGGGCGCGACCAGTGGCAGCGGCTCACCCTCGCGGCGACCAAGGAGGGCCGGGTCACCGGCCTCAAGGTCGACCTGCTCGCGGACCTGGGCGCCTATGTCGCGATCGTGGGCGGCGGGGTGCCGGTGCTGGGCGCGTTCATGTTCAACGCGATCTACAAGTTCCCGGCGTACCAGTTCCAGACGACCAACATCCTCACCAACAAGACCTGGACCGACGCCTACCGCGGCGCCGGCCGGCCCGAGGCCACCTTCGCCATCGAGCGGCTGATGGACGAGCTCGCGGCCGAGCTCGGCAAGGACCCGCTCGAGGTCCGCGAGATGAACTGGATCAAGCACGAGGAGTTCCCGTTCACCACGGTCGCCGGCCTGGAGTACGACTCCGGCAACTACGAGGCCGCCACCGCGCGGGCCAAGGAGATGTTCGGGTACGACGCCCTCCGCGCCGAGCAGGCCGAGCGACGGGCCCGTGGCGACAAGGTCCAGCTCGGGCTGGGCGTCTCGACCTTCACCGAGATGTGCGGCCTCGCGCCGTCCCGCGTCCTGGGCAGCCTCAACTACGGGGCGGGCGGCTGGGAGCATGCCGAGGTCCGGATGCTCGCGACCGGCAAGGTCGAGGTCGTCACCGGGGCGTCGGCCCACGGACAGGGGCACGAGACGGCGTTCAGCCAGATCGTGGCCGACCGGCTCGGCGTACCGTTCGAGGACGTCGAGATCCTGCACGGCGACACGCAGATCTCCCACAAGGGCCTGGACACCTACGGGTCCCGCAGCCTGGTCGTCGGCGGAGAGGCCCTGGTGCGGGCGCTCGACAAGGTCATCGAGAAGGCGCGGCCCGTCGCGGCCCACCTCCTCGAGGCCTCCGCCGACGACCTCGAGTTCAGCGGCGGCCGGTTCACCGTCAAGGGGACCGACCAGGGCATGGCGATCCAGGAGATCGCCACCGCCGTCTTCGCCGCGCACAACCTGCCCGACGGGATGGAGCCCTCGCTCGACTCCGAGGCGACCTACGACCCGGTGAACTTCAACTACCCCCACGGCACGCACCTGTGCGCGGTGGAGGTGGACACGGAGACCGGCCAGGTCAGGCTGCGCAAGTACGTCTGCTGTGACGACATCGGCGTGGTGATCAACCCGCTCATCGTCGCGGGCCAGGTCCATGGCGGCCTGGTGCAGGGCATCGCCCAGGCGCTCTGGGAGGAGGCCGTGTACGACGACAACGGCACCCTCGTCACCGGGTCGTTCGTCGACTACCTGCTGCCCACGGCGGCCGACACGATCAGCTTCGAGATCGACCACACCACCTCTCCGTCGACCACCAACTCGCTCGGCACCAAGGGCGTCGGCGAGGCCGGCACGATCGCCTCGACGCCGGCCGTCGTCAACGCGGTCGTCGACGCGCTGCGCCCGCTGGGCGTCCACGACGTCGCGATGCCGTGCACGCCCGAGCGGGTGTGGCGGGCCATCAACAGCGGGTCGTCCGGTGGCCGGACGACGGAGTCGGCCATGCCCCACTTCGACGAGTCGGAAGGAGGGGTCCAGTGATCCCCGCAGCCTTCGAGTACGTCGCCCCGACCTCGGTCGAGGAGGCCGTGGCCGCGCTGGCCGAGCACGGCGACGACGCCAAGATCATCGCCGGCGGGCAGAGCCTGCTGCCGGTGCTCCGGATGCGGCTCAACGCCCCGGAGTGGGTCATCGACCTCGGTCGCATCGACAGCCTGCGGGGTGTCCGCGACGCCGGCGACCACCTGGTGATCGGCGCGATGACGACGCACCACGACGTCGGCCAGGACCCGCTCGTCCACGAGCACGCCCTGCTGATCAGCAAGGCGATCACCCATCTCGCCGATGCCCAGGTCCGGCATCGGGGCACCTTCGGCGGCGCGCTCGCGCACGCCGACCCCGCGGGCGATCTCGGGGCGCCCGCGCGGGCGCTCGGCGCGACCTTCGTCGTGCAGGGGCCCGGTGGCACCCGGGAGGTGGCGGCCGAGGCCTTCTTCGTCGACCTCTTCGAGACCGCGCTGTCCGACGACGAGATCCTCACCGCGGTGAAGGTCCCCAAGTACGACGGCTGGGGGGCGTCGTACGAGAAGTTCGTCCGGATCGCGCACCAGTGGCCGATCGTCGCGGTGGCGGCGACGGTCCGGCTCGACGGCGACACGATCGCGGAGGCGCGGATCGGGCTGACCAACATGGGCTCGACCCCGCTGCGTGCGGAGGCCGCCGAGCAGGCGCTGGTCGGGCAGCCGGCGACCGAGGAGGGCGTGGCCGCCGCTGCCGCGCTCGCCGCGGAGGGCACGAACCCGCCCAGCGACCTCAACGGCGACGCCGACTACCGCCGCCACCTCGCGACCGTGCTGACCCGTCGGGCCGTGCTCGCGGCGGCAGCCCGGAGCTGAGGAGCAGGATGGACCTCAGCCACTCCTTCACCGTCCCGACCTCGGTCGAGGCGACCTGGGCGCACTTCCAGGACATCGGCGCGCTCGCCGAGTGCTTCCCAGGCGCCCAGGTCACCGCCGTCGGCGAGGACGCCGACGGCAACCCGACCTTCGAGGGCACCTGCAAGGTCAAGCTCGGCCCGATCGCGCTCGTGTACGCCGGCGCGGGCAGCTTCGTCGAGCGCGACGAGGCCGCGCGCCGGTTCGTCGTCGACGCCAAGGGCCGCGACAAGCGCGGCAACGGCACGGCGGGCGCGAAGGTCACCGTGACCATGGCGGCCGCCGACGGCGGCTCCACGCAGGTCGACGTCGTCACCGACCTCGCCATCACCGGCAAGCCGGCCCAGTTCGGGCGTGGCGTGATGCAGGACGTCTCCGACAAGCTGCTCGGCCAGTTCGTGACCTGCCTCGAGCAGCGCCTCGCCGCCGAGGCGGCTCCGGAGGCTCCGGTTCAACAACCGAATTCGTCGTCCGCCGCGGCCGGGGACGACAAATCCGGTAGTGGCGTGGCGGATCAGGAGCCCCCGCGCCCGGCGCCCGCACGCCCAGCCGCGCCGGCCAACGACGACGACGCGCTCGACCTGGGCTCGGCCGTCCTGCCGGTGCTCCTCAAGAGCTACGGCAAGCAGGCGGCGATCGCGGTGCTCGCGCTGATCGGCCTGCGCCTGCTGGTCCGGACGCTGCGCAGGTAGCAGGACAGCACGCACCTGTCCGTTCGGGCAGGTGCGTGCCAACCTCGTTGCAACGTTCGAGGAGCAGTGTGGTGCCTGTCACATCGGCGAAGGGATCACCATGGTGCTCACGGCAACTCCGGCCCGACCCCGGCTCTCGGGCGGTGCCGACGAGGAGCCGACCGGGCTGGTGAAGTTCCACGCGCCGGAGGTGGTCTTCGGCACCGGGTCGCTCAGCGAGGCCGGCTTCGCAGCGGCCCGGCTCGGCGCGCGTCGCCCCCTGGTCGTCACCGACCCCGGCATCATCGCCGCCGGCTGGGTCGACGAGCTGCTCGGCCACCTGCGGGAGGCGGGCCTGCGTCCGGTGGTGTGGTCGCAGGTGACCCCGAACCCGCGCGACCACGAGGTCCGGGCGGCGTTCGCGCACTACCTGGAGTGGGAGTGCGACGTCATCATCGGCATCGGCGGCGGCTCCTGCGCCGACGCCGCGAAGGGCGTGGCGGTGCTGTCCGGCAACGGCGGCGACATCCTCGACTACCGCGGCGTCGACCGGATGACCCAGCCCATCCCGCCCCTGCTGATCATCCCCAGCACGTCGGGCACGGGGGCCGACGTCAGCCAGTTCTGCATCGTCACCGACACCGCCCGCTCGGTGAAGGTGACGATCATGGGCCGTGCCCTGGTCCCGGACATCTCGATCACCGACCCGCGGCTGCTCGTCACGATGCCGGACCTGCTCAACGCCGCGACCGGCCTCGACGCGCTGACCCACGGCATCGAGGCGTTCGTGTCGCTGGCCCACAACCCGCTCGCCGACACCCACGCCCTCAACGCCGTCGGCCTGGTCTGCGGCCACCTCCGCTCCACCATCACCGACCCCCTCGAGACCGAGCACCGCCGCAAGATGGCGCAGGCCAGCCTGCAGGCCGGACTCGCGTTCTCCAACGCGATCCTCGGTGCCACCCACGCGATGAGCCACCAGGTCGGCGGCCTGCTCGACGCCCCGCACGGGGTCGTCAACGGCGTGCTGCTGCCGCACGTGATCCGCTACAACGCCCGCGCGACGCCCGACCGCTTCGTCGCGCTCGCCGCGGCGGCCGGGCTCGACGTCGCGGGGATGCCCGGGGAGGAGGCCGCGGACCTGCTCGCCGACCACGTGCGCCGGCTGGCCGACGACGTCGGAGTGCCACGGGGGCTGCGCGAGCTCGGGGTGACGGAGGCCGACGTACCCCGCCTCGCGGACACGACCCTCGACGACGCGTGCCTGACGACCAACCCGCGTGCCGCCACGTTGCACGACGTGGAGAAGCTCTTCCTCGAAGCGCTGTGACGGGGCGCGCCATGACCGAGCAGCTCGACCTGGCGACGCTGACCGGGGTCCGGTCCGGCAAGCGGTCCTACTACCGCGCCTACGTGCGCTCCGACGAGCGCATGCAGCGGGCGGTCCGCGCGATGGACTCGATCTCCCGCGGCCTGGTCAGCACCGTGGAGGGGCCGCGAGGACTGCTCGAGCAGGTGGCGCGGGCCGCCGCGGAGCACCTCAACGCGGCGTGGCTGATCCTGGGCCTCGCCGACGGCCAGCTCCCCGGCGCCCGGCCCCGCTTCCTCGTCGTCGACGGCACGCGCGGCGCACTGGTCGACGACGACACCCACCTGCCCCCCGGGGTACGACGCGAGCTCGGCGCCATCCGTGCCGGGCACGCCACGCGGACGCCCCGCGACGACTCCTGGGTGCGGGTGCCGATGACCCTCGCCGGTGACCCCATCGGCAGCCTGGTCGGGCTGCACGGCCTCGACGACGAGCCGGAGCCGGGCGACCTGTCCGTGCTGCGCATCCTCGCCAACGAGGCCGCCGTCGCGCTGCACACCTCCGAGCAGTACCAGGCCGGTCTCGCGCTGCACCGCCGCGCCCAGCGCCTGTACGACGAGACCGCCGCCCAGGCCCGCGACCTCGCCGAGCGCACCCGCGAGCTGCGCCACGCGGAGGAGCGGCTGCTGGTGGCCCACCAGCGCGAGCTGCTCGACCACGAGCGGCACCGGATCGCGCGCGAGCTCCACGACAGCGTCACGCAGTACGTCCTGTCCGCCGGCATGGCCGTCGAGGTCGCCCGGGGCATGGCGGCCGACGAGGGGCGCGAGGCGATCGAGGCGCGGCTGAGCACCGCCAAGGAGCTCAGCGCCCAGGCGGTCGACCAGCTCCGCCGCGCGATCTACGCCCTCCACCAGCCCCAGCGCGACGTCGTGCACGCCCTTCCCGAGCTGCTGCTGGAGGTCGCCGAGCACCACCGCCCGCACCTCGCGGTGACGGTCCGGGTCGACGGCTCCGTCGCGGAGCTGACCGCCGACGCGGACCACGAGATCGCCCGCGCGGTGGGGGAGGCGCTGTTCAACGTCGCCACCCACGCCGAGGCGAGCCGGGCCGTCGTACGGCTGCGCTACCGGCCGGACGAGCTGTTCGTCAGCGTGGCCGACGACGGCACGGGCGACCCGTCCGAGCTGGCCCGGCGGCTGCGTCTGGAGCGCGGGCCGTCCGCCGACGGGCGCCACCGCGGCCTGGCCAACATCGAGTGCCGCATCACCGAGCTCGGTGGCTCGATCGCCTTCCGGAGGGCCCGCATCGGCGGCGTCCGGGTGGAGATGCGGATTCCCTTGCCCCTGGACGCGCAGCGTCCGGGCATCATCGCAGGCCTGGTCGGAACCGGGCCGGAACAGGTGGAACCATGGCAACCCTGACCGAGGCGACGACGCCGGCACCGACGCCGGCACCGGCGCGGACCGTCGACATCATGCTGGTCGACGACCACGCGATCGTGCGCCAGGGCCTGCGCTCGATCCTCGAGCGCGAGCACGACCTGCGCGTCGTCGCCGAGGCCTCCACGGCGGCCGAGGCGCTGGCCGTCGTCGGACGTGCCCGTCCGGCGATCGTGCTGCTCGACCTGAAGCTGTCGACGTCGTCCGACACCGAGGGCCTGGACCTGTGCGAGGCGCTGGCCGCGGAGTACCCCGAGCTCGCGATCCTGGTGCTCACCACCTTCCTCGACGAGCAGCTGGTGCTGCGGGCCGTGAAGGCCGGCGCGCGCGGCTATGTCGTCAAGGACGTCGACATGACCGGCCTGGTCCGCTCGATCCGCGACGTCGCACGAGGCGAGAGCGCCTTCGACGCCCGCTCGGCCGCGGCGATGGTGCGCGGGCTCAAGGCCCCGCCGGTGACCGACGAGAAGAAGCTGACCGCCCGCGAGCGGGAGGTCCTCGGCCTGCTCGCGCGCGGCCTGTCCAACCGCGACATCGGCAGCCGGCTCTTCATCTCCGAGACGACGGCGAAGTTCCACGTCGGCAACATCCTGCGCAAGCTCGACGTCACCCGCCGGGCCGAGGCCGTCTACGAGGCCTCCAAGATGGGCGTGATCTGACGGCCGCACAGCCCGGCCGGTCGCCGACCGGCCGGGCTGCGGTGCGCCCCGAGGGTCAGGGGAGCGGGAGGAGCGTGCGGTCCCACGTGGTGTTCACGATGACCGCGGCGGAGGCGTAGAGGGCCAGCGCGGCGTCGGCGACGAGCACGTAGCCGGCGAGGTGGCCCAGGCCCGTGCTCTCGCTGAAGGCGCCGAGGGCTGCGAGGTAGAAGACGGCGCAGAGCAGCACGAAGATCGCCACGGTGGTGGTGTTCGTGCGCAGCGCCGCGAGGAGCATGTACGTCGAGAAGAGGGCCCAGGCCAGCAGGAACATGCCGGTCACGGCGGCACCGTCGGCGGTCACCATGGGTGCGTAGAACTGGACGAGCAGCGCGTAGCTGAGCCAGAAGCCGGCGTACGCGGTGAAGACGAGGCCGGGGAAGGTCTCGCCCCGCCGGAAGTGGATGACGCCGGCGACGATCTCGGTGAGGAAGCCGAGGGCGAGCGCGAGGGACAGGACGGCCGGGGTGGCGGCCGCATCGATCATCCCGGACATCACGCTGGCGAGGACGAGGGCGGAGATGCCGAAGCTGGCGAGGCCGAGGGGGAACGGGTCGCCCCACTCGGGTGCCGCGGCCGCGGCAGGAACGGTGCTCGCGGGGATGCTGGCGGGGGTGCTGGCGGGTGCGGTGTCGGTCATGCTGGATCCTTCGGGAGGGTGGGTGGTTTCCGCAGGACGCGGGGCGCGCCTGTGGCTCTGGCCCCGACCGGGTCCTCGACGTCGACGACCAGCCACCCGCCGTGGTGGTCGTCGACGCGGTAGGGCAGGCCGGTGGCCCGTCCCCACGCGTCGAGGTCGGTCAGGGAGATCGTGCGGACGTGGCCCCAGGTCGCGTCCGCCTCGTCCTCGAGGGGGACCGCGACCACGACCCGGCGCCGCGCGAGGCGGAGCGCCTCGGCGAGGACCCGCGCCCCGTGCGCGGCGTCGAGGTGCTCGAGCAGGTGGATCGCCAGCACGTTGTCGACGCTGCGGTCCGGGGCGTGCACGCGCGCGGCGTCGTCCACCCGGGTCGTCAGCGGCACCCCGAGGCGCGGCGCGACCGCCGCGAGCAGGTCGACCGTGCCGGGGGAGATGTCGGAGGCGGTGACCTGGAGGCCCGCCTGGGCCAGACGCAGGGCCAAGAACCCGAAGCAGCAGCCGAGCTCCAGCACGGTGCCCTCCGCGAGCAGCTCCTCGACCCGGGCGTACACCGGCGCGTAGTCGGCGATCGTGCCGTGCGCTCCCGCCGACGGGCCCTCGATCGCGTCCCCGACCCGGTCGAGGGTGCGGCGGTAGAAGCCCTCCCACGCGACGACCGGGTCGGGATGGGAGCTGAGGACGATGCCGGTGAACAGGTGCTCGAAGAGCTCGCCCCCGCGCAGCCAGCCCGGCTGGAAGAGCTCGTCCGCCAGCAGCCCGGACAGGTCGTCGTCGATCCGCTCCGGCGGCACCCGGTGCACCACCACCGCCCGGTGCCCTACGGCGGTCAGGTCGAAGTGCGGCGTGCGCACGGTGTGCAGGTCGAGGCGGGGCGTGGCCCCGGCCTGGGCGCGGACCTCGACCAGCTCGTCGCGGTAGACACCGTCGCACGGTGCCTCGAGCGGCTGGATCTGCGCGGCGCTCATCGCGGGACCGGGACCGGCACCGCCACCCGGTCGAGGCCGCGGAGGTTGCGCACGACCTCGACCCGGTCGCAGTGCTCGGCGTAGAGCGGGAGGTCGCAGCTGCCCAGGCCCCACGAGTACCGCGGCTCGGGCGTCAGCCAGATCGTCGAGCGGGCGCGGCGGGCGATCTCCTCGAAGGCGCGCAGGCCCGGGTCCTGGCCGTTGTTGCGGCCGTCGCCGAGCACCACGACCGTCGTACGACGGTTGACGGCGGAGCCGTGCCGCTCGAGGAACTCCGTGAAGGCGTTGCCGTGGTCGGAGTCGGCGTCGACGTCGAGCACGCCGCCGGCCGGCAGCCCGGCCATGACGAGCGACAGGGCGTCCTCGATGCGGTGCTCGGCGAAGAGGTCGGTGATCTCCACGAGGTCCTTGACGAAGGCGAAGGTGCGCACGCTGGAGGCCATCGCCTGCAGGCTGTGCACGAGGTGCAGCGTGAACCGCGCGGTGGAGCGCACCGACAACGAGACGTCGCACAGCACGACCAGCCGGGGCCGGTCCTCGACCTTGCTGACCGTGACCGGACGGAACGGGACGCCGTCGTACCTCATGTTGGTGCGCATGGTCCGGCGACCGTCGACGACGCCGCTGGCCGCGGCCTTGCGGCGGGGCCGCGGCGCGCCGTGCAGCGAGCGCAGCAACCGGCGCAGCGACTCCTCCAGCTCGGCCCGCTCGTGCTCGTCGACCGTCTCGGCCCGGACCGCCTCGAGCTCGCGGGTCTCGATCTCCCGCTCCAGGGACATCAGCTGCTCGAGGTGCTCGCGGATCCGCTCCGGCAGCTGGTCCAGCCACGGCGCGAGCGCGGCACGCAGCGCCGCCAGCGAGGCTGCCGCCTCCGGGTCGTCGTCCCCCTCGTCGGCCACGCGCTCGTCGAGCCAGCTGAGCAGTGCGAGCTCCTGCTGCACCGACAGCTCCGAGTCCAACTGCAGGCCGGTCGAGCGGGCCAGGTCGGCCGGGTTGCCGGGGTTGTGCATCCGGCTGACCGTCAGCTGCACCCGCGCCGCCTGCGACGGGTCCAGCCTCGTGTCGTCCGACAGCACGATCTCGTCGGTCAGCGACGCGATGTCGATCTTGTTGGCCTCCTGGTGCAGGTTGAACTGCTGGGCCATGTCCTCGGGCTTGAAGAACTCCCGGATGTCGTCCGGCTTGCCGTGCGAGTGCCCGTCCGCCGGTACGTCGCCCGGTTGCTCGGACAGGGTGAAGTCGGTCAGCTCCCCGTCGTCCGACAGGTCGTCGTGCGCGTGCCCGTGGCCGTGCCCGACCTCCTCGTCGACCACCGCCCGGAGGCCGAAGAAGCGGTCGAAGACGTGGTCGAAGGCCGCGAGGTCGCGGCGGTCCTTGACCAGGCTGACCCGCAGGGCCGCTCGGAGCAGCGTGCGGTCGTCGAGCACGCCGGGCTGCGCGGCGGCGTACAGGCCGTCGATCAGCTCGGCGGTGCTGATCCGCAGGCCGTGCAGGCGCAGCAGGCGGACGAAGCGGTGGACGGCGCCCTCCACGACGGCGTCCTCACACCGGACGCTTGCGGGTGGAGAACGACCGGGAGCCCTGGCCGCTGCTGACCTCGCGCACGCCGAGCGGCTTGCCCTTGCCGCCGTAGTAGGCCTCGTGGTGGCGGCCCGGCTCGTCCTTCTCCGCGCGCTTCCGGCGCCCCTCGTCGCGGTCCTCGGGCGTCGCGCCGTGGGGGTGGTCGTCGTGGTCGTGCCCGTGGTCGTGTCCGTGCCCGTGCCCGTGTCCGTGCCCGTGGCCGTGCAGCGACGCGGGCACCTCGGCGTTGGGGTCGACCAGGCGGTGGAGCGCCTCGCGCGAGAGCCGCAGGTCGCGCTCGTACTTCACGACCACGTTGAGGGTCGCCGAGAGCACGTCGGCGCTGAGCTCCTCGACGCCCAGGACGGCCAGGGTGCGTGCCCAGTCGATCGTCTCGGAGATGCTCGGCGCCTTGCGGAGGTCGAGCTCGCGCAGCCCGCGGACGATGTCGACCAGGTGGGCGGCCAGCTCGTCGGCGAGCCCGGTCTCCTTGGACCGGATGATCTCGAGCTCGCGCTCCGGGTCGGGGTAGTCGAGGAAGAGGTGCAGGCAGCGCCGCTTGAGGGCGGCGGAGAGGTCGCGGGTGTTGTTCGACGTCAGCACCACGTACGGCGCGTGCTTGGCGCGGATCGTGCCGACCTCGGGGATCGAGATCTGGTACTCCGCGAGCAGCTCGAGCAGCACCGCCTCGAGCGCCTCGTCGGCCCGGTCGACCTCGTCGATCAGCAGTACGACGGGGTCCTCGGAGTCGATCGCCTCGAGCAGCGGGCGCGGGGTGAGGAAGCGCTCGGAGAAGAACACCGAGTCCTGCTTGGCGATCTGCTCGACGGCGTCGGTGAGGTCGGTGGCGTCCTTGACGACCTGGCCGATCTTCTCGCGCAGGATCTGGGTGTAGAGCAGCTGCTTGCCGTAGTCCCACTCATAGAGGGCCTTGGTCTCGTCCTGGCCCTCGTAGCACTGGAGGCGCAGCAGCCGCCGTCCGGTGGCTCGGGCCAGGCTCAGCGCGAGCTGGGTCTTGCCGACGCCGGCAGGGCCCTCGAGCAGCACCGGCTTGTCCAGCCGGGACTGGAGGAAGACGGTCGTGGCCAGCTGGTCGTCGGCGAGGTAGCCCTCCTGGGCGAACCGGGCGCGGGTGTCGGCGACGTCGGCGAAGTCGAAGTCGGTGTCGGTCACGGGAGAGCTCCTCGACGGTGGGGCCGGATGGGGGAACGGCTGGGGGGACGGGTCGGTGCGCCGGCCCGCGAAGGGCGGGAGGGGCCGGCGCACCGGGGCGATCAGGACAGGAGGTCGTCCAGGTCGCCGTTCATGCAGTGCTCCACGACCGGGCGCACCGTCTCGAAGGTGCACTCCTTGGCGTTGCCCGGGGTGCAGGCGTCGCCGAGGACGTGGTTGGTGATCCGGTCGACGTCCGCGGCGTCGCCGATGATCGTGGGCGCGTTCTGGTAGAACGGCGTCGGGCCCTGGCCCAGGCGGTTCTTCGAGTACGTGTCCTTCGTGACGTCGGTGAACTTCTCGGTGATCCCCACGTCGCGCAGCAGCCGGATCGCCGCGGCCAGCGCCGCGTCGGCGGCCTGCACGGTCGACATGCCGTGCGTGTCGACGCCCATCGCTTCGGCGATCTCGGCGAAGCGCTTGTAGTGCGTGGGCATGTTGAACGCCCACACCCGCGGCAGCGCGATCGCGTTGTTGAGGCCGTGGTGGGTGTCGTAGAAGGCCGAGATCGCGTGCGAGATCGAGTGGATGATCCCGAGGCCGCCGGAGTTGAAGGCCTGGGCGGCGATGTACTGGGCGTACATCATGCCCTCGCGGCCCTTCAGGTCCTGGCCGTTCCAGACCGCCTCGCGCAGGTTCTCCGCGGTGAGCTTGATGGCCCGGATCGCGTTGCCGAGCGAGGGCTCGAAGTTGAGCCGCGAGACGTACGGCTCGGAGGCGTGCGCGAGCACGTCGAAGCCGCACTGGGCGGTGTAGTCCACCGGGCAGTCGTAGTAGAGCACCGGGTCGTCGATGGCCAGGGTGGCGACGCTGGCGTCGTCGAACGCGACGTACTTGTGCGGGTTGTCGGGGTCGGTCGTGGTGTCGGTGATGACATAGGCCCACGACGTCTCCGAGCCGGTGCCGGCCGTCGTGGAGACCGCGATGTGCGGCGGGTTCTTCGGGTTCTCGGACATGTTGAAGCCCTCGAACTCGTTGACATTGCGGCCGTCGTGCGCGACCGAGACGCGGGCGCCCTTGCAGGCGTCGTGCGAGGAGCCGCCACCGATGGAGACGAACGAGTCGCACTCGTTCTCCTGGTAGAGCTTGACCGAGTCCATGACGTTGTAGTCCTTGGGGTTGGACTCGACCTTGTCGTACACGACGACCTCGAGGCCGTGGTACTTCATCGACTCCACGATCTTGTGGACGATGTCGGTGCCGCGCAGGCCCGACGTCATCACGAGGGTCTTGCGGAAGCCGAGCTTGAGGGCCTCCGGTCCGATCATCTCGTGTGCCCCCGGGCCCATGAGGGCGCGCGGGAACGGGTGGAACTCCTTGATCGGGAACGGCTTGAGCAGGTCGTCGACTTGCATCGCTGGAACCTCCGGGCGGGGTGGGTGGCTGACGTCCAGCGACGCTAGGCAGCGTGACGGGGGTCACGACAGACGAGGATCCGGAAACACGCAGGAGGGTCAGGCCCGGACCTGTCCGACCCGATAGGTGGCGCCCCCACGCCGGCGGGCGCGGGGGAGGGGATCACCAGGTCTCGGGACGCGTGTAGTCCTGGTCGTCGTAGAGGTCCTGCTCGTCGCTGCGCTGGTCGCGGCCCTGCTGGTTGTTGCGCTCGAGCCGCTCCTCGCGCGGGTCCTCGCCCTCGTCGGGCTCCTCGCCCGGCTGCTGCTGCGGCTGGTCCGGCTGCTGCTGCTGGGGGTCCTGCTGCTGTTGCTGGTCCTGCGCCTGCTGCAGCTTGTCGTGCAGCCGCTCGTCGACCGCCTTCGCGTCGTCGGTCTGCTCCTGCCCGCGGCCGGAGTCGGTCGGACAGTCACCGGCCGCGAGGACGTCGATGCCCTGCTGCCACGACTCGATGGCACCGTCGAGGTCCTGGTCGGACTGCTGCCGGTCGCCGACGGCCTCGTGCGCGAGCGCGAGGTTGATCCGCACCGTGCACTCCTCGCGCTCCGGCACGCTCTCCAGCGCCTTCTCGTACGCCGTGATCGCGTCGTCGTAGGCGCCTTCGGCGTGGTGGGAGGCTCCTTCGTCGAAGGGTGCGATCCACGACTCGAACCAGTTGAGGTCGCGGGTCTCGAAGAACTCCGCGGCGGCGCCGTCGTAGTCGCCGCGCTCGAAGGAGTCGCGCCCGGCCGCGTTGTGCTGCAGCATCAGGCCGACCTTGACGAGGTAGCCGAGCACGAGCAGCGCCGGCAGCGCGCCGGCGACCAGCAGTGCCAGGCGCAGCCGGGCCCGCGGGTTGGGGCGTCTCGTCCGCTTCACGGCCCGACCTGCTTCCCCGGCGCCAGCGCGTCCTGCGAGCGCCACACCGCGCGCCAGCCGGACCGCAGCTCCACGAGCACGAGCCCGAGCAGCAGCAGGCCGAGCAGCCAGGTGAGGTCGTGCGCGGCCGGCGGCCCGTCGCCGCGCTCGCCGTCGACGTACGACGCCTCGAAGGAGTCGACGATCCGGTCCATGTGACCGGTGCCCGTGCGGTGCGAGAAGTCGACGTCGAGCTCGTCGGCGATCTCCTGCAGGTTGTCGAGGTCGGCGCGGGAGATCGCCGGCTCGCCGGTCTCGGGGTCCTCGACGTAGCCGGAGTCGAGGCCGAGGTCGTCGGCCGCGGGCATCTCGGCGCCGTCGGTCGTGCCGTAGCCGAGCACCGCGCCGCCGACGACGAGGTCGGCGACCTGGTCGAAGGAGTCGCCGGAGCCAGCGGACGTGGTGTCCTCGCCGTCGCCGACGTAGACGACCACGCGGCGCCGGTCAGGCCGCCGCTCGGCCGCCCGCTCCAGCACGTCGACGACCTCCGCCACCGGCCGGGTCGCCGAGGACCCGTCGCCCTCGCGCGGACGCTCCAGGTCGAGGGTCTCGACGGCGGACTGGAAGGCGGAGACGTCGGTCGTGAACGGGAGGGTCAGCCGGCTCTCCGCGCCGAAGCCGATCATCGCGAAGCGGGCGCCCGGCAGCTCCTCGGCCAGCGCGTCGAGGTCGTCGCGGACGCCCTCGATCCGCGGCTTGCGGCCGGCGTAGTCGAGGGCGGCCATCGACCGGGTGCGGTCGACGACGACCAGCACGTCGACGTCGGAGAGCTGGGTCGGGACGTCGGCCGTGCCGACGCCGGGCCGCAGCAGCACGAGCACGAAGGTGACCGCGATCGCCACCCGTCGTACGACGAGCAGGGTGGTGGCGCGGGAGGGGCTCATGACTCGTCCTCCTGCCGGGCGCGCACGGCGAGGAGCCCCTGGACCAGCCAGACCGCACCGAGCCCACCGACGCCGACCCCGGCGAGGACCGTGCCGAGCGTCGGCCGGTCGAGCACCTGGACGACGGGCGGTCGCTCGATCTCCTTGGCCTCGAGGTCGCCGATCGCCTCGATCACCCCGGCTGCGCTGCCGTCCTGCCCGAGCAGCGAGAAGGTCCCGCCGGTGCTGGTGACGGCGTCCTGGAACCGTCGTACCGCGCTGGGCCGGTCCGCGGTCATCGGGGCGGCGATGCCGTGCACGACGACCTTCTCGTCGCGGGCGAGCTCGGCCGCTCCGTCGAGGTCGTAGATGCCCTCGCCGATCGGCTCGTTGTCGGAGGCCAGCACGATGGCGCGGCTGCGGTCCTGGTCGCGGTGGTCGAAGCGCTGGACGCAGGACGCGAGCCCGTCGCCGAGCTGCGACTGCACCTCCCAGTCGATGACGGTGCCGGCCGTGTAGATGGCGTAGTCGTCGGTGTAGACGCCGCCGGTGCCGAAGGCGTCCTCCGCCTCGGTGAGCTGGTCGAGCACGAAGTCGTAGTCGTCGGTCAGCGGGAAGATCGTGATCGCGACGCCGCTCCAGATGGTCAGGCCGACGCGCTCGCCGCGCAGCCCGCTGACGATGGTGCGGAACTCGCGCAGCACCTCGGCGTCGACCTCCGCCATCGAGCCGGAGGCGTCCAGGCACAGGATGATGTCGCGCGAGCGGTCGTCCTGCACGAGCGTCTGGCGCTCCTGGATGCGCCCGCCGAGCACGATCGCGCCGGAGCAGGCGACCAGCGCCGCGATGGTCAGGCAGGCGCCGATCGCCACCTGCCGACGGACGAGGGCCTGGTAGCGGGGCAGGGTGCGCAGGCGCGCGGCGTGGGCGACGTACGACGCCCCGGCGGTGGTACGACGCCCGCGGCTCCGCGCCCACCACACCATCAGCACGACGACGAGCAGCACCAGGGCGGGCACCAGCCACGGCCAGCGGAAGCCGGTGTCGCCGCCGTTCCAGGTCATGTCCATGTCAGCCCCATGTCAGCCCCACGTCCCCACCAGCCGGCGCGAGCGGTCGACCGCGTCGTCGAAGCTGGCGAGCGGGTCGGTGTCGGCCGCGTCGGGTGCGAACTCGGGCGGGTACATCAGCTCGATCGCGTCGACCAGCTCCTGCGGCGCCCGGTCGCGGAAGTCCGCCAGCGCCATGGTCCGCGCGGGCAGCGTGGTGACGGTGGCGACATAGGACCGGACCAGCTCGCTGAGCTGCTGGTGCCCGTCGCGGGGGCCGACCTCGCCGGCGCGCACCCGGGCGACGAGCGCGTCGATGCGCGCGAGGTGGTCGCGCTGGGCGTCGGGCACGTCGACCTCGCGACGCGGCACCGCCGGCGGTCGCGGCGGCCGGGTGAACCACCACGAGGCGAGGTAGTAGAGGACGACCAGCGCGAGCAGGGCGAGGCCGATCCACAGCCAGCGGTCGCTGTAGGCGACCGGACCGGTGAACTCCTCCGGCATCCCGGGGACGTCGGCGACCACCAGGTCAGCGGCGGCGGGCATGACGCTGCCTCTCCAGCAGGCGGAACACCGCCGTGACCGCCGAGTCGGTGTCCCGCACCCGCTCGTGTACGACGCCCAGCTGGTCGAGCCGGTGCCGCAGCTGCTGCTCCTCCCGGCCCACCAGGTCGGCCAGCTCACGACGCAGGCGCCGGTCGTGGCGGAGCCAGCCGGGCACCTCGGCGGTGGTGTCGACGTCGACGAGCCGGCGACCGGCCACGGCGGGCAGGGTCGGGTCGAGGTCGCCGATGGTCAGCAGGAGCACCTCGTGCTGGACGGTCAGCCGGCGCAGCAGGTCGGCGCTCTCCGGCGGGATGTGGGTGTCGTCGCAGACCACGACGAGGATGGTCCGCCGGCGCACGGTCCGCGCGACGTAGCGCAGCAGGGCGGCCAGGTCGGCAGGGGCGCCGTCGGGCCGGATCGCGTCGTGGACCTTGCCGAGCAGTCGCTCGAGGTGCAGCTCGCCTCCCTTGGGCGGCTCCGCGTGCCGCTCGGCGGCGTCGCCGTGGACGAGGCTGACCAGGTCGCCGTGCTGGACGGCCAGCAGGCCCATCAGGCCCGCGACGAACACCGTGAGCTCGCGCTTGGAGACGGCGGCGTCGTTCATCGCCGCCATGCTGCGCCCGGTCGAGACGCAGAGCAGCACCGTGTGCTTGCGCTCGGCGACATAGCGCTTGACGAGGAGCTGGCGGCTGCGGGCCGACGCCTTCCAGTCGATGTCCTTCACGTCGTCGCCGCGGACGTACTCCCGCAGGTCGTTGAAGTCGATCCCGCGCCCGACGTGGACGGCGGCGTACTCGCCCTCGAGCAGGCCCCGCACCTTGCGGTGGGCGTGGATCGAGACGCGGGCCTTGATCCGGGGCAGGTGGGCGGGCATGGCGGTCGCTCGGCGGGGGTCAGGGAGTCGGGACGGCGCGGAACACGGCGTCGATCACCGTCTCGGGACGGACCCGGTCGGCGAGCGCCTCGAAGCTGAGGTGGATCCGGTGGCGCAGCACGCTGTGGCGCAGCTCGCGGACGTCCTCCGGGATGACGTAGTGACGGCCCTGCACGACCGCCATCGCCCGCGCCGCCTGGAAGAACGCGATCGAGCCGCGCGGGCTGGCGCCGATCTCGACGTAGTTGCCCAGCTCGGGCCCGAGCAGCTCGGTGACCGTGCGGGTCGCCCGGACCAGGCTGGTGATGTAGCGGCGGATCGCCGGGTCGACGTACACGCGACGGACCAGGCCCTGCAGCTCGACGACGTCGTCGGTGTCGGCGACCGCGACGACGTCGGCCATGTGCTGCCCGAGGGTGCCGTCGTCGATCCGCTCGAGGACCATCAGCTCGTCGTCCTCGCTCGGGTAGTCGACGATCTCCTTGAGCAGGAATCGGTCCATCTGGGCGTGGGGGAGGACGTAGGTGCCCTCCTCCTCGATGGGGTTCTGCGTCGCCAGCACCATGAACGGGTCGGGCAGCGGGTGGATGGTGCCGGCGATCGAGGTCTGCCGCTCCTGCATCGCCTCGAGCAGCGCCGACTGGGTCTTCGCGCTCGCACGGTTGATCTCGTCGAGGAGCACGAAGTTGGCGTGCACCGGACCGAGCTGGGTCTCGAACTCGTGGCGGCGCGGGTCGTAGACCTGGGTGCCGATGATGTCGCTGGGCAGCAGGTCGGGCGTGCACTGGATGCGGGCGAAGCGCGCGTTGACGGCCTCGGCCAGCGTCGCCGACGCCAGCGTCTTGGCCAGGCCGGGGACGCTCTCCAGCAGGACGTGGCCCTCGGCGAGCAGCGTGACGAGCAGGCCGGTGCGGATCCGGTGCTGGCCGACCACGCGGCTGGAGAAGGCCTCGGAGATCCGGCCGATCAGGTCGGAGGCGCGAGCCAGCTCGTCCTCGGTCAGCGGCAACGTCGCGTCGACGGGTGCCCGGCGCGGCACCGTGGAGGCCTCGGTCATGCGGCCAACCTACCCAGCAGGTGTGCGGGTCATGTGCCCGATCTGCGGGCGGTGGGGGTGCGCTCCAGCAGGCGCGTGCGCAGCGCGTCGTCGCGGCGCAGCCGGGCCAGGTCGCGCTCGCGGCGCTCCGCGACGATCGCCATCAGCACGTACTCCGGCGGAGCGTTGGGCGGCGGCGCCGGCGCGACATGGGGGAGTACGTCGACCAGGAGCCCGCGCGCGACGCGCTCCCGCGACGCCGGGTCCAGCGTGGCGAGCCTGCTGAGGAACTGGCGGACGGCCAGCGCGGTGCCCGTCGGCAGGGCCGCGAGGTCGGCCCGGCGGGCCCAGGCGGCCAGCGGCGGCGGCATCTGCGGGGGCAGCGGCAACCGCAGCGGGACCCGGTCGCGCACGACGTACGTGCCGGCGGCGAAGTCGCCGAGCCGCTTGCCCCGGTTGCTGACCATGATCGCGAGGAAGGCCGGTGCGCCCCAGAAGGCGTAGATCTCGACGACGCCGATCAGCGAGCGCACCAGCGCGTGGTGGAACGAGATCGCACCACCGTCGTCGCGCACGGTGCGCAGGCCGAGGGCCAGCTTGCCGAGGGAGCGACCCCGGGTGAGGGTCTCCAGGGTCGTGGGGATCGCCAGCAGGCCGGTGATCGTCGCGAGCACGACGGCGGCACCCACGGCCGCCTCGTCCCGGAGCAGCAGCGCGGCGACGACGAGCAGGATGTAGATGACCACGAACGACACGATCGTGACGACCAGGTCGATCAGCCCGCTCGCCAGGCGCAGCCCGAGCGAGGCCGCAGGCAGGTCGAGCGCGACGCCCTCGCCGGTGACGAGGTCATCGGCGGTGACGGTGGCGAAGTCGGGTGCAGACATCGCCGACAGCCTAGAGGCAGACCGTAGGCTGCACCCGTGCCCCGGATCGACCTCGACGCCTACGTGGCGGCCCACTCGCACTCGTGGGCGCGCCTCGAGCAGCTGGTGCGCCAGCGCCGGCGCTCCGGTGCGGAGGCCGACGAGCTGGTCGACCGCTACCAGCAGGTCGCGACCCACCTGTCCGTCGTGCGCACCTCGGCGCCGGACGCCCAGCTGGTCGCCTATCTCTCCTCCCTGCTCGGCCGGGCGCGGATCTCGATGCTGGCTGCACGGGTGCCGAGCTGGCGCGGGGTGGCGCACTTCTTCTCCGACCGGTTCCCCGCCGCGCTCTACCGGCTGCGCTGGTGGTGGCTGGCCTGCCTCGCGGGCAATGTCGTCGTCACCGGCGTGATGATGGCCTGGCTCGCCGGCAACCCGTCCGTCGAGCAGAACCTCCTCGACCCGCAGGCGGTCCAGCAGCTGGTCAACAGCGACTTCGAGACCTACTACAGCGAGAACGCCGCGGGTGCCTTCGCCGCCCACGTCTGGCTCAACAACACCTGGGTCTCGGCGCTGTGCATCGCGCTCGGCATCCTCGGGCTGCCGGTGATCTGGCTGCTCTTCCAGAACATCGCCAACCTCGCCATCGTCGGCTCGATCATGATGCGCCACGACCGGGGCGAGGTCTTCTGGGGCCTGATCCTCCCGCACGGCCTCCTCGAGCTGACCTGCGTCTTCGTCGCCGGAGGCGTCGGGCTGCGGCTCTTCTGGTCGTGGGTCGAGCCGCGCGGCGTGACCCGGGCCACCGCGATCGCCCGCGAGGGCCGCACCGCGGTGACCGTCGCCCTCGGCCTCGGCGTCGTCCTCGCGATCAGCGGCGCGATCGAGGCCTTCGTGACGCCCTCGCCGCTGCCCACCTGGGCGCGGATCGCGATCGGCATCCTCGCCGAGCTGACCTTCCTCGCCTACGTGTTCGTGATCGGCCGCGCGGCGGTCGCGCGCGGCGGCACCGGCGACATCGGCGCCGAGCTGCTCGAGGACCGGGTCTCGACGCAGGCCTGAGCCCGCCCGGCCCCGGCGCGGCTACAGCAGTCCCTGCGCCTTGAGGTGCAGGTAGTGGTCCGCGAGGGCGGGCGGCAGCTGGGCGGCGTCCGCGTCGACGACGTCGACACCCAGCCGGGCCAGCACGTCGCGCATCCGCGCACGACGGTCGAGCTCGTGCTCGGCCGCCGCGGCGTCGTACACGAGGTCGGCGGAGGGACGCTCGGCGGCCTCGACGTCGGCGAGCCGGCCGAGCTCGGGGTCGCGGACGGAGGCGAGGACCACCCGGTGGTGGCGGGTCAGCGCGGGCAGCACCGGGAGCAGCCCGTCGGCGATCGCGGAGGGCTCCAGCGCCGTCAGGAGTACGACGAGCGCGCGCTGGCGCCCGAACTCCTGGACCCCACCGGCGAGGGCGTCCCAGTCGGCCTCGACCAGCGTCGGGTCGAGGTCGGCCATCTGCTCCTGCAGACGCGCGGCGACGTCGCGGACGCCGTGGATCCGCTGGCGGGCGCGCACCCGGCGGTCGCCGGCGAGGAAGTCGATCCGGTCGCCGGCCCGGGAGGCGAGCGCGCCGAGCAGGAGGGCGGCGTCCATCGCGGCGTCGAGGCGGGGGATCCCGTCGATCGCGTCCTCGCCGGCGGTGCGGGCGACCCGGCCCGCGGAGGTGCGGGAGGTGTCGAGGACGATCACCACGCGCCGGTCGCGCTCGGGCTGCCAGGTGCGGACCACGACGTGGGGGGTCCGCGCGGAGGCCCGCCAGTCGATCGAGCGGACGTCGTCGCCACGGACGTACTCGCGCAGCGAGTCGAACTCGGTGCCCTGGCCGCGGACCCGGACCGCGGCGCGGCCGTCGAGGTCGCGCAGCCGGGCGAGCCGGGAGGGCAGGTGCTTGCGGGACTCGAAGGGCGGCAGCGCGCGCACGGTGCCCGGGACGTCGTACGTCCTCTGGCGCGCGGCGATGCCCAGCGGGCCCCACGTCCGCACGGTCACCCCGGCGGCGCCGAGGTCGCCCCGGCGGCGCGGGAGCAGGGGAGTGGCCAGCCGCCGCGGCTCTCCGGCCCGGAGCCGCAGGCGGTGCCGGTTGTCGCTCGCCCCGGCCGAGGGCTGCCACGCGTCGCGCAGCTGCACCCGTCCGCTGCGCGCCGCCGTGACGCTCAGGCCGGCGGTGGCGGGATCGCCGAGGCGCACCGTGCCGGGCTCCTTGCGACGCAGGGTGACCGAGCCGGGTGCCGCGGCCAGGGCGAGGTCGATGCCGGTGAGCACCAGCACGCCGAGCAGCCACAGCCACACCGTGCTGGCCTCGGGGCGCAGCACGACCGCCACCAGCCCCAGCAGGAGCAGCAGCGGGAAGCGCCCGGAGATCGCCATCGGGTTCGCCGGCCTCAGCGCGGGACGGGCACCGAGGCGATGGCCGAGGCCAGCACCTGCGCGACGTCGACGCCCTCGAGCTCCGCCTCGGGACGGAGCCCGAGCCGGTGCACGAGCGCCGCCTGGGCGAGCGCCTTCACGTCGTCGGGGGTCACGAAGTCGCGACCCGACAGCCACGCCCACGCCCGCGCCGCGCGCAGCAGTGCCGTCGCGCCACGCGGGCTGACGCCCAGCGACAGGCTCGGCGACTGCCGGGTCGCCCGCGCGATGTCGACGATGTACGCCGCCACCTCGGGGGAGACCTGCACCGTCCGCACCGCCGCCTGCGCCGCCGCGATGTCCTCGCCGCTCGCGACGGCCCGGACCCCGGCACCGGCGACGTCGCGCGGGTCGAAGCCGGCGGCGTGCCGGCTGAGGATGGTGACCTCGTCGTCGCGCGGCGGGATCGGCAGCACGACCTTGAGCAGGAACCGGTCCAGCTGCGCCTCCGGCAGCGGGTAGGTGCCCTCGAACTCGACCGGGTTCTGCGTGGCCGCGACCAGGAAGGGGCGCGGGAGCGGGCGGGTGACGCCGTCGGCCGAGACCTGGCCCTCCTCCATCGCCTCGAGCAGCGCCGACTGGGTCTTCGGGGGCGTGCGGTTGATCTCGTCGGCGAGCAGCAGGTTGGTGAAGATCGGTCCCTCGCGGAAGGACAGCTCACCCGCGGTCGAGTCGATCACGAGCGAGCCGGTGATGTCGCCGGGCATCAGGTCGGGGGTGAACTGCACCCGGCGGGTCTGCACCGACAGGCTCTGCGCCAGGGTGCGCACGAGCAGGGTCTTGGCGGTGCCGGGCACGCCCTCCATCAGCACGTGGCCGCCGCACAGCAGCGCCACGAGCAGGCCGGACACGGCGGCGTCCTGGCCGACCACGGCCTTCGCGACCTCCTGGCGTACGGCGAGCAGCCGCTCCCGGAGCGCGTCGTCACCGCTGCCACCGGCCGGCGGGGGCGGAGGCGGGGCGTCCTTGGTCAGATCGGTCATCCTCGTCGTACCTCTCTCCTGAGTCGGGCGAGCTCCTGGGCGAGCGCGACCAGGTCCTGGTCGGTCGCGGGCGTGTAGGTCGTGTCGTCGAGCAGGGTCGCGACCTGGGCGGGCGGCGCCCCGGTGTGCCGCGCGGTCGCGTCGACCACCTCGGCGGCACTGGCGCGGCGGTCGAGGCCGAGCCGCGCGGCGACGTCGGCGCGCGCGGCGCGCCGCAGGGCCCCGGCGGCGTGGGCCCGGTCCCCACTGCGTCGGTACATCCGCCCGCGGCTCCGTGCCGTCTCCACGGCGCGGACGACCACCGGCAGCGGCTCGGTCGACAGGGGGCCGAGGCGACGGACCCGCCACAGCAGGAGGCCGAACAGCGCCAGCAGGCCGAGCCACATCCCGGGCACGACCCAGCGGGGGATGAGGGAGCGGAGGCTGACCGTCTCGTCGGCGCCCGCGTCGGTCGGGTCGGGGACGTACCAGACCAGCCGCTCGCTCGCGCCCGCCAGGCGCAGCGCGACGGCGGCGTTGTCGGCGCGGAGGACCTGGTCGTTGGTGAGCGCCTCGCCGGCGCCGAAGAGCACGAGGTCCTGCGCCTTCGACTCCGCCACGACCGCGCCGCCGCCGGTGGCGAAGCACCGGGCGCCGTCGAGCGTCGCGCCGTCGTCGCTGAAGACGGTCACCTGGTCGGCCTCGATCCGCAGCCCGGACAGGTCGGTGCCGGCCGGGCCGTCGCCGCCGGTGCAGTCGGCGTCCACCTCGTCGGGGAAGGCCGTCGTGGCGTGCAGGTCGTCGTCGATCTCCTGGGCGAGCGTGTACGACGGGTCCACCAGCACGACCCGGCCCGCCCGCGCGTGCTCCCGGAGCCGGTCCAGGGTGCGGGGCGAGAGCGACGCGGTGTCGGTCACGAGCACGGTCGTGGCGGCGTCGACCCGCTGCTCCTCGAGCTCGTCGGCCGAGCGGGCGATGGTGACGTCGACGCCCTGGTCCTCGAGGACCTCGGCCACCGCCTGGGCGCCGTCCGGGCCCGGGTTGCGGGGGTCGAGCGGGATCGGGAACTCCTCGTTGCCCCGCGTCGACCACACGGCCACGACGACGGCGGCGACGAGCGCCAGGCCGATCAGCAGCCAGCTGCGGCCGGGTCCCCTCCGGCTCATCGGCGGGCCGCCCGGCCGGCGAGGGCGTCGTCGAGGGCCAGCAGCTCGAGGGCCTGCTCGCGGGTGGCCCGCCGCTCGCCGTACAGGGTCTGGTCGAAGAGGTCGGCGCCGTGGTGGACCGCGCCGGCCTGCGCCGGGAACTCCACCGCGAGCGCCCGGGCGAGCTCGTGGGCCGTCGCCTGGGGCACGTCCTCGATCCGCTCCCGCTCGACCTGCCGCACCGCCAGCGCGCGGAAGGCGTCGACCAGGGCCGCGGACGCGTCGCCGGCCGCCAGCGCCGCCTCGGCCCGGGCGCGCAGCTCGGCGGCCGTGATCACCTCGTCGGTGAGGGCCGCCGCCGGGCGTCGGTCGGCCTGCGCCGTCCGGCGGGCGCGCGACACGATCAGGATGATCGCCGCGACCAGGGCGAGCGCCACGATGATCGCCAGCAGGGTGGACAACGGGCCCGACGCGGAGACCCCGGAGATCGTGTCGTCGACCAGCCGCCCGAGCCAGTCCATTAGGCGCTGCAGGATGTTGGCGTCGTAGTACCTGGGGTCGGCCAGCTCGCGCCGCAGCATCCGGCGCGCCTCGTCGCCGCTGGGGTCCAGCGGCGGCTCGAGGCTCCCGGCGAGGAGGGCGGCGAGCGGCGTCATGCGGAGATGATCCCCGCTTCCCGCAGCAGCTCGACGTCGAGCGCCTCCTTGCGGATCCGGAGGTCGAGGTACTGCATCGACGTCACGCTGGCGAGGAAGGGCGCGCTGAACGCGTTCTGGACGACCATGCCGATCGCCTGGGTGAGCACCAGGAGGAGGGCGCCGTACTCCGGGGCCACCAGGAGGCCGATCTGGCCGGCGAAGCCGAACGGGGTCGACAGGATGCTGCCGCCGACCGCGCCGATGATCGCCGTCAGCAGGGCGATGCCGAAGGTTCGCCAGAAGTGCCGGGTGGTGAGCGACCACGCCCGCGCGATCGCGCCGAACACACCGGTGTCCTCGAGCATCAGGATCGGCACGGCCAGGTAGTAGCCCTTGATCCACAGCCACACGCAGAGCGCGATGTAGGCCGGGACGGTGACCAGGCCCCACACGACGAGGACCCAGGGCCCCACGCCGGCGACGACCAGCACGATCCACAGCAGCACGTAGACGACGGTGGCAACGAAGTAGGCGACGATCGACAGCAGGACCAGCGCGATCAGCCGCCAGCGCTTCCCGCGCGTCGCAGCCCAGGCCTCGGCGAGGCCGAGCCGCCGCCCGACCGCGGCCGCCCGGGTCACGTGGACCACCATCCCGGTGACGAGCGCGATGCCGACGAAGGACAGGAAGTAGGACAGGAGGAGCGAGCCGTACGCCGCCAGCAGCCCGACGGCCTCCCCGGCGCTCAGGTCGCTCTCGTACTCACCCGAGGCGTCCACCGCCAGGCCGACCGTGAAGGTGAGCACGGTCGTCACCACGATCGGGACGATCATCGCCACGGCGGTGACCAGCACGGCGGCCCCGACCGTCGCCTTCGGGTTGAACCGGATGATCCGGAACGCGCCGTCGTACATGTCGCCCAGGCCCAGCGGGCGCAGCGGGAAGGCGCCCGGCTTGTGGGCGGCGCCCAGGGCCAGCCCGGGCCGCGGACCGTTGCCCGACGTGGGGTACGGCGCCCAGCCGGCGGGGACCTCGGGGGCCGGCGGGGCCCCGGGCGCGGGGAAGGCCTGGGGGAAGGCCTGGGGGAGGGGCGCGGGCTGCTCCGGCGGCGGCGCACCCGGCGGCGGGAACGCCTGCGGGCCGTCGGTCATGGCTCTCCTCGGTCGATCGGGGGTGCGCCCATCCTTGCAGGCGTCACGAATTCGCCTTGTCGATTTGTTGGGCACGCCGAACTCTGCCAAGATGTTCCGGTTGCTCCGACGGGGTTCGTCGGGGTGCACCACACCTTGACTACTGAATCGTGTCTCCCACGCGGAGCCGGCGGTCCGGATCACCGGATGCTCCTGCACCGCGGTGAGCGTGCCCGGTGGTCGACGTCTGGTCGCACCGTGTCGAGACCCGAAGCAGCCGAGAACAACAGCTCCACTTCCCCTGGTGGGAGACGTGTGTGCCTGCAAGCAGGTGCGACACGCCCGACCTCGGGGGTCGGAGCTGGCCCACAGGAACGAGCCGACACGGCACGGTCGTACGACGAGTAAGGACGAGAGAGACCTATGGCGGGACAGAAGATCCGCATCAGGCTCAAGGCCTATGACCACGAGGTGATCGACACCTCGGCGCGCAAGATCGTTGACACGGTCACCCGCACGGGTGCCAAGGTCGCTGGCCCGGTGCCGCTGCCGACGGAGAAGAACGTCTTCTGCGTCATCCGCTCGCCGCACAAGTACAAGGACTCGCGCGAGCACTTCGAGATGCGCACCCACAAGCGGCTCATCGACATCATCGACCCCACGCCGAAGACCGTCGACAGCCTCATGCGCCTCGACCTCCCGGCCGGTGTCGACATCGAGATCAAGCTCTGAGGTTTGCCGACATGACTATTGAGCGCAACGTGAAGGGCCTGCTGGGCACCAAGCTCGGCATGACCCAGCTGTGGGACGAGAACAACCGCGTCGTCCCGGTGACCGTGGTCGCCGCTGGCACCAACGTCGTCACCCAGGTCCGCCAGCCCGAGCCGGACGGCTACAACGCCATCCAGATCGGCTTCGGCGAGATCGAGGGCCGCAAGGTCAACAAGCCGCAGGCGGGTCACTTCGCCAAGGCCGGTACGACCCCGCGCCGCCACGTGGTGGAGATCCGCACCGCCGACGCCGCCGAGTACACCGTCGGCCAGGAGCTGCCCGTCGACACGTTCGAGGCCGGCCAGGCCATCGACGTGACCGGCACCAGCAAGGGCAAGGGCTTCGCCGGTGTCATGAAGCGCCACGGCTTCGCCGGTGTGAGCGCCTCGCACGGTGCCCACCGCAACCACCGCAAGCCGGGCTCGATCGGCGCCTGCGCCACGCCGGGCCGCGTGTTCAAGGGCCTGCGCATGGCCGGCCGCATGGGCACGGACACCGTCACCACCCAGAACGTCACCGTCCACGCCGTCGACGTCGAGAAGGGCCTCGTCCTCCTCAAGGGCGCCGTCCCCGGCCCCAAGGGCGGCCTCGTCGTCCTGCGCACGGCCGCGAAGAAGGGCTGATTCCACCATGGCCAAGACTGTTTCCGTTGAGTTCCCTGCCGCGATCTTCGACGTGGAGGTCAGCGTCCCGCTGATCCACCAGGTCGTCGTCGCACAGCAGGCGGCCGCTCGCCAGGGCACGCACGCGACCAAGCGTCGCGGCGAGGTCCGCGGTGGCGGCAAGAAGCCCTACAAGCAGAAGGGCACCGGTCGCGCCCGCCAGGGCTCGACCCGCGCCCCGCAGTTCGCCGGCGGTGGCGTCGTCCACGGCCCGCAGCCGCGTGACTACTCGCAGCGCACGCCCAAGAAGATGAAGGCCGCCGCCCTGCGCGGTGCCCTCACCGACCGGGCCCGCAACGAGCGCATCCACGTCGTCGAGGGCCTCGTCGCCGGCGACAAGCCGTCCACCAAGGCCGCCCTCGCGTCGCTCTTCGAGCTGACCGACCGCCGCAAGTTCCTCGTGGTGCTCGAGCGGACCGACAGCCTCACCTGGCTGTCGCTGCGCAACGCCACCGAGGTGCACATCGTGGCCGTCGACCAGCTCAACACCTACGACGTCCTCGCGAGCGACGACGTGGTGTTCAGCAAGGCCGCGTTCGACCTGTTCGTCGCCGGTGGCAACGCTGGCGCCCAGGAGGAGAGCAACTGATGAGCACCCTGCACAAGGACCACCGCGACATCCTGATCGCGCCGGTCGTGTCGGAGAAGAGCTACGGGCTCCTCGACAACAACAAGTACACGTTCCTGGTGCGCCCCGACGCCAACAAGACCGAGATCAAGATCGCGGTCGAGAAGGTGTTCGGCGTCAAGGTCACCTCGGTCAACACCCTCAACCGCCCGGGCAAGGTCCGCCGTACCCGCAACGGTCTCGGCAAGCGCAAGGACACCAAGCGCGCGATCGTCAGCCTGGCCGAGGGTCACCGCATCGACATCTTCGGAGGTCAGGCCTGATGGCTATCCGCAAGTTCAAGCCGACCACCCCGGGCCGTCGTGGCTCGTCGGTGGCCGACTTCGCCGAGATCACCCGGACCACGCCGGAGAAGTCGCTGACGCGCCCGCTGCCCAAGAAGGGCGGCCGCAACAACCAGGGCCGGATCACCACCCGGCACCACGGTGGCGGTCACAAGCGCGCCTACCGCATCATCGACTTCCGTCGCTACGACAAGGACGGCGTGCCGGCCAAGGTCGCGCACATCGAGTACGACCCCAACCGCACCGCGCGCATCGCGCTGCTGCACTACGCCGACGGCGAGAAGCGCTACATCGTGGCGCCGAAGGACCTCGTCCAGGGCATGCGGGTCGAGTCGGGCGTCGGCGCTGACATCAAGCCGGGCAACAACCTGCCGCTGCGCAACATCCCCGTCGGTACGACCATCCACTGCGTGGAGCTCCGCCCCGGTGGCGGCGCCAAGCTGGCCCGCTCGGCCGGCAACAGCGCGCAGCTGGTCGCCCGTGAGGGTTCGCGTGCCACGCTGCGTCTGCCCTCGGGCGAGATGCGCTACGTCGACGTGCGCTGCCGCGCCACCGTCGGCGAGGTGGGCAACGCCGAGCAGTCGAACATCAACTGGGGCAAGGCCGGCCGCATGCGCTGGAAGGGCAAGCGCCCGACCGTCCGCGGTGTCGTCATGAACCCGGTCGACCACCCGCACGGTGGTGGTGAGGGCAAGACGTCCGGTGGTCGCCACCCCGTCTCGCCGTGGGGCAAGCCCGAGGGCCGTACGCGCAAGCGCAAGGCCAGCGACTCCCAGATCATCCGACGCCGCAAGTCCGGCAAGAACAAGCGCTGAAGGAACTGAGAGATGCCTCGCAGCCTGAAGAAGGGCCCCTTCGTCGACGGCCACCTTCTCAAGAAGGTGGACGCCGAGAACGACAAGGGCACCCACAACGTCATCAAGACCTGGTCGCGCCGGTCCATGATCATCCCCTCGATGATCGGCCACACGATCGCCGTCCACGACGGTCGCAAGCACGTCCCGGTCTTCATCTCCGACTCCATGGTCGGCCACAAGCTCGGTGAGTTCGCTCCGACGCGCACCTACCGCGGCCACGTGAAGGAAGACCGGAAGGGACGCCGTCGATGAGCACCACTGAGCGTCACCGCACCAGCGCGCATCGCGAGTCGCTCCTGGGCGACGAGCCCGGCGCGTTCGCCACCGCCCGCTTCGTGCGGATCACCCCGATGAAGGCGCGCCGCGTCATCGACCTGGTCCGCGGCCTGCCCGCGGACGAGGCGCTGACCCTGCTGCAGTTCCAGCCGCAGGCCGCCGCCGAGACCGTGCACAAGGTGCTGCAGAGCGCCGTCGCCAACGCGTCCACCACCGAGGGCCTCGCCACCGGTGACCTGGTCGTGTCGGTCGCGCGAGTCGACGAGGGCCCGACGATGAAGCGTTGGCGTCCGCGTGCGCAGGGCCGGGCCACCCGGATCAACAAGCGCACCAGCCACATCACCATCGCGGTCCAGCCGGCCGATGTCGTCGCGAAGAAGGGCAAGAAGTAATGGGTCAGAAGATCAACCCGAACGGCTTCCGCCTCGGCATCTCGACCGACCACAAGTCGCGTTGGTACGCCGACAAGCTGTACAAGTCCTACGTCGGCGAGGACGTCGCGATCCGCAAGCTGCTCAGCAAGGGCATGGAGCGGGCCGGCATCGCCAAGGTCGAGATCGAGCGCACCCGTGACCGGGTCCGCGTCGACATCCACACCGCGCGTCCGGGCATCGTCATCGGTCGCCGCGGCGCCGAGGCCGACCGGATCCGTGGCGAGCTCGAGAAGCTCACCGGCAAGCAGGTCCAGCTGAACATCCTCGAGGTCAAGAACCCCGAGATCGACGCGCAGCTGGTTGCCCAGGGTGTCGCCGAGCAGCTGTCGGGCCGCGTGCAGTTCCGCCGCGCGATGCGCAAGGCCATGCAGACCTCGATGCGTTCCGGTGCCAAGGGCATCCGGATCCAGTGCTCGGGCCGCCTCAACGGCGCCGAGATGTCGCGCACCGAGTTCTACCGCGAGGGCCGCGTCCCGCTGCACACGCTGCGTGCCGACATCGACTACGGCTTCTACGAGGCCCGCACCACCTTCGGCCGCATCGGCGTGAAGGTGTGGATCTACAAGGGCGAGGTCGCCGGCACCCGTGCCGAGCGCCAGGCCCAGGCTGCCGCCCGCGCCGGTGTCCCCGGTCGCGGTGGCCGCCCCAGCCGTGGTGGCGACCGTCCGACCCGTGGGTCGCGCGGCGACCGCCCGAACCGCTCGGACCGCAGCTCGGACGCTCCCGCCGTGGAGTCGAACCCCGAGGCCACCGCGGTGGAGCCGACCACCGGAACGGAGTCCTGACCATGTTGATGCCGCGTCGCGTCAAGCACCGCAAGCAGCACCACCCGAAGCGTCGGGGTGCGGCCAAGGGCGGTACGTCGCTGGCGTTCGGTGACTTCGGTATCCAGGCGATCGAGGGTGCCTACGTCACCAACCGCCAGATCGAGTCGGCCCGTATCGCCATGACCCGTCACATCAAGCGTGGCGGAAAGGTCTGGATCAACATCTACCCGGACCGTCCGCTCACCAAGAAGCCGGCTGAGACCCGCATGGGTTCCGGTAAGGGCTCGCCCGAGTGGTGGGTCGCCAACGTCAAGCCGGGCCGCGTCATGTTCGAGCTCTCGGGTGTGCCGGAGGACGTGGCCCGTGAGGCCATGCGCCGTGCGATCCACAAGCTGCCCATGAAGGCCCGATTCATCACGCGAGAGGCTGGTGAGTTCTGATGGCGAACGTCATCCGCGCCCACGAGCTGGACGAGCTCAACGACGTCGACCTCGAGGCCAAGCTGCGCGAGGCCAAGGAGGAGCTGTTCAACCTGCGGTTCCAGGCGGCCACCGGCCAGCTGGAGAGCCACGGCCGGCTCCGCACGGTCAAGAAGGACATCGCCCGGATCTACACCGTGGTGCGTGAGCGCGAGCTCGGCATCCGGACCGCTCCGGGAACGGAAGAGGAGAACTGATGACCGAGTCGACCGAGACCCAGCGCAACGCCCGCAAGACCCGTGAGGGTCTGGTGGTCAGCGACAAGATGGACAAGACCGTGGTCGTGTCCGTCGAGGACCGCGTCAAGCACGCTCTGTACGGCAAGGTCATGCGTCGCAACACGCGGCTCAAGGCCCACGACGAGCAGAACGACTGCGGCGTCGGCGACCGCGTCCTCATCATGGAGACCCGCCCGCTGTCGGCCACCAAGCGCTGGCGCGTGGTGGAGATCCTCGAGCGCGCCAAGTAATTCCGTTCGGCCAGGCTCGATCCCCTGTTGAGGGGTCGAGAACCGGCACGACAACCAGGAGAAATCGATGATTCAGCAGGAGTCGCGACTCAAGGTCGCCGACAACACCGGTGCGAAGGAGATCCTTTGCATCCGCGTGCTCGGCGGCTCCGGTCGTCGCTACGCCGGTATCGGTGACGTCATCGTCGCCACCGTCAAGGACGCCATCCCCGGCGGCAACGTGAAGAAGGGCGACGTCGTCAAGGCGGTCGTCGTGCGCACCGTCAAGGAGCGCCGCCGTCCCGACGGTTCGTACATCCGCTTCGACGAGAACGCCGCGGTGATCCTCAAGAACGACGGCGAGCCGCGTGGCACGCGCATCTTCGGCCCCGTGGGCCGCGAGCTGCGCGAGAAGAAGTTCATGAAGATCATCTCGCTCGCCCCGGAGGTGCTGTGATGGCTGCCCGCAAGAAGTCGGAGCAGGACCGCAAGCGTCCCAACCTCCACGTCAAGAAGGGCGACACCGTCAAGGTCATCGCCGGCAAGGACAAGGGTGCCGAGGGCAAGATCATCAAGGTTCTCCGTGAGGAGCGCCGGGTGATCGTCGAGGGTGTCAACCGGATCAAGAAGCACACCAAGGTCGTCGACCAGGGTGGTCGCTCCGGCAACACCGGCGGCATCATCACCACCGAGGCGCCGATCCACGTGTCCAACGTGATGCTGGTCGAGGGTGACGGCGTCACCCGCGTCGGCCACAAGCGGGTCGAGGTCACCAAGCGTCGTCCCGACGGCTCGGAGTACTCCTCGACGCGCAGCGTCCGCATCTCCCGCAAGACCGGGAAGGAAATCTGATGACCGAGAGCACCATCGAGAAGGTCACGCCCCGGCTGAAGACCAAGTACCGCGAGGAGATCCTCCCGGCGCTCAAGGCCGAGTTCGAGATCGCCAACATCATGCAGGTGCCCGGCCTGACCAAGATCGTGGTCAACATGGGCGTCGGCGAGGCCGCGCGTGACTCGAAGCTGATCGAGGGCGCGATCCGCGACCTCACCGCGATCACCGGCCAGAAGCCGGCCGTCACCAAGGCCCGCAAGTCCATCGCGCAGTTCAAGCTGCGCGAGGGCATGCCGATCGGCACGCACGTCACGCTGCGCGGCGACCGGATGTGGGAGTTCCTGGACCGCCTGCTGGCCCTGGCCCTGCCGCGTATCCGCGACTTCCGTGGTCTGTCGCCGAAGCAGTTCGACGGCCGCGGCAACTACACGTTCGGTCTGACCGAGCAGGTCATGTTCCACGAGATCGACCAGGACAAGGTCGACCGCCAGCGGGGCATGGACATCACCATCGTCACCACGGCGACCAACGACGAGCAGGGGCGCGCGCTGCTGAAGCAGCTCGGTTTCCCGTTCGCTGAGCGCTGAGTCAACGAGGAGAGAAGACATGGCGAAGACTGCCCTCAAGGTCAAGGCCGCTCGCAAGCCGAAGTTCGCGGTTCGCGGCTACACCCGCTGCCAGCGGTGTGGCCGCCCCAAGGCCGTGTACCGCAAGTTCGGCCTGTGCCGTATCTGCCTGCGCGAGATGGCGCACCGTGGCGAGCTGCCCGGTGTCACCAAGTCGAGCTGGTAACCCCACCACGTAGCAGGTCGCTCCGGCTGGTCCGGTGCGAAACCACTTCGAGAAAGAACACACATCATGACGATGACTGACCCGATCGCAGACATGCTCACGCGTCTGCGCAACGCCAACCAGGCGTACCACGACGCGGTGACCATGCCGTACAGCAAGCTCAAGGAGGGCGTTGCCGAGATCCTCAAGCAGGAGGGCTACGTCACCTCCTACGAGGTCGCGGACAACGAGAACGGCGTCGGCAAGCTGCTGACCGTCACCCTCAAGTACGGCCGCAACCGCGAGCGTTCCATCGCCGGCGTTCGCCGGATCAGCAAGCCCGGCCTCCGGGTCTACGCCAAGCACACGGGCCTGCCCAAGGTGCTCGGCGGCCTCGGCGTCGCGATCATCTCGACGAGCCAGGGTCTGCTGACCGACCGCCAGGCCAACCAGAAGGGCGTGGGTGGGGAAGTCCTCGCCTACGTCTGGTGACAAGGGAAGGAGAGAGAAGAACATGTCGCGCATCGGCAAGCTCCCCGTCCCGGTCCCCGCGGGCGTCGACGTCCAGGTGGACGGCCCCGTCGTCACGGTGAAGGGCCCCAAGGGCACCCTGAGCCACACCGTGGTCGCTCCGATCACGGTCGAGAAGGGCGAGGGCGTCCTGGACGTCAAGCGTCCCGACGACGAGCGGCTCTCGAAGGCCTACCACGGCCTGAGCCGCACCCTGATCAACAACATGGTCGTCGGTGTCACCGAGGGCTACGAGAAGAAGCTCGAGATCGTGGGCGTGGGTTACCGCGTCCTGTCGAAGGGCCCGACCCAGCTGGAGTTCCAGCTCGGTTACTCGCACCCGATCATCTTCGACGCTCCCGAGGGCATCACCTTCACGGTGGACGGCCCGACGAAGCTGGGCGTCGTCGGCATCGACAAGCAGCTGGTCGGCGAGGTCGCCGCCAACATTCGCAAGCTCCGCAAGCCCGAGCCGTACAAGGGCAAGGGCGTCCGGTACGCCGGCGAGCACGTCCGCCGCAAGGTCGGAAAGGCTGGTAAATGACCATGGCGATCACCCTCAAGCACAAGCGGAACCTCTCGGCTCGCGCCAGCTCCAAGCTGCGCCGCCAGATCCGCGGTCGCAAGAAGATCTCCGGCACCGCCGAGCGTCCGCGCCTGGTGGTCACCCGGTCGACCAAGCACATCACCGCCCAGGTCGTCGACGACCTGGTCGGCAAGACCCTGGTGTCGGCCTCGACCCTCGAGGGCGACCTGCGCGCCTTCGACGGCGACAAGACCGCCAAGGCCAAGAAGGTCGGCGAGCTCGTCGCCGCCCGTGCCAAGGAGCAGGGCGTGGAGTCGGTCGTCTTCGACCGCGCCGGCAACAAGTATCACGGTCGCATCGCGGCCCTGGCAGATGGCGCCCGCGAGGGCGGCCTGACCTTCTGACCGCGAACAGGACTGAGGAGAAATCATGAGCGGACCCCAGCGCGGACAGCGTTCGGGCGGCGACCGTGGTGGCCGTGGCGGCCGCGACGGCGGCCGTGGCGGCGCCGAGAAGAGCCAGTACGTCGAGCGCGTCGTTGCCATCAACCGTGTCGCCAAGGTCGTGAAGGGCGGTCGTCGCTTCAGCTTCACCGCCCTCGTGGTCGTCGGTGACGGCGACGGCCTGGTCGGCGTCGGCTACGGCAAGGCCAAGGAAGTTCCCGCGGCGATCGCCAAGGGTGTCGAGGAGGCGAAGAAGAACTTCTTCCGCGTTCCCCGCGTCCAGGGCACGATCCCGCACCCGGTCCAGGGTGAGAAGGCTGCCGGCGTGGTGTTCCTGCGCCCTGCCGCCCCCGGTACCGGTGTCATCGCCGGTGGTCCGGTGCGCGCCGTCCTGGAGTGCGCCGGCATCCACGACGTCCTCAGCAAGTCGCTGGGCTCGTCGAACCAGATCAACATCGTGCACGCGACCGTCGCGGCGCTCCAGCTCCTGGAGCAGCCGGAGTCGGTGGCCGCGCGCCGTGGTCTGCCGGTCGAGCACGTCGCTCCTGCGGCGCTGCTGAAGGCCAAGGCCGAGGGCGAGGCCGCTGCGGCCGCCGCCAAGTCGGCTGCGCCCGAGGCGGTGAACGTCTGATGGCCCAGCTCAAGGTCCAGCAGACCAAGTCGAAGATCGGCGCCAAGGCCAACCAGCGCGAGACCCTGCGCACGCTCGGCCTCAAGCGGATCGGCGACGTCGTCATCAAGGAGGACCGTCCCGAGATCCGGGGCATGGTCCACACCGTCCGTCACATGGTGACGGTCGAGGTCGTCGGAGGCGAGTGACCATGACTCTCAAGCTGCACCACCTGCGTCCCGCTGAGGGCGCGAAGACCGCCAAGACCCGCGTGGGTCGTGGTGAGGGCTCCAAGGGCAAGACCGCCGGTCGTGGTACGAAGGGCACCAAGGCCCGCTACCAGGTCCCGGTCGCGTTCGAGGGTGGCCAGATGCCGCTGCACATGCGGCTGCCGAAGCTCAAGGGCTTCAAGAACCCCTTCAAGGTGACCTTCCAGGTCGTCAACCTCGACCGGATCAGCTCGCTGTTCCCCGAGGGTGGCGACGTCACCCCGGAGACGCTGGTCGCCAAGGGCGCCGTCCGCAAGGGCGAGCCGGTCAAGGTGCTCGGCCAGGGTGACCTCACGGTCAAGGTCTCGGTGAGCGCGAACGCGTTCTCGGCCTCGGCCAAGGAGAAGATCGAGGGCGCCGGCGGGACCGTCACGGTCCTGTGATGGCGCTGCGAGGGGCGCGTCGGACCCAGCTGCTGCTGGGGTTCGCCGCGCCCCTCGTGCCGTCTCCGGAACCCGGTCGCCGTACCCCGTCAGGGGGCTGTGACCGCCCTGTTAGGCTTCCCGCTGGCCACAAGGCCAGCGATGAGAGAAGAGGAACCGAGTGCTCAGCGCGTTCGTGAACGCCTTCCGGACCCCGGACCTGCGGCGCAAGCTGCTGTTCGTCCTGATGATCATCGTGATCTTCCGGGCCGGTTCGCAGATCCCCGCTCCTGGCGTGCACGTCTCCAACGTGGAGAAGTGCATCGACATCGCCAAGGAGGGTGAGAACGCCGGGCTCTACAGCCTGGTCAACCTCTTCTCCGGTGGTGCCCTGCTCCAGCTGACGATCTTCGCGCTCGGCATCATGCCGTACATCACCGCGAGCATCATCCTGCAGCTGCTCGTCGTCGTGATCCCCCGCCTCGAGGCCCTCAAGAAGGAGGGCCAGGCCGGTCAGACGAAGATCACGCAGTACACCCGCTACCTCACGCTCGGCCTCGCCGTGCTGCAGGCGACCGGCATCGTCGCCCTCGCCCGCACCGGCAACCTGCTGCAGGGCTGTGAGGAGCCGCTGCTGCACAGCGACAACACCAAGACCTTCCTGGTCATGGTCGTCACCATGACCGCCGGCACCGCCGTGATCATGTGGCTCGGCGAGCTCATCACCGAGCGCGGCGTCGGCAACGGCATGTCCATCCTGATCTTCACCCAGGTGGTCGCGACCTTCCCGATCTCGCTGTGGCAGGTCAAGATCACCCAGGGCTGGTGGACCTTCGGCGTCGTCATCGCCATCGGCATGGCCCTCATCGCCGCGGTCATCTTCATCGAGCAGGCCCAGCGCCGCATCCCGGTGCAGTACGCCCGCCGGATGGTCGGCCGCAAGATGTTCGGCGGCAGCTCGACCTACATCCCGCTCAAGGTCAACCAGGCCGGCATCATCCCGGTCATCTTCGCCTCGTCGCTGCTCTACCTGCCGGCCATGGCGGTCCAGTTCAACCAGCAGAACCCGAACAAGGTCATCCGGTGGGTCAACGAGTACCTCGTCGACCAGAGCCACCCGATCCACATGGCGGCGTACTTCCTGCTGATCATCTTCTTCACCTACTTCTACGTTTCGATCACCTTCAACCCGCAAGAGGTGGCCGACAACATGAAGAAGTACGGCGGCTTCATCCCCGGGATCCGGGCGGGCAAGCCGACCCAGGACTACCTGTCCTACGTCCTGTCCCGCATCACGCTGCCGGGCTCGCTCTACCTGGGTCTGATCTCGCTCGTTCCGCTGATCGCGTTCGTGCTGATCGATGCCAACCAGAACTTCCCGTTCGGCGGTACGTCCATCCTGATCATGGTTGGTGTCGCACTCGACACGGTGAAGCAGATCGAGAGCCAGCTGCAGCAGCGCAACTACGAAGGATTCCTGCGTTGAGGCTTCTGATCATGGGCCCCCCGGGTGCCGGCAAGGGCACCCAGGCCACCGCGGTCGCCGACCACTTCTCGATCCCGGCGATCTCGACCGGCGACATCTTCCGAGCCAACGTCAGCGGCGGCACGCCGCTGGGCGTCGAGGCGAAGAAGTACATGGACGCCGGTGAGTACGTCCCCGACGAGGTCACCAACAACATGGTGCGCAGCCGCATCGCCGAGCCGGACGCCGAGGGCGGCTTCCTGCTCGACGGCTACCCGCGCACGCTCGCGCAGGTCACCGAGCTCGACGGGATGATCGAGGAGACCGGTCACAAGCTCGACGCGGTGCTCGTGCTCACCGTCGACCAGGAGGCCGTCGTCGGCCGCCTGCTCAAGCGCGCCGAGATCGAGGGTCGTGCCGACGACACCGAGGACGTCATCCGCCGTCGCCTCGAGGTGTACGCCGCGGAGACCGAGCCGCTGATCTCGGTCTACGCCGAGCGCGGTCTGGTCGTCTCCGTCGACGGCATGGGCGAGATCGACGACGTCCAGAAGCGGATCTTCGCCGCGCTGGACGACGTGCCGCAGAGCTGACGCGCGGCGCGCGTGCTGTTCGACCACCGGATCGAGGTCAAGAGCCCCGACCAGGTCCGCTCCATGCGGGCTGCGGGGCTCGTCGTCGGCCGCACCCTCGCGCGACTGCGTGAGGCCGTGCGGCCCGGCGTGACCACCGCCGAGCTCGACGCGCTCGCCGAGGCGAGCATCCGCGAGCAGGGCGGCGTACCGTCCTTCCTCGGCTACGGCCATCCGCCGTTCCCGGCGAGCATCTGCGCCTCGGTCAACGACGAGGTCGTGCACGGCATCCCCGGTCCGCGGGTGCTCGAGGACGGCGACATCATCTCGATCGACTGTGGTGCGATCGTCCCGGACGCCTCCGGGACGGGCTGGCACGGCGACGCGGCGATCACCGTCGCCGTGGGTCCGGTGCGGGCCGAGGTCGAGCGCCTGCTGCAGGTCACCGAGGACGCCCTCTGGCAGGGGCTCGCGGCCGCCCAGGTCGGCGGGCGGGTCGGCGACATCTCCCACGCCGTCGAGTCCTTCGTCCGCGCGGCGGGCGACTACGGCATCGTCGACGGCTACACCGGCCACGGCATCGGCACCGAGATGCACATGGACCCCGACGTCCCGAACGAGGGCCGGCGGGGTCGTGGGCCGCGGCTCCGGCGCGGCATGGCCCTCGCCGTCGAGCCGATGATCACCCTCGGCACGCACGACTCGGTCGTCGCGGACGACGACTGGACCGTCATCACGGCCGACCGTTCGTGGGCGGCCCACTACGAGCACACCTTCGCCCTGACCGACACCGGCGTGTGGGTGCTGACCGCGGAGGACGGCGGCCGGGAGCGCCTCGCGGCCCTCGGCGTCCCCTGCGGGGCCGAGGACTGAGCCGGGCTACCATCGAGGCCATGGCGCAGCATCCGATCACCCCGGCTGCGCTGGCAGCGCGACCGCTGCTCTTCGCCTCCGGCGAGCAGGCGTACGTCGCGGCCACCATCCTCGGCACCAGCCAGACCCCCGACGGCGCCGACCCCGCGTGGGCCGACGAGGTCGTGGCCGCGCTCGAGCCGGGGGAGCGCGCCCTGTGCGCCCTCTCGTTCGCCGCCGGGGCCCCCGGCCTGGCCCATCGCGTCGTCGGTGCCGAGCACGCCCTCCAGCGGCCCGCGCACGACGGCTCGGTCGAGCGCGCCTACCAGGTCACCGAGTTCCCGACCGCGGACGAGTACGCCCGCATGGTCGAGGCCGCGCTGGCGAAGATCGCCGACGGGTCGCTGCACAAGGTCGTCCTCGGCCGCTGCCTCGACGTGGTCAGCGACCCGCCGCTCGTGCCGGCCGAGATCATCGACCGGCTGCTGACCACGCGCCCGGGGCGCTACGTGTTCGCCGTGCCGCTCGTCCCCGGGGGCGACGACGGCGAGGCTCCCGTCGACGGCCCGATCCTGGTCGGGGCGAGCCCCGAGCTGCTGGTGCGCCGGGAGGGCCTCGAGATCTCCTGCACGCCGCTGGCGGGCTCGGTCCCGCGCTCCAGCGACCCGGACGAGGACGCCCGGCGCGCGGCCGGCCTCCAGCAGTCCGGCAAGGACCTCGCCGAGCACGCCTTCGTGGTCGAGGCGATCGTGCACGCGCTCAAGGAGGTGTGCGTCGAGATCGAGTACCCCGCCACCCCCGAGCTGATGTCGACCGACACGGTCTGGCACCTGGCGACGCCGATCCACGCGCGGCTGGCCGACGCCGCCGACGGTCCCAGCGCGCTGCGGCTCGCCCAGCTGCTGCACCCCACGCCGGCGGTGGGCGGGGTGCCCACGGCGGCCGCGAACGCGGTCATCGCCGACCTGGAGGGTGACCTGCGGGACTGGTTCGCCGGTTGCGTCGGATGGGTCGACGGCAACGGCGACGGCGAGTTCGCGATCACCATCCGGGCCGCCGTCATGGACGGCCCCCGGCTGCGCCTGTTCGCGGGCGCGGGCATCGTGGCCGGCTCCGACCCGGCGTCGGAGGTCCGTGAGACGGGTGCCAAGCTCGCCACGATGGCGCGCGTCACCGGCCTTCCCTGACCTCCGCCCGCCGAGACCAGCGAAGTCCCGTTTGGCGGAGGCCCTGATCGGTTAGGGTTTCAGGTCGTCAGCCTGCTCCCCGACCCGAAGGATGAGGTAGTGGACCGTCTCCAGGTGCAGTGGTCGGGAACGACCAGGACCTTCGACGGGCCGCGCGTGGTGATCGGGCGCGAGCTCGACTGCGACGTCCCGGTCACCGATGCCCGTGCCTCCCGGCACCACGCCTCCATCCAGGTCGAGGGCGACGTGTGGGTCGTGGTCGACTCGAGCAGCAACGGGACCTTCGTCTCCGGACAGCGGATCACCCGGCTGCCGCTCACCGGCGGCCCGGTGAGCCTGCACCTCGGTGGCCCCGTCGGCGAACCGGTCGTCGTGACGGTCCTCGCCGGTCAGGGCGGTGGGGGAGGATTCGCCGCGCCGCCGCCGTACCAGGCCCCGGCGCCC
>NZ_JBYCZV010000024.1:0-53456 GCF_057586415.1 Nocardioides sp. SRI_004
CAGGCGGCGACGTCGCCCCGTCCGTCCGGCGCGCCGCGCGGCGCCGCGTCGCAGGCGGCCTCGCCCCGCCCGGTCGGCTTCACCGCCCCGTCCGGCGGCCTGCCGATCGTCCGCAAGGGCGGCTACGACCGGGACGCGGTCGACGCCCAGATCCGGCAGCTGTCCAGCGAGAAGGCCACGCTCGGCGCCAGCCTGACCGAGTCCGAGCAGCGGGTCATCGAGCTCGAGCAGGAGCTCGCGAAGGTGCGCGCCGAGCTCGCGGAGACCGACAACCCGTCGTACGCCGGGCTCGGCGGGCGGGCCAGCGCGATGCTCCGTCTCGCCGAGGAGGAGGCCGCCGAGATCCGCACGGTCGCCGAGTCCGACGCGCTCGAGATCCGCGAGCAGGCCACCCGCGACGCCAAGGCGATCCGCGCCGAGGCGGCCCGCGAGGCCGACGACATGCGCGCCGTCCAGCTGCGCGAGCTGGAGGAGAACCGCACCCGCCTGCTCACCGACGCCGAGCAGGAGCGGGCGCTGGCGAAGAGCGAGGCGGCCGACGTGCTCGCCTCGGCCAGGCGCGAGGCCGACCAGCTGCGCCTCGCCGCCCAGCAGGAGGTCTCCGAGCAGCGCAGCCAGGCCCAGCGCGAGGTCGAGCAGGCCCGCGCCGCGGTCGACCGCGAGGTCCAGGAGGCCCGCCGGGCGCTGGCCGTGGAGAAGGAGCGGCTCGCCCGCGAGGCGACCGACCACCACAACAGCGCGGTCGCCGAGACCCGCCGCCTGGTCGAGGAGGCCGAGCAGCGGGCCAACGCGGCCGAGGCGCGTGCTGCCGAGGCCAGCAAGCAGGCGACCGAGAACCGCGCCGCGGCACAGTCGGAGGCCGAGGCCGCCCTCCTCCGGGCCCGCCGCGAGGCCGAGCAGATCGTGGCCTCCGCCCGCGCCCAGGCCGAGGCGGTCACCGCCTCGGGCAACTCCGAGGTCGAGCGTGAGATCTCGGCCCGCCGGGCCGAGCTCGACCGGCTCACCAAGCGCCGCGCCGCCATCACCGCCCAGCTGTCCTCGCTCGCCGACCTGGTCGCCGGCTTCGGCGAGGACGACAGTTGAGCCGAAGCGACGATGTCGCCGCTGACCCCGTCGACGACGCGACCAGCGCCGTCGACGGGGTGAGCGAGCACGGCGGGATCGACCCCGCCGCCCCGGCGCCGAACGACCCCGAGGCGCCGTACGGCACGATGGGTGAGCCGTTCGACCGGCGCTCGCCGTTCTACTACGGCTTCGTGGGTGCCCTGGGCGCCCTGTCGGCGTTCTGGCTGTTCCAGGCCGTCGCCGGCATCGGCTCGGTGCTGATGCTCGTCGTCGTGTCCTTCTTCCTCGCCGCGGGGCTGAACCCGTCGGTCGAGTTCCTCGAGCGCCACAACCTGCGGCGCTCGTTCGCCGTGACGCTGGTGATCGTCATCGCGCTGGCGACCGTGGCGCTGTTCGTGGTCGCGATCGTCCCGGTGATCACCGACCAGGTGCAGTCGATCACGAAGAGCGCCCCCGGCTGGCTGGACGAGCTGCAGAAGAACAAGCGGATCCAGGAGCTCAACCACGAGTACGACATCATCGACAAGATCAAGGCGAAGATCACCGACGAGAACTTCGTCTCCGCGCTGTTCGGCGGTGCGCTCGGCTTCGGCCTCAAGATCGTGTCGGCGCTGTTCAACCTCTTCGTCATCGTCGTGCTGACGCTGTACTTCCTCGCCTCCCTCAAGACGACCACGGGCGCGATGTACAACCTCGCCCCGGCCTCGCGCCGCGACCGGGTGGCCAAGCTCGGCGACAAGGTGATCGCCAACATCGGCGGCTACGTCTCCGGCGCCTTCCTCGTGGCCCTGTGCGCCGGGCTGACCTCACTCGTCTTCCTCTGGTTCACACCCATCGGCAAGTACGCCGTCGCGCTGGCCTTCGTGGTTGCGGTGCTCGACGTCATCCCGATGATCGGCGCCACCCTGGGCGCGGTCATCGTCTGCGCGATCGCGTTCGCGACCGACGTGAAGACCGGCATCATCTGCGTCGTCTTCTACGTGGTCTACCAGCAGGTCGAGAACTACGTGATCTACCCGCGGGTGATGAGCAAGTCGGTCGACCTGCCGGGCGCCGTGATCGTGATCGCCGCCCTCGTCGGCACCGCCCTGCTGGGCGTCGTCGGCGCACTGCTCGCGATCCCGGCGGCCGCCGCGGTGCTGCTGGTCGTGCGCGAGGTCGTCGTCAAGAGGCAGGATCTTCGCTAGGAGGACCCGGCATGTGCTTCTCGGCGGAGATGGACCTGGCCGCCGGCCTGGTCGTGACCGGCATCGGGGTCGACACGCTGCGGCAGGTACGCACCCGCGACCAGCTCGCGCTGGGGCTGCTGCCCCTGGTCTTCGGCGCGCACCAGCTGGTCGAGACATTGGTGTGGTGGAACCTCGAGGGCCACGTGTCCACGCCGGCGGCCGACCTCGCGGCGTGGACCTACGTGGCGATCGCGCTGGTCGTCGTTCCGGTGCTGGTTCCCTACGCCTTCCTGCGCCTGGGTACGACGAACCGCCCGGTCCTCGACCGGCTCTTCCTCGCCTCCGGCCTCGCCGCCGCCGGCGCCGGGCTGTTCGCGATCGGCTTCGAGCCGGTCGGCCGCCACATCGACGGCCACCACATCGCCTACCACCCGGGGGTGGCGTGGTCCGGCGTCGTGCTGGCCGCGTACGTCCTGGCGACCTGCGGACCGAGCCTGTTCGCGCGCAGCCCGGAGCTGCGGTGGTTCGGGATCGGCAACCTGCTCGTCGTCTCGTTGCTGGCGTGGCTCCAGCAGAACGCCGTGATCTCGCTGTGGTGCGTGTGGGCGGCGTCGACGAGCGTGCTCATCGACCTGGCCCTGCGCAGCGGGCGCGCGTCGGTCAGGCGAGCACGGGCTCCTCGTGCTCGACAGTCCGCTCCCCCAGCTTGACCCCGACGACGCCGACCAGGATCAGCGCCCCGCCCGCGAACTGGACCGGTCCGGGCAGCTGGCCCAGCAGCGCCCAGGCCCACAGGACCGCGAGGACGACCTCGCTCAGCGCGACGAAGGACGCGAGCCGCGAGCCGAGCCGGCGGCTCGCCGCGATGCCGGTGCCGTAGGCGAGCGCGGCCGTGACGAGGCCGAGCGCGAGGATCGCGACCCAGGGCGCGACCACGAGGCCGGCGTACTCGACGTGGGCGGAGGCGGTCCGCACCGGCATCAGCCCGAGCAGGCCGATCAGGCCCAGGAAGGCACCGCCGACGATCAACCCTCCGGTCGCCAGGGCCATGGGCGGCAGGCCGCTGCGGTCGTCGGCCGAGATGACGAAGTACGCCGCCGCGCCGACCATCGCGCCGAGCGCCCAGGCAGCGCCGCGGACGTCGAAGTCGGCGCCGGAGAAGAGGTCGAGCACCAGCAGCAGGCCGAGCGCGGCGACGGCGGCGCCGACGACCGTGAGCCGGCCGGGACGCTGGCCGTGGGCGGCCCACATCCACACGACGACTGCGGCGGGCGCGGTGTACTCGATGAGCAGGGCCGGGCCGACCTCCATCGTCTGCACGGCGGAGAAGTAGCAGAACTGGGCGCCCGCGACGGCCAGGATGCCGTAGAGGACGACCGTCGGCAGCGCCTTCCCGAGCAGGTGCCAGCGGCCCCGCATCGCGGCGACGCCGAAGGGCAGCACGGCGAGGGCGCCGACGGCGATCCGGAGCAGGACGACCCCGCCGGCGGTCCAGCCGCTGTCGAGCAGGGGGCGCGCGAGCGCACCGGACATGCCGAAGGTGGCGGCCGAGACGATCGCGAGCAGCAGGCCGGTCCCGGCGTCCCGGCGGGCCACCACCGGCGTGTCACGAGTCAAGGTCGTCATGACTCATGACGGTAGCCTTGACTGCGGTAACCTGTCAAAGTGGTTTTCACCCATGACACCGCCGCATCGCTCCAGGCCGCGGTCACGCTCGTCAACTCCGAGCTGGAGCCGGTCGGGCTGAGGACGCCCGAGGAGCTCGACGACTTCTTCGCCGACTTCGGCTACACCGGTCGCCACGACGGCGACCAGGCCGAGGTCGACGAGGTGCACGCCATCGTCCCCCGCCTGCGGGCGGTGCTGACGGCACACCGCGACGAGGCCGTGCGGATCGTCAACGAGATGCTCCGGGACGCGCAGGCGCTCCCCCAGCTCCAGCGCCACGACGGCCTGGACTGGCACCTGCACGCGATCGCACCGGACCGTCCCCTCGCCGAGCGGATCGTCGTCGAGACCGCGATGGCGATGATCGACGTGATCCGCGCCGACGAGATGTCCCGGCTCGCGATCTGCGCCGACGAGGCCTGCGAGGGCATCGTGCTCGACCTGTCCCGCAACCGCTCCCGCCGCTTCTGCTCGGTCACGTGCGGCAACCGCAACGCGGTCGCGGCGTACCGTGCCCGGCAGGCGGAGGCGGAGGAGGCCGGCGAGTGACGTCCGTGTGACATCTCGGCCGGGGGTCTGGCCGGGCCGGCCCGCGCGGGGCAGGATCTGCCCATGACTCGCATGCTCGGGATGCGACGACGCCCTCTGGGCGCGCTCGTCCTCACCCTCCTCCTCTCGTCCCTGCTGCTCGTCGCCCCGCGACCGGACACGGCCGCCGCGGCGACGCCGATCACCGTGACGCAGGCGATCGCCACCCAGAACTCGTCCGTCGCGACGGTCCGCGGGTACGTCGTCGGGCAGCCGACCGCGACCTCGACCGTCGTCACCAGCGGCTTCCCCAACGACTACGCGCTCGCGCTCGCGGACTCCCCCGGCACGACCTCGACCAGCCAGATGGTCTACGTGCAGATCCCGTCGGCCTTCCGCGCGTCCTTCGGGCTGCGGTCGAACCCCTCGCTCATGGGCAAGCAGATCGACGTCACCGGCACGCTGGCGGCGTACTTCTCGCATCCCGGCCTGAAGGACGGCACCGCGTTCGCCGTCGTCGGCAGCGGCGGAGGCGGGGGCGGCGGCACCGACCCCTCGATCCCCGCGGGCTACTACGACCCCGCTGCCGGCAAGAGCGGCGCCGCGCTGGCGACCGCGCTGCACGGGATCATCGACGGGCACACGACACTGACCTACGCCCAGGTCTGGGAGGCGCTGAAGGTCACCGACGCCGACCCGAACAACTCCAGCAACGTGATCGAGTTCTACTCCGGGCGCTCGATCGCCAAGACCACCAACGGCGGCGACCCCGACGACTGGAACCGCGAGCACACCTGGCCGCAGAGCCACGGGGGCTTCGGCACGAGCAACGGTCCCGGAACCGACCTCCACCACCTGCGGCCCGAGGACGTCACGGTCAACTCCACCCGCGGCAACAAGGACTTCGACAACGGCGGCTCCGCGGTCGCCCAGTGTCCCGACTGCTTCTCCGACGCCGACTCGTTCGAGCCGCGCGACTCGGTCAAGGGCGACGTCGCCCGCGGACTGATGTACATGGCCGTGCGCTACGAGGGCGGCGACGGCTTCGCCGACCTCGAGCTCAACGACAGCATCAACGGGTCGACCGCCTATCTCGGCAAGATCTCGGTGCTGCTGGCCTGGCACGCGGCCGACCCCGTGTCGGCGGCCGAGCGGGCGCGCAACAACCTCATCTACGGCAGCTACCAGGGCAACCGGAACCCCTTCATCGACCACCCGGAGTACGCCGAGTCGATCTGGTGAGCGCCCCGCTCAGTCCCCCAGGAACCGCTTGAGCACCTCGAGGAAGAGCTCGGGGCGCTCCGAGTGCAGCCAGTGGCCGGTGTCCTTCAGGGTCACCTTGCGGTTGCGCGGGAACCAGCGGTCCATCGCGGCGTCGTACGCGGGCTGGACGTAGCTCGACCGGCCTCCGGCGAGCCACAGCACCGGTCCGTCGTACGGCGCCGCGCCGGCCAGCTCCTCCTCCGGCCAGTCGCTGATGACCCCGAGGTCACGGTCGAGCACGTCGAGGTTGGCCTGCCAGCTCCAGCCCGACGCGGCCTCGGGGTCGCGGCGCAGGTTCTGCAGCAGGAACGAGCGCACGACGGGGTCCGGCACCGCCGGCTCCAGCAGGCGCTCGGCGTCGGAGCGGTGCACGACCTGGGCGAGGTCCATGCCGCGCATCGCCTCGATGTAGCCCGGGAACTCCCGGCTCTCGTCGTAGCGCACCGGCGAGATGTCGGCGACGCAGAGGCGCTCGACGCGCTCGCGGTGCAGCAGGGCCAGGACCATGGCGACCTTGCCGCCGAGCGAGTGGCCGACGAGGGTCACCGGCTCGTCACCACCGTGCGCGGTGATCGCCTCCGCGACCAGCCGGGCCGACTCGGCGAAGTCGAAGCGCTCGGGCCATGACGAGCGGCCGTGATGCGGGAGGTCGAGCAGCAGCACGCGGTGCTTCTCGGCGAGCTGCTTGGCGATCCCGGTCCAGTTCTTGCCCTGGCCGAAGAGGCCGTGGAGAAAGACCACACGGCTCCCGGTGGAACCGAGAGCCGTGTGGTGAAGCGTCATGCGCCGACCCTATCGGGCGGGCGTGGCGGCATCAGCAGCCAGTGCGGCAGCGCGGCTGGAGGCGCGCGACGGCAGCTTGCTGCCCCCATCAACGCGCCGGAGACGCGCCCGCACCATCAGGAGTAGTCGTGGAAGCCCTTGCCGGTCTTGCGACCGAGCTCGCCGGCCGCGACCTTGTCCTCGAGCGTCTTCGCGGGGGCGAAGCCGGGCTCGCCGAACTCGCCGTACAGCTCCTTCTGGATCGCCAGCGACACGTCGTTGCCGACCACGTCGAGCAGCTCGAACGGGCCCATCGGGAAGGCGGCCGTCTCCTTGATCGCGGCGTCGATCGTGGCCAGCTCCTCGCCACCCTCGGCCAGCTTGATGGCGTCGTTGAGGTAGGGGAAGAGGAGCAGGTTGACGATGAAGCCCGAGCGGTCGCCGGCCGAGACGCCGACCTTGCCGACATTGGCGGTCAGCGCGCGGACGGTCTCGTCGACGTCGGCGGAGGTGTCGGCGGTGGTGATGATCTCGACGAGCTTCATCACGGGGGCCGGGTTGAAGAAGTGCATGCCGATGACGTCCTGCGGGCGGCCGGTGGCCTCGCCGAGCTTGGTGATCGGCAGCGACGACGTCGTGGTCGCGAGGATCGCGCCCGGCTTGACGATCTTGTCGAGGTCGCGGAACAGCTCGAGCTTGATCTCGAGGTCCTCGGCGATGGCCTCGATGACGATGTCGACGTCGCCCAGCGCCTCGCGCTCGACGGCCCCGGTCAGGCGGCCGAGCAGCGCGTCCTTGTCCGCCTCGGTGCCCTTGCCCTTGGCGATGGCCCGGTCGAGGTTCTTGGTGATGTAGCCGATGACGCCGTCGAGCTTCTCCTGGGTGCGGCCGACGTAGACGACGTCGTAGCCGGCCTGGGCGAAGACCTGGACGATGCCGGACGCCATCGTGCCGGTGCCGACGACGCCGACCCGGTTGATGTCGTGCTTGAACTGCGGCGCGGCGGACTCGCCGGCAGCGGCCGCCTCGTCGGCGAAGGTGCGCCCCTCGGCGACGAGCTTCTCCAGCAGGTCGGCCGGCTGGTGCAGGTGGTCGCCGGTCTCGGCGTAGCGCGCGGCGAGGAGGTCACGGACCTGGGCGGCGCCGATCTCGTCGACCACGGTCAGCGGGCCCTTGGGGTAGCCGCAGCCGAAGCGCATCGCGGCGTCGATGTCGGCCACCGAGGCGTAGCCCGACTCGTAGGTGCGCACCGCGTGGTTCAGGTACGGGAGCACCAGCGTGTTGAAGATCTGCTCGCTCGAAGTCATGCGCCGGATTCTGGCAGCCCGAAGGGCCTGCGGCTACCCGTCGGTAACCATGTGGACACATCGAGACGGAAGTCACACGACGTGCTCAGCTCCGCCGGTTCGTGGTGTCGATCCGCAGCTGCTTCGACCGCGACGTCTGGCCGCGCACCAGCGTCACGGCCGAGCGCGGTACGCCGAGCTCGCGCGCCAGCCAGCGGACCAGCTCCTCGTTGGCTCGACCGTCCACCGGGGGCGACGCGAGCCGGACCTTCAGCTCGGCGCCCTCGGGGCCCGTCGGACCGGCCACGCCGGTGCGGGACGCGCCCGGCTGCACCCGGACGGAGAGCAGCCAGGTCGTCGTACTCCCCTGCTCGGGACGCCACCAGGGCTGGTCGGGCTCGATCTCCACGGGGCTGAGGGTATGTTCCTTCCCCGTGAGACTCGTCGTGGCGCGCTGCCAGGTGGACTATGCAGGCCGATTGACCGCACACCTCCCGATGGCGACCCGGGTGCTCATGCTGAAGTCGGACGGGTCGGTGCTCGTGCACTCCGACGGCGGCTCGTACAAGCCCCTGAACTGGATGTCGCCGCCGTGCACCGTGCGCGAGGGCACGACCGACGACGGCCAGGTCGAGTGGACCGTGACGGCGAAGGCACCCAAGGGCCAGACGCCGGACACGCTGCGGATCCTCGTCGAGGAGATCCTCCACGACAGCGAGCACGACCTCGGGATCGACCCCGGCCTGCAGAAGGACGGCGTCGAGAAGCACCTCCAAGAGCTCCTCGCCGAGCACCCCGCGACCCTGTCGGCGGGGCTGACGCTGGTGCGGCGCGAGTTCCCGACCGCGATCGGGCCGGTCGACCTGATGTGCCGCGACGAGGCCGGCCTCAGCGTCGCCGTCGAGATCAAGCGGCGCGGCGAGATCGACGGCGTCGAGCAGCTCACCCGCTACCTCGAGCTGCTCAACCGCGACCCCCTGCTCACCACCAAGGGCGCGGTCCGCGGCATCTTCGCCGCGCAGGAGATCAAGCCGCAGGCCCGCGTGCTCGCCGAGGACCGCGGCATCACCTGCGCCGTCGTCGACTACGACGCCCTGCGGGGGCTCGACAACGCCGAGGACCGGCTGTTCTGATCTCGCGGGCGGAGCGCTCCGCCGCGTGTTGCTGGGCAGAGGTGGTGGCGGGTCTAGCAGAGCCCCGGCGACGCCGGCTCCTCCTCGACCGGCTCCTCGGTCGCGTCCGTCGACGGGTCGCCGGCGGACGCGGAGGCCGACCCCTCCGGCGTACCGGAGGCGCTGCCGGAGGCCGACGGGCTGCCATCGGGGTCGTCGGCCGCGTTGATGGAGTCGTCGCGGAAGTCGCGGGTCAGCTCCTTGTCCTGGCGGACCAGACGCCACAGCTTCGCGACGTCGTCGGTCAACTCGACGCGGCCCTCCTGCGCGGTCGAGTACACCCACGGGGTGGTGACGAAGGAGATGTTGTCGAGGCCGATGCCCTGGAAGGAGCGGGCGAGGTCGGCCATCTGGCCGATGTTCTCGAAGTCGGTGGTGAGTGACTTGGTGGTGGCGTTGATGAAGCCGATCAGCTGGTCGGGACGGGCGAGCATGTCGGCTCGGAGTGCTTCGTTGATCATCGACGCCATGAACGCCTGCTGGCGCTTGATCCGCTGGGGGTCGGTGCCGTCGCCACCGGCGACGCCCTTGCGCACGCGGACGTAGCTGAGCGCCTCGTCTCCCTCGATCTCCCGGGTGCCCGCCTTGAGGGTGATGCCGGCGTCCTCGTCGACGATGTCCTCGGGGATGCAGACCTCGACGCCGTCGAGCGCGTCGACCATGTCCTTGAAGCCGTTGAAGTCGACGACGACGTAGTTGTCGACGAGGATGTCGGTCAGGCTCTCGAACTGCTGGATGGTGCAGCTGGGGCCGGCGACGGCGTAGGCCTCGTTCCAGATCGCGTCGGCCTTGGCCGGCGTGACCGAGCCGTCCTCCTTCTTGCACTCCGGCCGGTCGACGAGCGTGTCGCGCGGGATCGAGATGCCGTAGGCGAACTCCCGGTCGGCCGAGAGGTGGAAGAGGATCGTCGTGTCGGAGCCACCCCCGCCGGCGCCGTCGATCTTGTTGCCCTTGCCCGCGCGGGTGTCGTCGCCCATCACCAGGATGTTGACCTCCTCGCCACCCGACCGGTCCGGTCGGTCGGTCACGAGGTCGTCGACCTTCTTGACCGTCAGGTTGCCGTTCCAGTGGGCGTAGACGAGGGCCACGCCCACGCCGGTCACCAGCCCGAGGCTGACCAGGCTCGCCACGATCACACGCGCCACCGTGCGCCCGGGCTGCGGGGCCTTCCGCCTGCCGCGCCGCCGGGGTCCTGCCGTTGTGTCGGTCATCGCACCCCACCGTAGGGAAGCGAACCAAGCCGTGCTGGCAAGATCGCGGCCATGGCCACGATCTTCCACCTCGCCCTCGCCTCGGAGTGGGCGGCCGCCGAGGCGTTAGGCGCGTACACCACGTCGACGCTCGGCCGGTCGCTGGCCGAGGAGGGCTTCATCCACGCCAGTCGCGCGGACCAGTGGACGGCCGTGCGCGACCGGTTCTACGCCGATGTCGCCGAGCCGCTCGTGCTGCTGGAGATCGACACCGACCTGCTCGACGTACCCGTCGTCGAGGAGCCGCCGGCTCCGGGCGTCGAGGAGACCTTCCCGCACATCTACGGGCGGCTGCCGGCGAGTGCGGTCGTCAAGGCCATCCCGCTCTCCCCCGGTACGACGACCGCCGCACCGCGTCCCGCGGCCCCGGCCGTGGCCACCGCACCTGCGGCCACCGCCGCTCCCGCGGCCTCCGCGCGGCCCGGCGAGAGCTTCTCCCGGACCTACTTCCGCGAGATGTTCTTCAACGTGCTCGTCGTCAGCCTGGCCCTGGTCATCTGCACCGCCGGGCTGGGCATCGGCATGGCCATCGGGGGCGACCGCGCGCCCGGGATCAGCGGCCTGGTCGGCCTCGCGCTCGGCGTCGTGGTGGCGGTGCTGGTCTACCGGCGCCGCCATCCGCGCAAGGCGTAGGGATCAGGCGCCGGCGGCGGCCGGAGCCGTCGGGTCGGCGGCGCCGGCTCCCTGCTCGCGGGCGACCCAGTCCTCGATCGCGTTGATGTCGTCCTTGCTCCGGGTCACCACGGCGAGCAGGTCGTTCATGGTCGCGACCTCCTCGACCTGCTCCTTGATGAACCACTGCATGAACTGCTCGGAGGCGAAGTCGCTCTCCTCGCGCGCGATGCGCAGCAGGCCGTAGATCTGCTCGGTGACGCGCTTCTCCTGCTCGAGGGCGAGGGAGATCGGCGCCGTGATGTCGGCGAAGCCGGAGACCGGCGCCTCGACGCCGGGGATCGCCACGTCGGCGTCGGTGTCGAGGAGGTACTGCACCATCATCATGGCGTGCTCGCGCTCCTCCAGCGCCTGGGCGTAGAAGAAGCCCGCCAGCTGCGGCATCGTCAGGGCGTCGTAGTAGACGGCGCACGCGAGGTACTGGTTGTGCGCGGCGAACTCGTTGCCGATCTGGACGTTGAGCTGGTCGGTGAAGCGTGGTGCAGCCATGCGGGCCACCCTATCCATCAGAGTCGGTGGTCGCGGCTCAGGCGGCCTTCTGCAGCGCCTTCTTGGTGACCTTCTTGCCACTGGTCGTGACCAGCACGCGCCGCTTCACGGTGAAGCCGTCGGGGAGGGTGCCCTCCTTGAGCATGCGCAGGGGGCAGCGGCCGCACTTCGACTTCGAGACGCAGCACTTCGTCTTGGGGAGCTTCTGCTTCCCCTTCGACTTCTTCTTGTCCTTGCCCACGTCACGAGGGTAAGGGATGAGGGTAGGCAGACCTAACTGACGTGACCGGCGTCACAGGTGATGCGGGTCGCTACAGTCACGCCGTGATCGAGATCTGGCTGAACCCCGCCTGCTCCAAGTGCCGCACCGCGGAGAGCGAGCTGAGGGCCGCCGGCGTCGAGTACACGATCCGTCGCTACCTCGACGACCCGCCGACGGTCGCCGAGCTCGAGGACGTGCTGGGCCGGCTGGGCCTGGAGCCCTGGGACATCGCGCGCACCGCCGACGCGAGGAAGCTGGAGCTCACGCTGCCGCCGAAGGCCGCGGACCAGCGTGCGGCGTGGTTGCGCCTGCTCGCCGAGAACCCGCGGCTCATCCAGCGGCCGATCATCACCGCCGCCGACGGTACGACGGTCGTCGGCCGCGACCCCGAGTCCGTGGCTCGGGTGATCGCGGCCGACTGAGCGTCTCGCCTCCGGGCCGGTTGCGGAGCAACCTCCCCGACGACCGGGCTACGCCAGGCCGTTGGCCTTGCGGATGACCTCGACGATGCCGCCCATGATCTCGGTCAGCCCGAAGTCCTTCGGCGTGTAGACCGCGGCCACGCCCAGCTCGAGGAGCGCCTTGCCGTCGGACTCGGGGATGATCCCGCCGACGATGACCGGCACGTCGCCCATCCCGGCGGCCTTGAGGCCGTCGAGCACGGCCGGCACCAGCTCCATGTGCGAGCCGGACAGGATCGAGAGGCCCACGCAGTGGACGTCCTCGGCGACCGCGGCGGCCACGATCTGCTCGGGGGTGAGCCGGATGCCCTGGTAGATGACCTCGAAGCCGGCGTCGCGCGCCCGTACGGCGACCTGCTCGGCGCCGTTCGAGTGGCCGTCGAGCCCGGGCTTGCCGACCAGCAGCCGCAGGCGGCCGCCGAGCTCGTCACCGGTGCGCTGCACGGCCTCGCGGACGGCGGTCAGCTCGGCGCCGGCCTCAGCCACGCCCACGGCGCCGGCGACGCCGGTGGGGGCGCGGAACTCGCCGAACACCTCGCGCAGCACCCCGGCCCACTCCCCCGTGGTCGCGCCCGCGCGGGCGGCGGCGAGGGTGGCGGCCATCAGGTTCGTGCCGGTCTTGGCGTCCTCGGCCAGGCGGGCCAGCGCGGCGTCGACCTCGGCCTGGTCGCGCTGGGCCTTCCACGCCTCGACGGACGCCAGGGCGGCCTTCTCGGCCTCCGGGTCGGCGACCATGATCGCGCCGTCGAGGTCGGCGGTCAGCGGGCTCTGCTCGGTGGTGTCGAACTTGTTGACGCCGACGATGATCTCCTCGCCGGCCTCGATCGCGGCACGGCGCCGGGCGTGGGACGAGACCAGCTCCTGCTTCATGTAGCCCGAGTCGACGGCGGCGATCGCGCCGCCCATCGCCTGCACCCGGTCGATCTCCGCCTTGGCGCCCTCCACGAGCTCGCGGACCTTGGCCTCGACCACCGGGGAGCCGTCGAAGATGTCCTCGTACTCGAGGAGGTCGGACTCGAACGCCAGCACCTGCTGGAGGCGCAGCGACCACTGCTGGTCCCACGGCCGCGGCAGGCCGAGCGCCTCGTTCCACGCGGGCAGCTGCACCGCGCGGGCGCGAGCCTTCTTCGACAGCGTCACGGCGAGCATCTCGAGCACGATGCGTTGGACGTTGTTCTCCGGCTGCGCCTCCGTGAGGCCGAGGCTGTTGACCTGGACGCCGTAGCGGAAGCGGCGCATCTTCTCGTCCTGCACGCCGTAGCGCTCACGGGTGATCTCGTCCCACAGCTCGACGAAGGCGCGCATCTTGCACATCTCCTCGACGAACCGGACGCCCGCGTTGACGAAGAACGAGATCCGGCCGACGACCTTCTCGAAGTCGTCGTCGGAGACCTGACCGGAGTTCTTCACCTGGTCGAGGACGGCGATCGCCGTGCACATCGCGTAGGCGATCTCCTGCACCGGCGTCGCGCCGGCCTCCTGCAAGTGGTAGCTGCAGATGTTGATCGGGTTCCACTTCGGGATCTCGTGGACCGTGTAGGCGATCATGTCGCCGATGAGGCGCAGGGAGTGCTCCGGCGGGAAGACATAGGTCCCGCGCGAGAGGTACTCCTTGATGATGTCGTTCTGGGTCGTGCCCGCGAGCTTGTGGGCGACCTCCGACGGCGACAGGTCGGGGTTCTGCTCCTCCGCCGCGACCTGGTACATCGCGAGCAGCCACATGGCGGTCGCGTTGATCGTCATCGAGGTGTTCATCTCGGTGAGGGGGATCTGGTCGAAGAGCTTGCGCATCTCGCCCAGGTGCGGCACCGGTACGCCGACCTTGCCGACCTCGCCGCGCGAGAGCGGGCTGTCGGGGTCGTAGCCGGTCTGCGTGGGCAGGTCGAAGGCGACCGAGAGGCCGGTCTGTCCCTTGGCCAGGTTGGTGCGGTAGAGCGCGTTGGACGCCTCGGCGGTCGAGTGGCCGGCGTACGTGCGCATCACCCAGGGGCGGTCCTTGGGGTGCGAGGCCTTCTCGGGCGTGGCGGAGGCGTCAGGCATCGAACTCATAGAGCGAAGACTAGGCGGATCACTACCGCTTGGTAACCGCCGTTCGGTGTGTGGTTGTGCACAACGCCACACCCGCGGAAGGGGCTGGTCGTCCCCGGCGAGGATCGCGCTCAGGCGGGGACCGGGAGCCGCTCGAGCTCGAACAGCCGGACCAGGTGGGTCAGGTGGAGCATGCGGCGTACGGCGGGGCAGGCACCGCGCAGCACCACGGCCCCGCCGCGGCGGCGGGCCCGGCGGCTGGCGGCAGCCAGCACCTTGAGCGCGGTCTCGTCGATGGAGGTCACGTCGCTCAGGTCGACCAGCACGCGGCCGTCGGTGTAGGAGCCGTGGACGCGGAGGTGCTCGTAGAGGGCGGTTCGGATCTCGCCCGTGCTCCGCACGTCGAGCTCCCCGGCGAGCACGAGCACGGCGCCGGTCGTCTGCAGGTCGGTGCTGATCGTCGCGCCCATCCGTGCCTCCCGAGATCCGTGCGGGCCGTCCCTCACGGCCTTCTACCCACCATGACGCTCGGGTACCCGATTCGGTTGCACCGAGCCCCGGAAAATTTCGGCGAGTTGCAGAAGTAGGCTCCCGACCATGGTCAACCTCACCCGCATCTACACCCGGACCGGCGACGCCGGCGAGACCCGCTTGGGCGACATGAGCGTGACCACGAAGACCGACCTGCGGCTCGAGGCCTACGCGACGGTCGACGAGGCGAACGCGCAGATCGCGGTCGCGGTCGCCACCGGCGGGCTGACCGACCACGTCGTCGCCGTCCTCACCCACGTCCAGAACGAGATGTTCGACGTGGGCGCGGACCTCTGCAACCCGGTGGTGGCCGACCCGGAGTTCCCGCCCCTGCGCATCGAGCAGGGCTCCATCGACCGGCTCGAGCAGTGGTGCGACCACTTCAACGAGGACCTCGAGAAGCTCCGGTCCTTCATCCTCAACGGCGGCACGCCCGCGGCGGCCCAGCTCCACGTCGCCCGCACCGTCGTACGACGGGCCGAGCGGGCCGCCTGGGCCGCCCACGCGGTGCACGCCGAGACGATGAACCCCCTCGCGATCACCTACCTCAACCGGCTCAGCGACCTGCTCTTCATCCTCGCCCGGCACGCCAACCGCGAGGTCGGCGACGTGCTGTGGGTGCCGGGCGGCGAGCGCGGGTACGACCGCGGCCGCGAGGACTGATCCGCCCGCCCCGGGAGGGGCTGTGGATGGATGCGGGAGACGTCGGTCCCCCGTGACATTCTGGACGGATCGTGAACGTCCTCGCCCAGCTCACCGACACCTTCCTGGAGCGTCACTTCGACCCCGGGACGCTGGCGCGCGCCCGTGAGGTCGTCGAGCGGGGCGCCGTGCGCCGGCCCGAGATCGGGATGCTGTCGGCCGCGTCGGTCACCGCGACGGCCGAGGTGCTGGGCTCGCGGGTCGAGCCCTACCAGGTGCAGCTGCACGTCGAGGCGCCCACGGCCGACTACGCGGGCTGGCTGTTCACCGTCTGCACGTGCCCCGTGCGGTCGGTGTGCAAGCACGGCGCCGCCCTCGCGCTGACCCTGCGCCAGAGCTTCGCGCCGGCCGCGAGCATCCCCTCGATCGGCTCGACCTGGCGACGGACGCTGGAACGGGTGGTGACCGAGCTCGACCGGCAGCACCGGGAGCCGGTCGACGAGGTCCCGCTGGCCCTCGAGATCAGCCTCCAGGAGCCGCGCCGCGGCTACCAGGGCGTCGGACGGACGCTGCACGTGCGACCCCTGCGGCGTGGCCGCAACAAGCCCTGGGTCAAGACCGGCGCGGACTGGTCCGACGTGGCGGCGGCCGAGGTCACCGGCGGCTTCCCCCGTGCGCAGGCCGACGCCGTGGCGGCGCTGCACCAGCTCTGGATGGGCCACCGCTCCTACTACTACGCCGGCGTGGCGCCCTCGCTCGACGAGTTCGGCGGCCAGGTCGTGCGCGCGCTGCGCACGGCCCGCGACGCCGGCGTCACCCTGCTCGGCGGCAGGGGGACCGCGGGCGTCAGCGTCGCCGACGACGAGGCGGAGGTCGTCGTCCTGCTGTCCGACAGTGCGTCGGGTGGCACGGCCGTGCACGCGGCGGTGACCCTCGGCGACCAGTCGTGGCGCGGTGACGACGTCATCCCGATCGGCAACCCGGCCACGTCGGTCGGCCTGCTCGACGCCGACGGCCACCTGCTGATCGCCGCCCTCGACTCCCCCATGCCGCTGTCGGTGCGCCACCTCGTCGACGGGCCCGGGCTCACGGTCCCGCCCGCCGACGCCGACGCCCTGCGCGCCGAGCTGCCGGTCCTGATGCGCCACCTGACGGTGCGCACGGAGACGGCGGCCATCGAGCTGCCCGAGCCGCTGCGCCCGACGCTGGTGCTCACGGTCACCTGGCACACCGCGACCAAGGCCGGGCTGGCCTGGACCTGGGAGTACGGCGACGACGGGAGCCGCACCTGCGCGCTCGGCAGCCGCGACCCGCTCGGCGGGGTCCGGGACCGGGCGGCCGAGCGCGAGATCGTCGGTCAGGTCGCTCCCGAGCTGCTCGGCACCACCACGGCCACCGACGGCGAGGCCCTCGCGCTGGCCATCCACGAGCTCCCCCACCTGCGCACCCTCCCCGACGTGCGGGTCGTGGAGGAGGAGCGCCCCGACTTCCGCGAGGTCGACGTCGCCCCCGAGATCCGCTTCGACGTCGTGGAGCCCGACGACGACAAGCCGGTCACCGACTGGTTCGACCTCGCCGTGAGCGTGCGGGTCGCCGACGAGTCGATCCCGCTGCCGGACGTGCTCGCGGCGCTCACGCTCGGCCTGGAGTTCCTCGTGCTGCCGAGCGGCATGTACGTCACCACCGACCGCCCCGAGTTCGACCGGCTCCGCGAGGTCGTCGCCGCGGCCGCCGAGCTGCACGACCACGACGGCGAGCGGATCGCCGTCGGCCGCCAGGACCTCGGCCTGTGGGCGCAGCTCGCCGAGACCGGCCTGGTCGACAGCCAGGTCGCCGAGTGGGTCCGGCGGGCGGAGGCCCTCCGCGACCTGACCGACATCCCCCGTCCGGAGCCCCAGGGTCTCGCCACCCGGCTGCGCAGCTACCAGCGCGAGGGCTTCTGGTGGCTGGCCTTCCTCTGGCAGCACGGCCTCGGCGGGATCCTCGCCGACGACATGGGCCTGGGCAAGACGCTCCAGGTGCTCGCGCTGATCGCGCATGCCCGGTCCGAGCGGCCCGACGAGGGTCCCTTCCTCGTCGTCGCGCCGACCAGCGTCGTGACCGCCTGGGCCGACGAGGCCGCCCGGCACGCGCCCGGCCTCCGGGTGCGGGTCGCGAGCCGTCGTACCGACGACGTCGCGGAGCTCGCCGCCGATGCCGACGTCGTCGTGACGACCTACACCCTGCTCCGCCTCGCCCAGGAGGAGTACGCCGCCGTCACGTGGGCGGGCCTGGTCCTCGACGAGGCCCAGCAGGTCAAGAACCACCAGAGCAAGACCTACACCGCCGTGCGCACCCTCGAGGCGCCCTTCCGGCTGGCCGTCACCGGCACCCCCTTCGAGAACCGGCTGATGGAGCTCTGGTCGCTGCTCTCCATCACGGTGCCCGGCCTCTACCCGTGGCCGCGCCGGTTCGCCGAGAAGGTCGTGCGCCCCATCGAGCGCGACGCCGACAAGGCCGTCCTCGACCGGTTCCGGGCGCGGGTCAAGCCGTTCCTGCTGCGCCGGACCAAGGAGCTCGTCGCCGACGACCTGCCGCCGAAGCAGGAGCAGGTGCTGCCCGTCGAGCTCGCGCCCCGGCACCGCAAGATCTACGACACCCACCTCGCGAAGGAGCGCCAGCGCATCCTCGGCCTGGTCGAGGACTTCGACCGCAACCGGGTCGCGATCTTCAGCGCCCTGACCACCCTGCGCCAGCTCGCGCTCGACCCGGCACTGGTCGACGAGGAGCACGAGCGGGTCGGGTCGGCCAAGCTCGACGTCCTCGTCGACCACCTGCTCGAGATCACCGCGGAGGGTCACCGCGCGCTCGTCTTCAGCCAGTTCACCTCCTTCCTGCGCCGGGTCCGGTCACGGCTGGAGGACGCCGGGATCGCCACGACCTACCTCGACGGCGCGACCCGCGACCGGAGCGCGGTCATCGAGGAGTTCCGGTCGGGCTCCGCCCCGGTCTTCCTCATCTCGCTCAAGGCGGGCGGTGTCGGCCTGACCCTGACCGAGGCCGACTACGTCTTCGTGCTCGACCCGTGGTGGAACCCCGCCGCCGAGGCGCAGGCCGTCGACCGCGCCCACCGGATCGGCCAGACCAAGCACGTCCACGTCTACCGGCTGGTCGCGAGCGACACCATCGAGGAGAAGGTCATGGAGCTCAAGGCCCGCAAGGCCGAGCTCTTCGCCCAGGTGATCGACGGCGACGGCGCGATGAGCACCTCGATCGGTGCCGACGACATCCGCGGGCTCTTCGAGTGAGCAGCGGCGCGGGCTACTCGACGACCGTGGCGGGGTTGCGGATGGTCAGCCAGGAGAAGACGCCGCTGACCACGAGCAGGCCGGCGCACCACAGCATCGCCGCGCGATAGCCGTGCGCGAACTCGCTCGGCACCTGGTAGTCCTCCCCCGAGAGCCCGACCAGCAGTGGCAGGGCCGCGACGGCCAGCAGTGAGCCGGCACGGGCGACGGCGTTGTTGATGCCGGACGCGACGCCGGCGTGGTGGTCGGGCGCGGCGGCGAGGACCGCCGCCGTCAACGGAGCGACCAGCGAGGCCAGGCCGAGGCCGAAGACCGTGAGCGGCACGGCGACGTCGAGCCAGTAGTCGACGTCGCTGTCGACCCGGGCGAGCAGGAAGGTGCCCACGCCGCACAGCAGCGGCCCGACCGTCATCGGCAGTCGCGGACCGATCCGCGCGGCGAGCGCTCCCCCACGGCCGGCCAGCAGGACCATCGCGACCGTGATGGGCAGCGTCGCGAGACCGGCGCGGAGGGCGCCGTACCCACCGACGGTCTGGAGCTGCAGCACGAGGAAGAACAGCACGCCACCGAGCGCGGCGTAGGTCAGCAGGGTCATCCCGTTGGCGGCGGAGAACTGGCGCGACCCGAAGAGCGACAGCGGCAGCATCGGGTGCGGGCTGCGCCGCTCGGCGACGACGAAGGCGACGCCCGCCAGCAGGCCGAGGACGAGCGCGACCGCGGCTGCCGGTGGGGTCGTCGTCCACTGGATCAGCGCGTAGGTGACGCCGCCGAGGCCGAGGGCGCCGAGCACGGCGCCCCGGGTGTCGAAGCCCGGCACGGCCTCGGGGTCACGCGTCTCCGGCACGGCACGCGCCGCCAGGAGCGCCAGCGCCGCGACCGGCAGGTTGATGAGGAAGACCCACCGCCAGCTGGCCGCCTCGACGAGCCAGCCACCCACGAACGGCCCCACCGCGGCGGCCACGCTCCCAAAGCCCGACCAGGTCCCGATCGCCCGTGCCCGGTCGCCCGGTGCGAAGGAACCCTGGATCATGGCGAGGCTGCCCGGGGTCAACAAGGCGGCAGCGGCCCCCTGGGCGATCCGCGCGACCACGAGGAAGGGCGCCGACGGGGCCAGTCCGCACGCCGCGGACGTGACCGCGAAGCCGACGACTCCGAGCACGAAGATGCGACGCCGGCCGAAGCGGTCGCCCAGCGAGCCACCCAGCAGGGTCAGGGCGGCGAGGGTGAGCAGGTAGCCGTTGGTCACCCACTGCAGGTCGCTGAGGCTCGCCTCGAGGTCCTCACCGACCTGACGGAGCGCGACGTTGACGACCGTGCTGTCGAGCAGCGCCATGGCGCTGCCGAGCGTCGCCGCCGCGAGTACCGCGCGTCCGGTGCGGGAGCCGAACGTGACGTCAGCGCAGGTGGGTTCCATCTAGGACGAACCCTTGACCCGGTTCCAGTCGGTGCCGGGAGGCATGGCCTCAAGCCACGCCTGGAAGCCCGTGAGCGACGAGACGCTCATGGCGAGCTCCACGAGGCCGTTCGGCGACTGGCACCGGATGACCAGGTGGTCGGGGTACAACGAGGCCTGCTCGGCACCCAGCGGCTCGCGCCGCCCGTCGTAGTCGAGCTCCTCGCGGGTCCACGTCTGCTTCGGGCGTGGCGACAGCGAGAAGACGCGGAACCACTCGAGCGTCTCGTCGGAGTACCGACCGAGGCCCAGGACCCAGCCGCGCTCGGGCCGGTCCATGCGGTAGCGGTGGCTCAGCTCGAAGGTGCCACCGTGCCGGGACAGCAGACGGCGCCGGACGATCAGTCCGGCGCCGTACAGCACACACAGCAGCAGGAGGGCGCCACAGATGTCGAGCAGCCACTCCCACCAAGCCATCTGCGTGCTAGCTGACCTTCTCTGCGGCGCGGATGCGGGCCTCGGCGTGCCGCACGCGCTGCTCCGCCTCGTTGCTCGAGTCGAGGAGGCGACGCGCCTCCTCGAGGTCGATCCGCGCCTGCTCCACCTCGATGTCCTCGCCCTTCTCGACGTGCTCGGCGAGGATCGAGACCCGGTCGTGGGCGACCGACAGGAAGCCACCGTCGACGGCGGCGACCACGAGCTGGTTGGTGCCCGCGACCTGGATCTCGATCACCGAGGCCGACAGCAGCGACAGCGTCGGCGCGTGACCGCGCAGGACGCCGATGTCACCCTCGAGCGTGCGCGCGATGATCATCGCCGCCTCACCGGACCACACGGTCCGGTCGGCAGCGACGAGCTCGACGTGCAGGTGCTCGACTGCGGTCTCAGCCATGATCAGAGGCTCTTCTGGATCTCGGCCCAGTTGCGCTCGACGTCGTCGAGACCGCCGCACATGAAGAACGCCTGCTCGGCCACGTGGTCGTACTCACCGTCGGCGATCTTGTTGAACGCCTCGATCGTCTCGGCCACGGGGACCGTCGAGCCCTCGATGCCGGTGAACTGCTTGGCGACGTAGGTGTTCTGCGACAGGAACCGCTGGATACGACGCGCGCGGGAGACGATGATCTTGTCTTCCTCGGAGAGCTCGTCGACACCGAGGATCGCGATGATGTCCTGGAGCTCCTTGTTGCGCTGCAGGATCTGCTTGATGCGGATCGCGCAGTCGTAGTGGGCCTGACCGATGTACTGCGGGTCGAGGATCCGCGAGGTCGAGGTCAGCGGGTCCACCGCCGGGTAGATACCGAGCGACGCGATCTCACGGGAGAGCTCGGTCGTGGCGTCCAGGTGGGCGAAGGTCGCCGCCGGGGCCGGGTCGGTGTAGTCGTCCGCGGGGACGTAGATCGCCTGCATCGAGGTGATCGAGCGACCGCGGGTCGAGGTGATCCGCTCCTGCAGGGTGCCCATCTCGTCAGCCAGGTTGGGCTGGTAGCCCACGGCGGACGGCATGCGGCCGAGCAGGGTCGAGACCTCGGAGCCGGCCTGCGTGAACCGGAAGATGTTGTCGATGAACAGCAGCACGTCCTGGCCCTGGACGTCGCGGAAGTACTCCGCCATCGTCAGCGCGGACAGGGCGACGCGAAGACGCGTGCCCGGCGGCTCGTCCATCTGGCCGAAGACCAGGGCGACCTTGTCGAAGACGCCGGCCTCCTGCATCTCGACGATCAGGTCGTTGCCCTCACGGGTGCGCTCGCCGACACCGGCGAACACCGACACACCACCGTGGTTCTTGGCGACGCGGGCGATCATCTCCTGGATGAGCACGGTCTTGCCGACGCCGGCACCACCGAACAGGCCGATCTTTCCACCGGTGACGTACGGCGCGAGCAGGTCGATGACCTTGATGCCCGTCTCGAACATCTGCGTCTTCGACTCGAGCTGGTCGAAGGCAGGCGCCTTGCGGTGGATGCCCCAGCGCTCGTTGACCTCCACCGTCTCGCCCTCGGCGAGGTTGAGGAAGTCACCGGTGGCGTTGAAGACCTTGCCGAGGGTGACGTCGCCGACCGGCACCGAGATCGGCTCGCCGGTGTCGGAGACGCTCTGGCCCCGGACCAGGCCGTCGGTGGGCTTGAGGGAGATGGCGCGGACCATGCCGTCGCCGATGTGCTGGGCCACCTCGAGCGGCAGGACCGTGGTCTCGCCGTCGAGGGTGATCTCGGCCTCGAGCTTGTTGTAGATGTCGGGCATCGAGTCGGTCGGGAACTCGATGTCGACGACCGGGCCGATGACCCGTGCGATCCGACCCACCGAGGCCGCACCGCTGGCGGTGGTCTCTTCAACCGTTGCAGTCATGTCTTACTCCGTTTGGTGTTTTCTCTGGTGGGTCAGTCGTTCGCAGCCTGGGCGTCGGCGAGGGCGTTCACGCCACCGACGATCTCGCTGATCTCCTGGGTGATGCCCGCCTGGCGCGCCTGGTTGGCGATCCGGGTGAGCTTCTTGATCAGCTCCTCCGCATTGTCCGTCGCGGACTTCATGGCCTTCTGGCGAGCCGCGAGCTCGGAGGCCGCGGCCTGCAGGAGGGCGTAGAAGATCCGGCTCTGGACGTACTGCGGGAGCAGCCCGTCGAGGACCTCGGACGCCGACGGCTCGAACTCGTAGAGCGGCAGCAGCTCGTCGGCCTCGGGGGCCTCCTCACCCTCGACGACCTCGAGCGGCAGCAGCCGGATCGCGGTCGGCTCCTGGGTGAGCATCGAGCGGAAGCGGGTGTAGACGACGTGGACCTCGTCCACGTCACCGTCCTCGCCCTGCTCCTTGAGGAACGCCTCGATCAGGGCGGCGCCGATCTCGGCCGCCTTGTCGTACGTCGGCTGGTCGGAGAACCCGGTCCAGGCCTGGACGTAGGGGCGGTTGCGGAACTTGAAGTAGGCCTCCGCCTTGCGCCCGGCGAGGTAGAAGTCGAGCTCCTTGCCCTCGGCCCGCAGCCGCTCGCTGAGCCGCTCGGTCTCCTTGATGACGCTCGAGGAGTAGGCACCCGCCAGACCCCGGTCGCTGGTGATGACCAGGACCGCGGCCCGCTTCGGGTTCTCCTGCTCCCGCGTCAGCGGGTGGTCGACGTTCGAGAACGTCGCCACCGCCGACACGGCGCGCGTCAGCTCCCGGGCGTACGGCGCTGCCGCCGTCGCCCGCTGCTGCGCCTTGATGATCCGGGACGCAGCGATGAGCTCCATGGCACGCGTGATCTTCTTCATCGACTCCGTCGACTTGATCCGCGCGCGGTACTCACGCAGCGATACGGCCATGCTCAGGCTCGCTTCTGCTTGACGATCTGCTCCTGCTCGAGCTCGTCGTCGGCGAGCGCCTCGGCCTCGGGCTCGTGCCCGACCTTGATGCTGCCACCGTCCGAGGTCTCGAACTGGGTCAGGAAGGAGTCGTACGCCGCCGCGAGGCCGTCCTCGTCCTCGAACTTCTGCGTCTCGCGGATCGCGGCGAGGATGCCGTCGTGCGAGCGGTGCAGGTAGTCGAGGAACTCACGCTCGAAGCGCAGCACGTCACCGGTGTCGACGACGTCGAGGCGACCCGAGGTGCCGAGCCACAGGGAGACGGTCATGTCCGCCAGCGGGTACGGCGAGTAGGCCGGCTGCTTCAGCAGCGCCATCAGCCGCTGGCCGCGGGCCAGCTGCTGCTTCGACGCGGCGTCGAGGTCCGAGGCGAACATGGCGAACGCCTCCATGGCGCGGTACTGCGCCAGGTCGACCTTGAGCGAGCCGGTGACGGCCTTCATCGCCTTCGTCATCGCGGCACCACCCACGCGGGAGACCGAGATGCCGACGTCGATGGCCGGGCGCTGGTTGGCCGCGAACAGGTCCGACTGCAGGAAGATCTGGCCGTCGGTGATCGAGATGACGTTGGTCGGGATGAACGCCGAGACGTCGTTGGCCTTGGTCTCGATGATCGGCAGACCGGTCATCGAGCCCGCACCGAGCTCGTCGGACAGCTTCGCGCAGCGCTCCAGCAGGCGGGAGTGCAGGTAGAAGACGTCACCCGGGTAGGCCTCGCGGCCCGGCGGGCGACGCAGCAGCAGCGACACGGCGCGGTAGGCCTCGGCCTGCTTGGTCAGGTCGTCGAACACGATGAGGACGTGCTTGCCGTCGTACATCCAGTGCTGGCCGATGGCCGAGCCGGTGTAGGGGGCGAGGTACTTGAAGCCCGCGCTGTCGGACGCCGGAGCCGCCACGATGGTGGTGTACTCCAGGGCGCCGGCCTCCTCGAGGGCGCCACGCACGGAGGCGATGGTCGAGCCCTTCTGGCCGATGGCGACGTAGATGCAGCGGACCTGCTTGGTCGGGTCGCCCGACTCCCAGTTCTGCTTCTGGTTGATGATCGTGTCGATCGCGACCGTGGTCTTGCCGGTGGCGCGGTCGCCGATGATCAGCTGACGCTGGCCACGGCCGATCGGGGTCATCGAGTCGATGGCCTTGATGCCGGTGGCGAGCGGCTCGTGGACCGACTTGCGCATCATCACGCCGGGGGCCTGGAGCTCGAGGGCGCGGCGACCCTCCGTGGCGATCTCGCCGAGGCCGTCGATCGGCTTGCCGAGCGGGTCGACCACGCGGCCGAGGTAGCCCTCGCCGACGGGGACCGAGAGGATCTCGCCGGTGCGGCGGACCGTCTGGCCCTCCTCGATCTTGTCGAAGTCACCGAGGATGACGACACCGATCTCGCGGTCCTCGAGGTTCAGCGCGAGGCCGAGCGTGCCGTCCTCGAACTCGAGCAGCTCGTTGGCCATGGCCGACGGGAGGCCGGCCACGCGGGCGATGCCGTCCGCGGCAGAGGCGACGGTGCCGACCTCTTCCTTGCTGGCGGCCGCGGGCTCGAAGTCCGCGACGTACTTGGCGAGGGCGTCGCGGATCTCGTCCGGACGGATGGAGAGTTCCGTCATCTCAGGTGCCTTCTTCCTTCTCTACAGCTGTGAAGTCGTGGGTGTGCGTGGTGCCGCGCGGCGTCAGCCGGCGATCTTCCGGCGGGCGTCATCGAGGCGGCTGACGACGGTGCCGTCGATGACGTCATCGCCGATCTCCACACGCAGGCCGCCGAGGACCTGCGGGTCGATGACGATGTTGAGGTGCACCGGGCGGCCGTACTGCCGCGTCAGTGCGGAGGCGAGGCGCTGCTCGTCGTCCGCGGACAGGGCCCGTGCGGCGTGGACGGTGGCCACGCTCTCGCCCTGCACCTGGGCAGCGGTGCGCTCGTAGTCCTCGAGCGCCGCCACCACGGTGCGGTAGGAGCCCGAGAGGGCCTGCTTGACGAGCTGGACCGTCGCCGGCAGCACCTTGCCCGACAGGAGGGACTCGACGAGCCCGCCCTTGTCGGCCGCGGAGCGGACCGGGTCGGACAGCGCGTTGCGCAGGTCGCTGTTGCCGGTGACCAGCTGGCGTACGCCGAACAGCTCGTCGACCAGGGTGCCGGCCTGCAGCCCGACGGACCGCACGATGGCGACCACCCCCAGCTGCTCGAGCGCGTCGGCGAGGTCGCGGGCGCGCGTCCAGCGCCGACCGGCCGCGTCACGGAGCAGGCCGAGCGTCGCCGCGTCGACCTTGCCCGTGAACAGGTCGCCGACCAGGCCCGTGCGGGCCTCGGCCGGGACCGACTGGTCGGTGACGACGCGGCGCAGCGCCGCCTCGGACCGGAAGGCACCGGCCGCGGAGAACAGGTCCCCCGCCACCGTTGCTGCGGACGCCTCGGCCACCCCACCGACGACGTCGGTGAGGGCGGCCATGGCGTCGGCGGAGGCGCCGCGGAAGGACACCATCACGCGTCCTTGCCCGCGTCAGCCGCGTTGGCCGTCTCCAGCTCGGCGAGGAAGCGCTCGACCACGCGCGACTGGCGCGCGTCGTCCTCGAGCGACTCACCGACGATGCGGCCGGCGAGGCCGGTCGCGAGGGAGCCGACCTCGGCGCGGAGCGAGGTGACCGCCTGCTGGCGCTCGGCCTCGATCTGCGTCTTGCCGTGCTCGACGATGCGGTTGGCCTCGGCCTGCGCCTGCTCCCGCATCTCGGCCACGATCGCGGCACCCTGCTCACGAGCCTCCTCGCGGATGCGAGCCGCCTCGTGACGGGCGTCAGCGAGCTGCTGCTCGAGCTCGGCCAGCTTGGCGTCCGCCTCGGCCTGCTTGGTCGCAGCCGCGGCGATGCCACCCTCGATCGCCGCCGAACGCTCGGCGAACGTCGTCTCGAAATTCGGGACGACGAACTTCTTGATGGCGAAGAAGAGGATCGCGAACACCACGAGGGCGAGGACGACCTCGATCCACTCAGGGACGAGCGGGTTGTGCTCTTCCGCCTCAGCGGCGGCGACGATCAACAGTGACTTCATGGACCTGACCTAGATCTCGTACTGACAGGAGGAGGCCGGTACGGCTCAGGTGTTCGAGGCCTTGAGGACGAACGCCAGGGCGATGCCGATGATCGCGAGCGCCTCGGCGAGCGCGAATCCGAGGATCGCGATCGACTGGAGGCGGCTCTGCGCCTCGGGCTGGCGGGCAACGCCGTTGATGTACGCGGCGAAGATCAGACCGATGCCGATACCCGGGCCGATGGCGGCCAGGCCGTAACCGATCATGTTGAGAGAGCCACCCATGGCTACTTTCCTTTCGGGTTGTTTTCTCGTGCAGAGAACTGTGGGTTGGTGGTGCGGTGCAGAAAGCTGTGGATCAGTGCTCGTCGGCGAGCGCGCCCTGGATGTACATGGCGTTCAGCAGGACGAACACGTAGGCCTGCAGGAACTGCACCAGGATCTCGAGGAAGCTGACCAGGATCGCGAGGACCCAGGCGAGCGGGCCGGCGACGTACCCGATGCCGCCGACGTGCTCGATCAGGTAGAGACCACCGGTCGCGAACAGCGCGAGCAGGATGTGACCGGCGAACATGTTGCAGAACAGACGCAGGGCCAGCGTGACCGGGCGGACCAGGATGTTGGAGAAGAACTCCAACGGGACCAGCAGCGGGTACATCACCGGGCTGACGCCGGACGGCACGCTCTGCAGCTTGAGGTAGCCGAGCAGGCCGTGCCGGGCCACGCCCACGCCGTTGTAGACCAGCCAGGACAGACCGGCCAGCGCGTAGGCCATGCCGGCGCGGCTGAAGGTCGGGAACTGGATGAACGGGATGCTGGCGAAGAGGTTGTTCACCAGGATGAAGAAGAAGACCGTGACGAGGTAGGGCACGAACTTCTGGAAGTCGTGGCTGCCGATGATGTCGCGCGCGACGCTGTTGCGCACGAAGCCGTAGGCGCCCTCGCCGGCGAACTGCAGCTTGCCCGGGACCAGCGCCCGCTTGCGCGAGGCGAGGTAGAAGAAGCCGAACACCAGGATCGCGGCGAGGAACAGCTGGACCATCGGCTTGGTGACCTCGGAGCCGGCGATGCCGGGCAGGTCGAACAGGCTCGGGCCAGGAGCGTGGAACTCCTCGGCTCGGACGGTGGCGCTGGCTGCGGTGATCACCAGGTCTCCTCTGCGTTCACTGCTCGTCGGTGCTGTCGGGCGGGGTGCTGTGCGGCTGGTCTGGTGGATCCACGCGGAACCGTGCGGCTGTCTGGTAGATCCCCAGCGCGGCACCCACGAGGATGCCCACCGCAACGAGGAACGTGGTGCCCAGCCATCGGTCCACGAGCCACCCCGCGAAGCCGTAGAACGCGACCCCGGCCACGATGTAGCCGAACGCATGCCACGGATCGCCCTTGGGCTTCTCCTCGGGCTGACTCATTGCGCCCCGGACAATAGCAGCCGCGAACGGTCATCGCGCACCGCCCTCGGACGGGGTGGACGGAGGGGTCTCGAACGCCGGGATGCGCGCCGTCGTGGCCAGCAGGATCTGCACGGCCATCCACACGAAGGCCCCGAGGATGATGGCCACGCCGACCCACGTGCTGTCGATCTCGTCGTCGAGCAGGCCGGAGGTGTTGAGGGCGACGAACAACAGCGCCATCACCGCGACCTGGAAGGTGTAGGTCACCATCGCGAACAGCAGCGACGCCGCCGGCATCAGGCGCGAGACCGCCTCGACGGCGAAGGAGCCGAAGGCGAAGACGCCGACGGCGATCACTCCCCCGACCGCGGCACCGAGGGCGGCGGACTCGCCGGAGACGAGGCCGGCGACCAGGACCAGGCCCGCTGCGGCGACCGCGGCCACGACGGCCGCACGGGTCACCACGCGGTGGGTCCGGGTGTCGGTCGTCATCATCGGCGGCCGTTCTGCTCGTCGCGGTCGTCGGGCCCGGAAAGGAGCTCTCCGGGAGTTCGTGAAAGTTATCACAAGGTCCCGGAGGAGTCCGCATCGGGGGTGGTCCCCCGGTCTGCGGCAGGCTCCGGGACGGCCTCCGGGAGCGGTGGTTCGGCCGGCTCCAGGGCCTGGTCCAGCACCTGGTCGACCAGCGGCGCGTGCACCAGCGGCAGGGCGAAGGTGAGGCCGACGGTCACGACGAAGCTCGCACCCAGCGCGCCCCACACCGCCGGCCCCGTGAACAGGCTGGCGACGACGACGCTGAAGGCGATCAGGCCCGCCCACAGCCACATGATGATGACGGCCCGGCGGTGGGAGTGCCCGATCTCCAGCAGGCGGTGGTGCAGGTGCTGCTTGTCGGGGGCGAACGGCGAGCGCCCGGCCCGCGTTCGTCGTACGACGGCGAGGACCAGGTCCGCGAGCGGCACCAGCAGGATCAGGATCGGCAGCAGGACCGGCAGCAGCACCGGCAGCAGGCTCGCGCGGGTCCCGTCGGCGCCCTGGGTGAGGTCGCCCGGCGCGAACTGGGTGGTGATCGTGATCGCCGTGGCCGACAGGACCAGCCCGATCAGCATGGAGCCGCTGTCGCCCATGAAGAGCCGGGCGGGATGGAAGTTGTGGACCAGGAAGCCGACGCAGGCGCCGGCCAGCGCCGCGGACAGCAGCGCACCGGTGGTCGCCCGGGTGACGTCGTTGAGGAACGACAGCGAGTAGCAGAACAGGAAGAAGGCGGCCGAGCTGATCCCGATCACGCCGGCCGCGAGCCCGTCCAGGCCGTCGATGAAGTTGACGGCGTTGACGGTGGCGACGACCGCGAACGCGGTGAGCAGCGCCCCCTGGCCCGGGTCGAGGGCGAAGACCTCGCCCTGCGACTGGTAGAAGTAGCGGAACTGGATGCCGGAGTAGACCAGCACCCCGACCGCGAGGACCTGGCCGCCGAACTTGGTGAGCGCGTCGAGGTCGATGATGTCGTCGACGACGCCCACCGCGCAGACCAGCGTGCCGGCCAGCAGCACCGCGGACGCGTCGTCGAAGACGAAGGGCCGGTCGTCGCCGAGGAAGGGCAGCCCCTTCGCGACGAAGTACGCCGCCCACAGGCCCCCGAGCATCGCCAGGCCGCCCAGGTAGGGCACCGGCTCGGCGTGCACGTCGCGGTCGCGGACCTTCGCCACCGCGCCCGTGCGCACGGCGATCTCCCGGGCGACGACCGTCAGCAGGTAGGTGACGACGGCCGCGACCAGGAAGACGACGAGGTACTCACGCATCGTCCGGCTCGGTCTCCACGGTGAGCTCGAGGTCGGCGAGGACGGCGTCGATCTCCTCGACGGGGATGGCTCCGGCGCGCAGCAGGCGCGGGCGGGGGCCGGTCGCGTCGATGATGGTCGAGGCGACCCCACCGGGGGCGGCACCGCCGTCGACGACGACCGCGACCGCCTCTCCCAGCATCTCGGTGGCCTCGTCGGCGTCCACCGCGGCGGGCTGGCCGGAGATGTTGGCCGAGCTCACGGCCAGCGGACCGGTCCGGTCCAGCAGGGCGCGGGCCAGGTCGTGGTCGGGCATCCGGATCGCGACCGTGCCCCGGGTCTCCCCCAGGTCCCACTGCAGCGAGGGCTGCTGGTGGCACACGATGGTCAGCGCGCCCGGCCAGAACTGCTCGACCAGCGGCGCGACGTACGGCGGCACGCGGGTGGCCAGCGCCTCCAGGGTGCCCTTGGTGCCGACCAGGACGGGCGGCGGCATCTCGCGGCCGCGGCCCTTGGCGGCGAGCAGCCGGCTCACGGCCGAGGGGTCGAAGGCGTCCGCGCCGACGCCGTACACGGTGTCGGTGGGGAGGACGACCAGGCGGCCCAGGCGCACGGCCTGTCCTGCGGCTTCGAGCGCGGCCTCGCGCTGCTCGTCGGTCTCGGTCGGGAACCGCTCGGCACTCACGACGCCCATCCTCGCACCACGGCCACCTAGGACTGCGGGCGGCGTGCCGTGAGGAAGCGCGGCCGGCCGGCCAGGTCGCGGTGGTCGCGCACCTCCTCCCAGCGCCCGTCCTGGCTGAAGACGGCCGGGGCGGCCTCGCCCTGGGCGTCGGCGTGCTCGACGCCGACGACGCCGCCGGGGCGCAGCAGGAGCAGGCCGCGGACGGCGATGACGCGGATCGCGTCGAGCCCGTCGTCGCCCGAGAAGAGGGCCAGGTGCGGGTCGTGGTCGCGCGCCTCGACGGCGACCGACTCCCACGCCTCGAGCGGTACGTACGGCGGGTTGCTCACGAGCACGTGGACCTGCCCGGCGAGCTCGTCGAACGTGGTCGCGAGGTCGCCCAGGCGCAGGTCGACGCCGGTGCCGGCGAGGTTGCGCTCGGCCCAGGCATGCGCGCCCGGGTCGAGCTCGACGGCGTGGACCCGGGCCTCGGGCACCTCGTCGGCGATGCTGCGGGCGATCACCCCGGAGCCGGTGCACAGGTCGACCACGACGGGGACCTCCCCCGCCGCGACGACCTCACGGGCCCGGTCGATCGCCCAGCCGGCGAGGAGCTCGGTCTCCGGGCGGGGAACGAAGACGCCCGGCCCGACGGCGACCTCGACGTGGCGGAAGGCGGCGCTGCCGGTGAGGTGCTGCAGCGGCTCACGGGCGGCGCGGCGGGCCACCAGGTCGTCGTACCGGCGGCGCTGGGGCTCCTCGACCGCGTCGACCAGGAGGAGCCGGCCGCGGGTGGTGCCGAGCACGTGGGCGAGCAGCTCCGCGGCGTCGTACTCGGGGCTGGCGACGCCGGCGGCGGCGAGCCGGTCGGCGGCCGCGCGGACCAGCTCCCTCGTGGTGCTCATCGGCTCGGTGCTCATTCCTCGAGCGCCGCGAGCCGGGCGGCCATGTCGGCCTCGACGCAGGAGTCGAGGACGGGCTGGAGGTCGCCGTCGAGCACCTGGTCGAGGTTGTAGGACTTGTAGCCCGTGCGGTGGTCGGAGATCCGGTTCTCCGGGAAGTTGTAGGTGCGGATCCGCTCCGAGCGGTCGACCGTGCGGACCTGGCTGCGCCGCGCGTCGCTCGCCTCGGCGTCGGCGGCGTCCTGCGCGGCCTGGAGCAGCCGGGCGCGCAGGATGCGCATGGCCTGCTCCTTGTTCTGCAGCTGCGACTTCTCGTTCTGGCAGCTCACCACGATGCCGGTCGGCACGTGCGTGATCCGGACCGCCGAGTCGGTCGTGTTGACGCTCTGGCCGCCGGGGCCCGAGGAGCGGAAGACGTCGATGCGCAGGTCGTTGTCGTTGATCTCGACGTCGACCTGCTCGGCCTCCGGCATGACCAGCACGCCGGCGGCGCTCGTGTGGATCCGGCCCTGGGACTCGGTCACGGGCACCCGCTGCACCCGGTGGACGCCGCCCTCGAACTTCAGCAGCGCGTACGGCGTCTGGCCGGGCTCGGTGGCACCGCTCGCCTTCACCGCGACGGTCACCGACTTGTAGCCGCCGAGGTCGGACTCGGTGGCGTCGAGGATCTCGGTCTTCCAGCCGCGCCGCTCGGCGTAGCGGCTGTACATCCGCAGCAGGTCGCCGGCGAAGAGCGCGCTCTCCTCGCCACCCTCCCCCGACTTCACCTCGAGCAGGGCGTCCTTGTCGTCGGCCGGGTCGCGTGGGACGAGCAGCCGGCGCAGCCGCTCGGCCGCCTCCTCCTGCTGGGCCAGCAGGTCGTCGACCTCCTCGGCGAACGTCGGGTCGTCGGCCGCGAGCTCGCGGGCCGCCTGGGCGTCCTCGCCCGCCTGTCGCCACTCGCGCCAGGTCGCGATGATCGCGTTGAGCTCCGCGTAGCGCCGGTTGAGCGTGCGCGCCAGCCGGGCGTCGGCGTGGGTCTCGGGCAGCGCGAGCCTCGTCTCGAGCTCGGCGTGCTCGGCGAGCATGCCCTCGACGGCTTCGAACACGGTGGTCCCTTCAGCTGCATGAATCCCCGGTCAACCGGGGACTCATGCGCTTGTCAAGGGTTGCAACACCTGACAAGCGCATGAGTTCCCTGACAAGGTCGGACAAATACGAAGCGCCGGCCGTCCGCACGGGGCGGGCGACCGGCGCTCGGAGGCAGCTACTTCTTGGCAGCCTTGGCGTAGCGGGCCTCGAAGCGGGCGACGCGGCCGCCGGTGTCGAGGATCTTCTGCTTGCCGGTGTAGAACGGGTGGCACTGCGAGCAGACGTCGGCGTGGATCGTGCCGGAGGTCGCGGTGCTGCGCGTGGTGAACGAGGCGCCACAGGTGCAGGTCACCTGGGTCACGACGTAGTCGGGGTGGATGTCCTTCTTCATGGGTGTCCTCTCAAAGGGGCCCGGGTCGCCTCGCGGGGTGCGGACGTGAACCGGAGCCAACGGGAGATCTTACGGCGAGATCCCTCGCCTCCCCAAACCGCCGGGGAGGCGAGGTTGTTCCCGCCGTCGGCCGCCGGTCAGCCGCGCTGCAGGCGGACCAGCAGCTCGTAGTTCGTGTGGCTGTTGCGGACCATGCCGAGCAGCTGCTCGAGCGCCTCCGCGGCGTCCTTGCCGGCCAGCTCGGAGCGCAGCGAACCGAGCACGGCCAGCTCCTCCTTGGTCAGCAGCTGGTCCTCCCGGCGGGTGCCCGACGCGTGGACGTCGACCGCCGGCACGAGGCCACGGTCGGCCAGCTCGCGCGAGAGGTGGAGGCGCAGGTTGTCGGTGCCGGTGAGCTCCTCGAGGACGGCCTCGTCCATCTTGGAGCCGTCGACCAGCGCGGTCGCCAGGATCGTCAGCGAGCCGCCGTTGTCGATATTGCGCGCAGCACCGAAGAGCTTCTTCGGCGGGTAGAGCGCGGCCGCGTCGACACCGCCGGGCAGCACCCGGCCGCTGGCCGGCGCCGTCAGGTTGTAGGCACGGCCGAGGCGGGTCAGCCCGTCGAGGAGTACGACGACGTCGTGACCCAGCTCGACGAGGCGCTTCGCCCGCTCGATCGCCAGCTCGGCCAGCGTCGTGTGGTCGGTCGCCGGACGGTCGAAGGTGCTCGCGACCACCTCGCCCTTGACCGCGCGCTGGAAGTCGGTGACCTCCTCGGGGCGCTCGTCGATGAGGACCACCATCAGGTGGCACTCGGGGTTGTTGGCGGTGATCGCGTTGGCGATCGCCTGCACGGTGGCCGTCTTGCCGGCGTCGCTCGGCGCCAGCACGAGGCCGCGCTGGCCCTTGCCGACGGGCGTCACCAGGTCGATGACCCGGCCCACGACGGCGTCGGGACCGGTCTCGAGGCGCAGCCGGTCGGTCGGCGAGACCGGGGTCAGGGCGTCGAACTCGACCCGGTTCTTCGCCTGCTCGGGGTCGACGCCGTTGACCGTGTCGATACGGACCATCGGGTTGAACTTCTCGCGGCGCTCGCCCTCGCGCGGCTGGCGCACCTGGCCGACGACGGCGTCACCGCGGCGCAGGCCGTACTTCCGGACCATCGACAGCGAGAGGTAGACGTCGTCGACGCCGGCGAGGTAGCCGCTCGTGCGCACGAAGGCGTAGTTGTCGAGGACGTCGAGGATGCCCGCCGCGGGCACGAGGACGTCGTCCTCGCGCACCTCGGTGTCGGGCTCGCGGCCGGCGCGCGTGGTGCGGTCGCGGTCGCGACCACGACGGCGGCGGTTGCGGCGGCTGCCGCCCTCGCCGTCGGCGCCGTCACCGTCGTCGTGGGCGTCGTCGTCGGCCGGGCGGGGCTCGTCCTGCTTGGGCTGGGCCTTCTGCTGGTTGCCCTGGTTGCCCTGCTGGCCACCCTGCTTCGGCTGGCCCTGCTGGTTGCCCTGCTGGTTGCCCTGCTGGTTGCCCTGCTGGTTGCCGCGCTGGCGCGAGTTCTGCTGGCGGCTCTGTTGGGGCTGCTCGCCCTTGGGCTCGTCGCCCTTCTTCTGCTCGGCCTTCTGGTCGCCCTTCTGGTCGCCCTTCTGGTCGGCCTTCTGCTCGTCGGCCTTCCTCGGCTGCTCGGCCTTCGGCTGCTCGGCCTTCGCCTGCTCACCCTTGGGCTGCTCATCCTGGGGCTGCTCACCCCGGGGCTGCTCGGCCTTCGGCTGATCACCCTTCGGCTGCTCGGCCTTAGGCTGCTCGGCCTTCGCAGGCTGCGACGGCGCACCGCCGCCGGCCTGGGCCGCCTTGATGGCGTCGACCAGGGCGGCCTTCTTCATGCTCCCGGCACCCGGGATGCCCATGCCGCCCGCCATCGCCTTGAGGTCGGCGAGGAGCATGGAGTTGAGTCCACCGGTGCGCTTCTTGGGCGCCTTGGCCGCCGACCCCTCGGGGGTCTCGGCGGCGCCAGCGGTGGAGTCGAGAGTCTCGGTCACGTGAGCCCTTCCCACGGATACACGCTCGTCCCGGCGGAGATCGGCACGGGACGGCATCTGGTTGGATCCAGCGCGGACGACCGAGCGGGAAGTCCCGCGGGTCCGGCTCCACGCCGGAGAACAGGCACGTCCGTGAGGACGTGCGGGCGCCGATGACTGCGGCGCACCGTCAATGTACCACCGCGGATTCCGGGCGCGAGGTCAGTCCGCGCGCGTGGCGCCCGGGCGGGTGACGGCGAGGGAGTGGGCCTCCCAGCCGGCGGGGCACCGGGCGAGCAGCGCGTCGGCGGTCGTCGTACCGGGGCCGTCGGTGAAGGCCAGCACCGTGGGGCCGGCGCCGGAGATGATCGCGGGGACGCCGTCGGCGCGCAGCGTCTCGACCAGCGCGAGGCTCTCCGGCATCGCCGGGCGGCGGTACTCCTGGTGGAGGCGGTCCTCGGTGGCGCGCAGCAGCTCCTCGGGGCGGCTCGACAGCGCCGCGACGAGGAGCGCGGCGCGACCGGCGTTGGCCGCCGCGTCGCCATGGGGTACGACGTCGGGCAGCAGCCCGCGCGCCGCCTCGGTCTCGACCGGGGTCGGCGGGACGAAGACCACGGCACCGACCCGCGGGTCCACGCTGCCGGGGACTGCCCAGAACCCGCCGTCGGCGTCCTGGCCGGAGATGACGAAGCCGCCGAGCAGCGCCGGCGCGACGTTGTCGGGGTGGCCCTCGAGCCGGGCGGCGAGGTCGAGCAGCGCGGCGTCGTCGAGCAGCAGGCGTCCGCCCGCGACGAGCTCGCGGGCCAGCCAGACCCCGCCGACGATGGCGGCGGACGAGGAGCCGAGGCCGCGCGCGTGCGGGATGACGTTGGTGCAGGAGAGGCGGAGGCCGGCGGGCTGCTGGCCGAGCCGCTCGAAGGTGGCACGCATCGCGCGCACCACGAGGTGGCGCTCGTCGAGCGGGACCTGGCCCTCGCCGTACCCGCTCACCTCGACGACGAGCCCGCCGTCGAGCACCTCGGCCTCGAGGGTGTCGCGCAGCTCGAGGGCGAGGCCGAGGGTGTCGAAGCCGGGGCCGAGGTTGGCCGACGTCGCGGGCACGGTGGCCCGGACCGGGCCCTGCACGAAGGTCACGGGATCAGAGACCCGCAGCCGTGGCGGCCGCGTCGACGTCGGCGTCGACGACGACCTCGGGCAGCACCAGGCCGTCGAGCGCGGTCGCGATGTCCTTGAGGCCGTGGCCGGTGACGGTGATCGCGACGGTCTTGCCCGTGTAGGACTCCCCGGCGGCGAGCTCGGCCAGCAGGCCGGCGACACCGGCGGCGGAGGCGGGCTCGACGAAGACGCCGTCCTTCGAGGCCAGCTCCTTCTGGGCGGCCAGGATCTGCGCGTCCGAGAGGGCGGCGAAGCGGCCGCCGGACTCGTCGCGGGCTGCCTCGGCGAGCTTCCACGACGCAGGGTTGCCGATCCGGATCGCGGTGGCGCGGGTCTCCGGGTCGGGGAACGGCTCGCCGGTCACCAGCGGCGCCGCACCCTCGGCCTGGAAGCCGCGCATCACCGGCTTCCTCGTCGCGCGGCCCAGGGCGGCGTACTGCGTGTAGCCGAGCCAGTAGGCCGAGATGTTGCCGGCGTTGCCGACCGGGAGCAGGTGGAAGTCGGGGGCGTCGCCCAGGAAGTCGACGATCTCGAAGGCCGCCGTCTTCTGGCCCTCGAGCCGGTGCGGGTTGACGGAGTTGACCAGCGCGACGGGGTACTTCCACGCCATCTCGCGGGCCATCCGCAGGCAGTCGTCGAAGTTGCCGCGGACCTGGATGACCTGCGAGCCGTGCAGCACGGCCTGCGCCATCTTGCCGGCGGCGATCTTGCCCTCGGGCACCAGCACGATCGGGGTGACGCCGGCCTTCGCCGCGTACGCCGCCATCGACGCCGACGTGTTGCCGGTCGAGGCGCACACGACGGCCTTGGCGCCCTCGTGGACGGCGACCGACAGCGCGGTGGTCATGCCACGGTCCTTGAACGAGCCGGTCGGGTTGTTGCCCTCGACCTTGAGCCAGACCTCGGCACCGGTCAGGCCGGACAGCCAGCCCGAGTGCACGAGCGGCGTGCCGCCCTCACGGAGCGTGACGGCAGGGGTGTCCTGCGGGATGTCGAGGAGCTCGCGGTACTCCTCGATGACGCCGCGCCACTGACCGTTCGCCCGGTTGACGGGGTTGCTCATGCTCACTCTTCGGTTCCCTCGACGCGCATCACCGAGGTGACCTCGCGGACGATCTCCATGTCACGCAGCTGCTCGACGGTGGCGGCCAGGGCCGCGTCCGACGCCTCGTGCGAGACCACGACGAGCTGGGCGTCGTTGCCCCGGCCCTCCTGGCGGACGGTCTGGATGGACACCCCGTGCTCGGCGAAGGCCTGCGCCACCGCGGCCAGCACACCGGCGCGGTCGTCGACGTCGATGGCGACGTGGTAGCGGGTGCGGGTCTCCCCCATCGGCAGCACCGCCCGGTCGGCGTACGCCGACTCGCCGACGCCGCGCGTGCCCTGGCGGTGGTTGCGGGCGACCGTGACGAGGTCGCCGAGCACGGCGCTCGCCGTGGGCGAGCCGCCGGCACCGGGTCCGTAGAACATCAGCTGGCCGGCGGCCTCCGACTCGACGAAGACCGCGTTGTAGGCCTCGCGGACACTGGCCAGCGGGTGCGACCGGGGGATCATCGCCGGGTGCACGCGGACGCTGACGCCGGCGTCCTCCGCCGGGTCGGCGGACGGCACGAGCTCGGCGATCGCGAGCAGCTTGACGACGCTGCCCATCTCGCGCGCCGAGCGGACGTCGGCCGCGGTGACGTCGGTGATGCCCTCGCGGTGCACGTCGGCGGCGGTGACGCGGGAGTGGAACGCGAGGCTGGCGAGGATGGCCGCCTTGGCCGCGGCGTCGAAGCCCTCGACGTCGGCCGTCGGGTCGGCCTCGGCGTAGCCGAGCGCCTGGGCCTCCTCCAGCGCGTCGGCGAAGCCGCTGCCCTGGGTGTCCATCTTGTCGAGGATGAAGTTGGTGGTGCCGTTGACGATGCCGAGCACGCGGGTGACCTTGTCACCGGCGAGGGACTCGCGCAGCGGGCGCAGGATCGGGATGGCGCCGGCGACGGCCGCCTCGTAGTAGAGGTCGCGCCCGGCCTTCTCGGCGGCCTCGAACAGGGTCGGCCCGTCCTCGGCGAGCAGCGCCTTGTTGGCCGTGACGACCGAGGCACCGTTCTCCAGCGCCGACAGGATGAGGGAGCGCGCGGGCTCGATGCCGCCGATCACCTCGATCACGAGGTCGATGTCGTCGCGGGCCACCAGCGCGGCCGCGTCGGTCGTGAGCAGCTCCGCGGGGACGTCGACCTCGCGCGGGGCGTCGAGGCGTCGTACGGCGACACCGGCGAGCTGCACCGGGGCGCCCACCCGCGCCGCCAGGTCGTCGGCCTGCTCACCGAGGAGCCGCACCACCTGCGACCCGACGGAGCCACAGCCGAGCACGGCGACCTTGAGGGGACTGTTCACCCCGCGATCGTATCGGCGCCCGGGTTCGTGCCGGGAACCGATGGCAGAACGCGGACAGGCTCCGCGGCCTCGGCGCCCGGCACGTCGCCGGTCGTGCGGGTCAGGACAGGGTGACGACGACCTTGCCGGTCACCCGGCCGGTCTCGAGCCGCTCCTGCGCGGCGACCACGTCGTCGAGCGGGAACGCGCCGTCGACCAGCACCGTCAGCCGGCCGTCGTCGGCGAGGGCGGCGACCTCGGCCAGCGCGGGGCCGTCGGCGGCCACCATGATCCGCTGGACGACGGACGCCCCGGCGGCGCGCAGCGCCTCCTCGGCGCCGTCGGGGAAGCCGGTGATGGTGATGACGGCCGTGCCCTCGCGGACCGCGCCGAGCGGCGGCACGCCGTTGTCGACCGTGGACAGCACGACGTCGACCGGCGCGATCTCCTCGAGCGCGGACTCGTCCTTGTAGTCGACGACCTCGTCGGCACCGAGGCCGGTGAGGACGTCGTGCTTCGCGCGGCTCGCGGTCGCGACGACCTGGGCGCCGCGGGCCTTCGCGACCTGGACCGCGAGGTGGCCGACGCCGCCGGCGCCGCCGAGCACGAGCACCCGCCTGCCCGTCGCGTCGCCGGTCAGCCCGGCCGCCTCGAACGCGTGCCACGCGGTGAGCACGGCCAGCGGTGCGCCGCCCTGCTGGGCGACGCTCCACGACGCCGGGGCGTGCGCCAGGTCGGAGGCCGGTACGGGGACCAGGTCGGCCAGCGTGTGCGCGGCCCGCGGGAAGCGGGCGAGCCCGAAGACCGCGTCGCCCGGGGCGAAGCCGTCGACGGCCGGTCCCACCGCGACGGCCTCGCCGGCGACATCCCAGCCCGGGAGGGTCGTGTACTCGATCGGGCCGAAGTCGACCGCGGCGGCACGGATCTTCACGTCGACCGGGTTGAGGCCGACCGCGGCGACCCGGACCAGCACCTCGTCCTGCGCCGGGGTGGGATCGGCCACCTCGACCAGCTCGGTGACCTCTGCTGCCGCACCGGCACCCGTGTAGCGGACTGCACGCATGACCTGCTCCTTCTCGTTTTCTTCTCGTCGGTTCTTCTCGTCGGAGTGCCCCGGGTTCCTCCGGGGTGCTCCCAGCCTCCCGGCCGCGCGGTCCGCACGACAGTGGCCAGATGGACGACATGTGTCATGATCTGGCCATGACCCGACGAGCACCCGCACCGCACCGGATCGGGGTGGTCGCGCTGCCCGGCGTCTACCCCTACGAGCTCGGGATCGCCTCGCGCTTCTTCGGCGCGGCGAGCGTGGACGGACGGGCGGCGTACGAGGTCGTGACGTGCAGCCTCGACGGCCGGCCGGTGCCGACCGCGGCGGACTTCTCGGTGGCGGTCACCGCGGACCGCTCGGTCCTCGACGAGGTCGACACGGTCGTCGTACCTCCCTGGCAGACGTCGACCACGACGGGCGACCCGATCGGGCTCGCGGACCTCGGCGCGCCACGGGTCGTCTCCTACTGCACCGGCGCCTTCACCGTCGCCGCCTCCGGGCTGCTCGACGGGCGCGCCGCGACCACCCACTGGTGCGCGGCGGACGAGTTCCGCGCTGCCTTCCCGAAGGTCGTGTTCCGGCCCGACGAGCTCTTCGTCGACGAGGGCGACGTCCTCACGGCGGCCGGCGCGTCGGCCGCCATCGACCTCACCCTGCACATCATCGCGCGTGACCTGGGGGCCGCCGCGGCTGCCGACGTGTCCCGGCTGACCCTGGCCCCACCGCACCGCGGCGGCGGCCAGTCCCAGTTCGTGCCCCGCCCGGCGCTGGCCGACGAGGCCGGTGCGATGGCCGAGGTGCGCGCGTGGCTGCTCGCCCGGCTCGACCGGCCGGTGAGCCTCGACGAGGTCGGCGCCGCCTTCGGCATGAGCGTGCGGACGCTCACCCGCCGGTTCCGCGCCGAGACCGGCCTGACCCTCGGCAACTGGCTGGTCGCGGCGCGCGTCGACCGCGCCAAGGAGCTGCTGGAGACCACCGACGCGACCATCGACCTCGTCGCCGACGAGGCAGGCTTCGGCACCGCCGCGGCCCTGCGCAAGCACTTCCGCGACCGGGTCGGGCTCTCGCCGCAGCAGTACCGGGCGCGCTTCTCGCTGCGCGCCGTGCCCGCCTGAGGGTCAGAGGGGCGCGGAGAACGCGTCCGCGGCGAAGCCCGCCGCGCTGCTGGCGGAGACGGAGTAGAGCGGCACCTCGCCGGGCGCCGCTCCCCCGTCCTCCAGCTCATGGCCACGGGTGCGGCCGACGACCTGCCAGCGCCCGTCCGGCGCGCGGCGCGACACCTTGAACTCGGCGTCGGCCGGTCCGCTCCAGCGCACGTGCACCGAGCCGTCGGGAGCCCGGACGGCGGTGACGTCGGTGGCGCCCGGGACCGCTGCTGGTGGCGGCGGAGCGGATGGCGCCGGCGCGGCCGGGGGCGGAGGTGGTGGTGGCGCTGCCGCCGGCGGCGGAGCGGGTGGCGGCGGAGCGGGTGCCGGCGGAGCGGGTGCCGGTACGACGGCCTGGTCGGACCGGACCTCGTCGGAGACCCGTCCGGGCTGGACCGCCACGACGACGTACACGGGAACGTCGGAACCGGCCGGGGCGCCACCGTCCTCGATCTGCGGGGCCGCGGTCCGGCCGACGACGCGCGTCGTCCCCTTCGGCTCGACGCGGGAGACCTTGTAGGTCGCGCCGCTCGTCGGCGACGGCTGCCAGCTGACCACGACGGCGCCGGACCCGTCGCGGACGGCGCGCACGGCCGACGGCGGGTGCAGCGGCATCGCGGCGAGGGCCGCCACCGCGGCCGGGTGCTGGGGCCACCGGTCGAGCACCGCCATCAGCGCGCCCACCGGGTCGGCCGCCGCTTGGGCGTCGGCGACGCGGGCGTCGGCCTCGCGCACCTCGCCCCTGGCCCGGGCCAGCTCGGCCTCGGCGGTGTCGAGCCCGGCCGGGCTCGGCAGGTCGGACGCGACCCGGGCGAGGTGCTCCAGGTGGTCGATGGCCTCCGCGAACCGGCGCGCACCGAGCGCAGCCGACACCGCACGCCAGCGCAGATCGGCCTCGCGGATCGCCTCGTCGACCTCGTCGGACACCGCCCGGACGGGGGTGGCGGACGCCGGGTCGCCCGTGGCCCGCGCCTGCGCGACGAGACGCCGGGCCTCCAGCAGCGCACCGCGTCGCAGGGCGGCCCGTGCGGCCCGGAGCATCTCCTCCCACACCCGGTCGGGCGGCCGCGCGGGAGCCGGAGCCGGAGCCGGTACGCCGCTGCCGCGCATCGGCTCGATGGCCACGCCCAGCTCAGCGGCCATCGCCGCGAGCGCCGCGCGGGCCCGGCCGGGGTCGAGACCGAGGTCGAGCGCCTCCTCGTAGAGGTGCTCGTGGTCGTCGGCGACCAGGCGGTCCTCGACGAGCACGGCGGCGCGCACCCGCGGCAGCAGACGCGCCCGGACGTCGTGCACGACGGCGTCGAGGTAGGCGTCACGGACGATCGGGCCGGCCTCGAGCAGCTCGGCGACGTGCACCATCAGCTCGTCGGCGACGGCGCGGATCCGCAGCGGAGGGAGCTCCCGGCAGCGCACCCGCCAGGCCTCGGCGCGGTGGGCGACCTCCGCGTCGTCGGCGTCGGGTCCCAGGCCCAGCAGGGCCAGCAGGGTCGGAGGAGGCGGCTGCTCCTGGAGCCGGCCGAACTCGTCGAGCAGGTCGCGCACCTGCTGGCGGCGGTGGTCGCTGACCGGGCTGCTCGCGACCGGCGGCGGGGGCTGTGGCGCGGGGGTCGTGTCGACGACCCGGTGCCGGCGCAGCCGCACCTCGACCTCGGCGCGGCTCAGCCCGCCGAGCGCGCCGACCTCGACGAGCCCCTCGAGCTTGTCGCGCGGGATGCCGCCGTGCCGCTGGACCAGCCGGGCGATCGCCTCGTCGAGCGGCTGGAACCGCGCGGAGTCACGCGCCGCGCGCTTCTGGCGGACCTGCTCGACGAGATGGCCCCGCCGGCGCGGGTCGAGCACCTCGGCGCTGTTCTGCTCGTGCATCGCGACGAGGATGCCGACGAGGGTGCCGTACTTGGGGTGGTCGCGCTGGCGCTGCCAGAAGCCCCAGACCTCGTCCACCTGCGCGGCGACGTCGGCGTCGCTCCACCGCCCGACCTCGTCGACGGGTAGGTCGTAGACCTCGAACGGGTCGGCCCCCTCGGCGCCGCCGCGCTTCTGGATCGCGGCGAGGACGCGCTTGCGGTAGTCGTTGCCGTCGAAGGGCGGGCGCCGGCCGCTCACGCGTCGCGCCGCCGCGTCCGCTGGAGCTGCTCACGCTCGCGTGCTACCTCCGCCTGCGAGAGCGTCGCGCCGGTCTGGGCGGTGAGGGTGAGCGGGAGCCGGGCCTCGACGTGGTCGGCCAGCACGGTCAGCAGGCCGTCGAAGCCCATGAGGAACCGGACCCGCACCTCGCTGCCCTCGTCGTAGCCCGGCGGGATGCCCTCGATGGTGCCGGCGACGAGGAGCTTGACGTCCTGCACGCGCATCGACTCGGCCTGGCTCTGCTGCTCGACGATCCGGATCTCGATGGCGTCCTGGTCGCGTCGTACCGTCCCGAACGAGCGGCTCACGTTGATCGGCAGCCGGTCGTTGCGGTGCACCAGCCAGACCGGCTCGAGCTCGCCGGTCATCGGGTTGGCCGCGAGCACGCCGAAGCCGCGGGACACGACCGTGTCGACCCGGATCTCGATCGCGCGCCGGACCTGCGCGAGCGGCTGGCCGAGCGCGTCCGCGACCCGGCGGCAGGCCGCGTCGAGCTCGTCGGGCGGGGCGTCCTCGATCCGGTCGCCCGCCCGCAGCCGGCCGCGGGTCACGAGGTCTCCCTCGACGAGCCGCTCCAGCTCCTTCTTCGCGCCGTAGAGCGCGGCGCCCTTCGCGACGGCGAGGTCGGGGTCGTGCAGCTCCGGCGCGATGCCGAGCTCGGCCCGCAGCGCCTTCTCGACCATCGGCATGCGCGAGGAGCCGCCGACCATGAGCACCCGGCCGACACGGCCGACGCCGCGGCGCGACGCCGCCTCGAGGCAGGACCGGGTCAGGTCGATCGTGCGGCGCAGCAGCGCGGAGGTCATGTCCTCCAGCTCGGCCCGGGTCAGCGTGACCGTCGACCGGGCGCCGTCATGGGTGACGACGACCTCGGTGGACTCGCGGTCGGAGAGGTCGTGCTTGGCCCGCTGCGCGGCGATGACCAGCTCCTGGGCGCCGGCCGAGTCGTCGAGCGGGTCCTCGGCATCGGGGTTCTCCGCGCAGAACTGGCGCGAGAGGTGCAGGCAGATCCGCTCGTCCCAGTCGGCGCCACCGAGCTGGTGGTCCCCGTCGACGGCGAGCACCGAGATCCGGCGGTCGGCGAGCTCGATCACCGTGGCGTCGAAGGTGCCACCGCCGAGGTCGTAGACGAGGACGGTCTCGTAGCCGGCGTCCTTGGTGAGGCCGAAGGAGCCGTCCAGGCGGCCGAAGCCGTACGACAGCGCGGCGGCGATCGGCTCGGAGAGGACGTCGACCACGTCGAGGCCGGCGTAGGTGCCGGCGAGCGTGGTCGCCCGGCGCTCCTCGTCGCCGAAGTAGGCGGGCACCGTGATCACCGCCGAGGTGACCTGCTCCCCCGACCCGAAGGCGGCGTCCTCGCAGACCGACTTCAGGATCAGCGACGACACGGCGGCGGCCGACCAGCTGCGGCCGTGGGCCACGAAGCGCCAGTCCGACTCGCCCATCCGGCGCTTGACCAGCGCGCAGACGTGCTCGGGGTCGAGGCGCGCCTGCCGGCGCGCGCCCTCGCCGACGAGGTGCTCGCGGTCGGAGGCGAAGAGCACGACGGAGGGCACGGTCGCTTCGCCGGTCATGCCGACGAGCACCTGCGGCCGACCGCTGCTGTCGGTCCGGGCGATCGCCGAGCAGGTGGTCCCGAGGTCGATTCCGTGGACGGCCACGGGCGCGAGCGTACCTGCGGCTGGCAACGCGTGGATACGATTCCCGCGTGTCCGAACCCGCGCCCGAACCCAGCCTCCAGGACCTGGCCGACGCGGTGGTCGACGTGGGCCGTCTGGTGGCCCGTCAGGCCGCGAGCCTGGACCAGCTGGTCGACGACAGTCGTGCGGCGGCCGCGCGCGCCCGGGCCGGCGCCGACGTACCACTCCTCGTCGACCTGCTCGCGCTGCACCGCGACGCGAGCACGTGCGCGGCCACGGCCCGCTCGCGTCGCGAGCGCGAGGCCTTCGGTGCGATGGCCGGCGGCATCGAGCGGCTGATCGAGGGACGGGGCGGCCGGCTGGTCGCGCCCACCGAGGGCACCCCCTTCGACGCGGTGTCGATGGAGGCGGTCGAGGTCGTCGCGACCGACGTCGCCGCCCGGGACCGCACGGTGGCCTCGCTGCTGGAGCCGGGCCTGCTGCTCGCCGAGGTCGGCCGGTCGGTGCGGCCGGCGCGGGTCGCGGTCCACCGGTACGCCGGCGACTGATCCTCCGGCTCAGGACCGCAGCCGCGCCGCGGGCACCAGCGCGAGCACGGCGATGCCGGCCGCGGCGAGCACGAGCGCCGTCGCGGCCGCACCCGGCGCGGTCTCGGCGAAGGCCGCGAAGACGACCCCGCCCACCGCGACGCCGGCGCTGTTCGCCAGGTAGTCGTTGAGCTGCAGCGCCGACGAGGTCCGCCCCGCCTCCCCGTCCCCGGCTGTCGCGAGCGCCAGCACGGACAGCGTCGAGAAGGCCATCCCGATGCCGAGCCCGGCGACGCCCCAGGCGACGACCACCACCCCCAGGGGTACGACGGACAGCGACACCGTCGCGAAGGCGGCGATCCCGACGCCCAGGAGCAGCGCACCGGTCCGCACGCGACCCGGCTGGTCCGCGAGCAACCGCCACCGGGCGGCCAGCACCGCGCCGGCCGACCACGTGACCGCACCCGTGGTCAGCACCCAGCCGGCCTGCGCGAGGCTCAGGCCACGCTCGAGCACGAGCAGCAGCGGGACGTAGACCTCGGCAGCGGCCATCGCGGTGCCGATCGCCGCCCGGGAGCCGAGCACCGCCGGGAGGCCGGGCGCCAGCGACCACGACCCGGCCGGCAGCACCTGCCGGCCACCGAGCACCACCGCGGCCAGGCCCGCCACGACGAGGACCGGCCACCAGGCCGCGACCTGCTGGCCCCCGACGCTCACCGCCAGCACGCCGCCGGCCGCCGCGACCGCCCACGCCAACCGGCCGGGCTCCGCCCGAGCCACGCCGGGCGTCGACGGCGCGTCGGCGACGAGCAGCCACGCGGCGACGGCCACGACGGGCACCCCGAGGAACACCCAGCGCCAGCCGAGCTGCTCGGCCACGTGCGCCGCGAGCACGGGACCGACGAGGGCCGGCAGCACCCAGGCCGTCGTCAGCACCGCGAACACCTGCGGCCGCATCGCCTCGGGGTAGGCCTGCGCGATCACGACGTAGAGGGCGACGCCGAGCACGCCGCCGCCGTACCCGTGCACGAGGCGGCCGAGGACGAAGACCGGCATGTCCGGGGCCAGTCCGGCGATGACCACCCCGGCGCAGAAGACGACCAGCCCGCGCCGCAGCGCCGGGCCCGGGCCGAGCCGGTCGACCTGCGGCCCGCTGGCGGCGAGCGCCACGACTCCGGCGGCGAGCGGCGCGGCGAAGGCCACGGCGTACCAGCGCAGGCCGTCGAGCTCCGCGGCGACATCGGGCATCACCGTGGCGACCGCGAGCGCCTCGAAGGCGAAGACGAAGGCGAGCGAGAACACCCCGACGGTCGTCCGGGCATGGCGGCCCCGCCACGGCGAGACCACCGCGGCGTCGGCGACCGCGGTCACCGGGTGACCTCGAGGACGACCTTCCCGACGGCGGTGCGCGACTCCAGGGCCTCGTGGGCGAGCGCGGCGTCCGCGAGCGGGAGGACCGTGCCGACGTAGGGCACCCGGCTGCCGTCGGCCGCTGCCTCGAGGGCCGCCTTCTCCAGCTCGGCGAGGCGGCTGGTGATCGGCGGACCGAGCACGTCGACGACGGCGCGGCCGGGGGCGTCGTACCCCTCGACGTCGCCGGAGAAGCGGACGGTGCGCCCGCCCGGCTCGAGCATCGCGTGGACCGTTCGGGGCACGGGCCCGCCGACGCCGTCGAGGAGCACGGTCAGGCGCGGCTCGGCGGCACGGAGCACGGCCGGCCACTCGGGGTCGCGGTAGTCGACCGTGGTGTCGGCCCCGAATTGGCGGGCGACGTGGAGCTTCGGGCCGCTGGCCAGGCCCGCGACCCGGGCGCCGGCGTTGCGCGCTCCCTGGATGAGCAGCGTGCCGAGGCCGCCGGCCGCGGAGGTGACCACGACGACGTCGTCGGCGGTGATCCCGGCGAGGTCGAGGATGCCGGCCGCCGTCCGGCCGGTGCCGATCGCCGCGACGGCGGTCGCGGCGTCGAGGCCCGGTGGGCGCTCGTACACCCGCGCCACGTCGGCGACGACCAGCTCGGCGTACGCGCCGCTCCCCTGCGGGCCGAGGTGCGTCACGACCGCCCTCCCGAGCCAGCGCTCGTCCACGTCCTCGCCCACCCGGTCGACCACGCCGGCGACCTCGCGGCCGGGCACCACCGGCAGCTGCGGTGCTGCCATCGTGGCCGGTCCGTTGCCGGAGCGGAGGTAGGTGTCGAGGAGGTGGACGCCGGCGGCCTCGACCGCGATGCGGAGCTGGCCCGCGCCGGGGACGGGGTCGGGCAGCTCCTCGAGCTGGAGGACGGAGGCGGGCCCGAAGGCGTGGTGACGGATCGCGTGCATGGCAACCATCCGACAACCTCAAGTAAGGTTGAGGTCAATGACTGACATCAACCGGGAGATCCGCACCCACGACCTGGCGCCCGGCGAGGTGGCCCGGCGGGCCGGGGTCGCGGTGTCGGCGCTGCACTTCTACGAGCGCGAGGGGCTCATCACGAGCGTGCGCACGGTCGGCAACCAGCGCCGCTACCACCGCGACGTGCTCCGGCGGATCGCTTTCGTCCGCGTCTCGCAGGGCGTCGGCATCTCGCTCGCCGACATCCGCGCGGCGCTCGCCACCCTCCCCGAGGGCCGCACGCCGACGAAGGCGGACTGGGCCCGGCTGTCGCGGTCGTGGCGCACCACCCTCGACGAGCGGATCACCCGGCTCGAGAAGCTGCGCGACACCCTCGACGACTGCATCGGGTGCGGCTGCCTGTCGATGCAGTCGTGCCGGCTCGCCAACCCCGGCGACACCCTCAGCGAGTACGGCGACGGGCCGGTCCGGCTGCTCGGCCGCTCCTGAGCTCGCGACGCAACTACCGAATTCGTCGCCTCCTGCGCCGTTCGAGGACGAATTCGGTTGTTGCGTGGCGAAGGCCGACCCGCTAGCCGATGTCCGTCGCGAGCAGGTCGTCGACCGTCTCGCGGCGCACGATCACTCGCGCCTGGCCGTCCTTGACCGCGACCACCGGCGGTCGGAGGGCGTGGTTGTAGTTGGAGGCCATGGAGCGGCCGTACGCGCCCGTGCCGGGCACCGCGATCAGGTCACCAGGGGCCACGTCGCCGGGGAGGAACTCGTCCTTGACGACGATGTCGCCGGACTCGCAGTGCTTGCCCACGACCCGGGCGAGCACCGGCTCCGCCGCCGAGGCGCGGGACGCGAGCGTGCAGGAGTAGTCGGCGTCGTACAGGGCCGTGCGGATGTTGTCGCTCATCCCGCCGTCGACGCTGATGTAGGTGCGCACGGCGCCCCCGTCGAGCTGGACCTGCTTGACCGTGCCGACGGTGTAGACGGTGCACATGGTCGGCCCGACGATGGCACGGCCGGGCTCGATCGACAGACGAGGCTCCTCGATGCCGAGCGCGCGGCACTCGTGCACGACGATCTCGCGCATGCCCGCCGCCAGCTCGGCGGCCGGCTTGGGGTCGTCCTGGCTGGTGTAGGCGATGCCGAAGCCGCCGCCGAGGTCCATCTCGGGCAGGACGACGCCCAGCTCCGAGGCGATCCGCGCGTGCAGGGCCAGGACCCGTCGGGCGGCGACCTCGAAGCCGGCGGTGTCGAAGATCTGGCTGCCGATGTGGGAGTGCAGGCCGAGCAGCTCGACGCCGTCCGCGGCGATGACGCGACGGGCGGCCTCGAACGCGTCGCCGGAGGAGATCGAGAAGCCGAACTTCTGGTCCTCGTGGGCCGTCGCGATGAACTCGTGCGTGTGGGCCTCGACGCCGGCGGTCACCCGGACCATCACCCGCGCGGGCACGCCCGTCTCGGCCGCGATGGCGGCCACCCGCTCGATCTCGTGGAACGAGTCGACGACGATCCGTCCCACGCCGAGGACGATGGCGCGGCGCAGCTCCATCGGCGTCTTGTTGTTGCCGTGGTAGCCGATCCGCTCGGCCTCGACTCCCCCGCGCAGCGCCACCGTCAGCTCACCGTCGGAGCAGACGTCGAGGAACAGGTTCTCCTCAGCGATCCACCGGGCGACCGTCGTACACAGGAACGACTTGCCGGCGTAGTAGACGTCGACGCCCTCGAACGCGTCGCGGAAGGCACGGGCCCGAGCCCGGAAGTCGTCCTCGTCCAAGACGTACGCCGGGGTGTTGACGTCGGCGACCAGGTCGGGGATCGCCAGGCCGCCGACGTGCAGCACGCCGTCGGCGTCCTTCGACGCCGTGCTCGACCAGAGCGCCGGGACGAGGGCGTTGACGTCGGCCGGCTCGCGCAGCCAGTGCGGGGAGGAGCCGGCGTAGTCGCCGGGCGGGACGCGACCTGCCATCACATGCGCTCGGGCGCGGAGACGCCGAGCAGGTCGAGGCCGTTGGCGATCACGGTCCGGGTCGCGACCGTGAGCACCAGGCGCGCCTCGTTGACCGGCCGCACCGGCTCGTCGCCCTGCGGCAGCATGCGGCACTCCTTGGTGTCGTACCACTTGTTGAACACCGACGCGGTGTCCTCCAGGTAGCGCGCGACCCGGTGCGGCTCCCGCAGCTCGGCAGCGCTCGCGACGACGCGCGGGTATTCGGCCAGCGCGCGCAGCAGCTCGCCGTCGCGCTCGTGGCCGAGCAGGCTCGGGTCGAAGCCGCCTTGATCGGCTGCCGTGAGCTCGGGCAGCGCCATCCCGAGGTCGCGGGCGTTCTCGATCATCCGGCAGGTCCGCGCGTGGGCGTACTGGACGTAGTAGACCGGGTTGTCGTTGGACTGCTTGGTGATCTCGGCGACGTCGAGCACCAGCGGCGAGTCGGCCGGGTAGCGCGCCAGCGAGTAGCGCAGCGCGTCGACGCCGATCTCACGCGCCAGGTCGTCGAGCGTGACGATATTGCCCGCCCGCTTCGACAGCTTGAGCTCCTCGCCGTTCTTGAGGATCTTCACCAGCTGTCCGATGAGCACGTCCAGCGTCTTGTCGGGGTCGTCGCCCACGCACGCCGCCATCGCCCGGAGCCGGCCGACGTAGCCGTGGTGGTCGGCGCCGAGCAGGTAGATGCAGTGGTCGAAGCCGCGCGCCCGCTTGTCGAGGTAGTAGGCGGTGTCGGAGGCGAAGTAGGTCAGCTCGCCGTCGGACTTGATGAGCACCCGGTCCTTGTCGTCGCCGAAGTCGGTGGTGCGCATCCAGAGCGCGCCGCCCTCCTCGTAGACGTGGCCGAGGTCCTTCAGCCGCTGCAGCGTCTCCGGCACCGAGCCGGACTCGTGCAGGGACAGCTCGGAGAACCAGACGTCGAAGTGGGTGTTGAACCCGTCCAGCTGGTCCTGCTGCTCCTTGAGCTGGATCGCGTAGCCCTGGGCCCGTACGGCGGCACGCCGCTCCTCGCCCTCGAGCTGGAAGATGCCGGGGCTGGCCTGCTCGACGGCCTTGGCGAGGTCGGTGATGTACTCGCCGGCGTACCCGTCCTCGGGCTTGGGCTCCCCCAGCGCCGCGGCGATGATCGAGTCGGCGAAGTGGTTCATCTGCACGCCGCGGTCGTTGATGTAGAACTCCCGCGTCACCTCCGCGCCGGCCGCCGCGAGCACGCGCGCGATCGCGTCGCCGAGCACCGCCCACCGGGTGTGGCCCAGGTGCAGCGGACCGGTCGGGTTGGCGGAGATGAACTCGACGTTGATCTTCTCGCCGCCGAGCAGCTCGCTGTGCCCGTACGCCGCACCCGCGGCGACGACCTCGGCCGCCACCTTGCCCTGCGCACCCGCCTCGACGGTGATGTTCAGGAAGCCGGGCCCGGCCACCTCGACGGCGCTGATGCCGTCGGCCTGCTCGAGCTGCTTGGCGAGCAGCTCGCCGAGGGCCCGCGGGTTGGTCGAGGCCTTCTTCGCAAGCTGCAGCGCGACGTTGGTGGCGTAGTCGCCGTGCCCCTTCTGCCGGGGTCGCTCCACCGTGACCTCCGCCGGGACGCCGTCGGGAAGGGTCAGGGCACCGTCGTCGACGAGCGACGTGAGGGCCGCGACGATGGTCGAGGAGAGCTGGGCTGGAGTCACGACCGAAGCCTATCGGCGCGTGCCGGTTTCCTTCGCGTGAGTATCGCCCGGTAGTGTTCTGCCTCGCGTCGCCGAGCCCGTCTCGGTCGCATGCCTCCGTAGCTCAGGGGATAGAGCACTGGTTTCCGGTACCAGGTGTCGCAGGTTCGAATCCTGCCGGAGGCGCCCTTCTGTTTTTCGGGTCAGTCCCCCGCCGGCTCCGCCGGACGTCGTACGACGCACGCGAGCTCGCGGATCGCCCGCTGCAGCCCGGTCAGCTGGTCGATCCCCTGGGCGTCGTACGGCCAGCCCTCCTCGAACGCCTCGTCGACGACCGCCTGGGCCAGCTCCTCGACCTCCTCGAGGTGGGTGAAGCGGCCGCGCAGCGGCCCGGGGTCGGCCGGGGCCGACGTCCGGCGCACCTTCTCCACGTCGCGGACCCGGACCACCTCGACGCCGTCGGCCTCGCCAGGCTCACCGAGCCGGGTGAGCTCGACGTGCTTGTCGTCGACCCCGAGGACGAACCCGCTCAGCGGGTCTGCGTCACGGAGCCGGAGCTCGACATGGCGCTGCTTCGCCTCGGCGGCACGCAGCCGGCCGACGACCTTCCTGCGTCGCGCCCGGTCCGAGCGCCTGGCCTTCTTCGTCACCCCGCCCATCGTGCCGTGGCGGTGCCCGGGCCGCCAGCAGATCGCCGTACCCTCGCCTTGTGCCGAGCCCGTCCACCTCCCGCGTGACCATCCACACCGACGGGGCCTGCCTGGGCAACCCGGGGCCGGGCGGCTGGGGCGCCGTCCTCCGGTACGGCGGCCACGAGCTCGAGCTCCGCGGCGGCGAGCCGGCCACGACCAACAACCGGATGGAGCTGATGGCGGCCATCCAGGCGCTCGAGGCCCTCACCCGCCCGTCGGCCGTCGACCTCCACACGGACAGCAGCTACGTCCGCAACGGGATCATGTCGTGGGTCGTGAAGTGGAAGGCCAACGGCTGGCGCACGGCCGCGAAGGCGCCGGTCAAGAACGACGACCTGTGGCGCCGCCTCGACGTCGCCGCGGCCGCGCACGACGTCACCTGGCACTGGGTGAAGGGCCACGCCGGCGACCCGGGCAACGAGCGCGCCGACGCGCTCGCCGGGAAGGGTGCCCGCGAGGCACGGGACCTCAGCACCGCCGGATGACGGCGTCCTTGCGGGCGTCGTCGCCGTAGCGCCGCGCCGCCCGGGTGTCGGGCAGCACCACGCTCGCCCCGTTGATGCTGGCGCCCCTGCCCTGCAGGACGCAGCCGGTGACCTTGGCGGGATCGACCTGGGCGATCGCCTGCGCGACGCGGAACAGCTCCGCCGGGGAGAGCCCCCTCGTGGAGAGGTGGCGCAGCACGTTGATGACCTGGCCCTCGATGAACCCGGGCTCGGCCGCCCGCTCGGCGACCCGGCGCTGGATGCCGCGGATCACGCGCTGCTGGTTGGCGGACCGGTCGAAGTCGCCGCGCGGCAGCGACTTGCGCACCCGGGCGAACTCGACGGCCTTCATCCCGTTGAGCCGGACCCTCCCCTTCGGCCAGCCCCGCGGGTGCAGGTGGGCGTCGGAGAAGGCGCGGGGGTTGTTGACGGTGATCCCGCCGATCCCCTTGACCAGCTCGGCGAGGCCGCTGAAGGTCGCGACGACGACGTAGTCCGGCTGGAGGCCGACGAGGTTGCCGACGGTCCGGCCGAGCAGCTCGGGGCCGCCGTAGTAGAGGGCGGCGTTGACCCGGTTGGAGCCGACGCCCGGGATCGGGACCCAGCTGTCGCGCGGGATGCCGATCGCGGTGGCCGCGCCGGTCCGGGTGTTGATGCCGACCAGCTGCAGGGCGTCGCCGCGCACCCGCAACGGGTTCTCGCGCGGCCGGGCGTCCGAGCCGACGGCGAGCACCCAGATCACGTCCGGGTCGACGTCCACGCCGTCGGACCGGTCGAGCTTCACGATGGTGAACTGCGTCGGCGCCGGCGTGCTGTCCGGGACGACGATCGCGACGACCCCGAGCAGCAGGGCCAGCAGCGTCGTGCGGATGAAGGTGCGCATCAGGAATCCCTCCCTCGGCTGACGTCGAACCCGAAGACCCGCCACCCCTTGGCCGTCGGCGAGAGCAGCAGGCGGCCGGTCACCACCTCGCGACGGTCGGTCGGCCCCGACAGGTCGAGCACGATCCGGATCCGCGCGGTCGCCCCGGCGACCTTCCCCCGCGGCGCGAGTACGTCGACCCGGACGACCCGCCGCGCGATCGTCACCGCCTCGAGGTCGGCGCCGGCGGCGGCGTTGCTCAGCAGCGAGGTCTTCCTCAGGGCCAGTGCCCGGGCGTCCGGGGTGAAGGCCGCGAAGGCGTCGGCGAAGTCGGTGCGCGGGTAGTCGCCGCCGTACGCCCTCGTCGACCAGGCGTCGACGACGGCGGTCACGTCACGGACCACCTCGGCGCGCCGTGGGGGGCTCAGCGGCCCCCGGACCTTGCCGATGCCGCTGTCCGTGACCACTCTCACGTCCGGGGCCGACGACTCCTTCGAAGGCGCCGGAGCGGGCTCCTCCTCGCCCCCCGAGCAGCCTCCGAGGAGCAGTCCCGCGACCACGACAAGGGCCGAAATCCCCGTACCCACGGGCATCCTCCGCGCGCGGGCACCGGCGTCGTCTGGAACCGTGCTCATGGCATTCACTCCCGTCCGGTGCCCACCACCACGACCCGGCAGACGCCTGTTGTGCAACACCCTGCGCCAAAGGGTGACCGAGGGGCGGCATTTGCTTCGGCATGGGACTAGCCTTGGCGGTCGAAACCGCCCGTCACCGGCGGCGGGGGGCCAACGCGCACATTCGGAAGAGGCGAAGCACGTCGTGACGCAGTCGTCAGACCAGTCCCACGGATCACCAGAACCCGTCGACTTCGGAGCCAACGAGTGGCTCGTGGAGGAGATGAAGGAGCAGTTCGAGGCTGACCCGAACAGCGTCGATCCGGCCTGGGCCGCGTACTTCAAGGGCGCGGGCACGAACGGCACGAAGGCCGCCGCTGCCCCTGC
>NZ_JBYCZV010000025.1:0-50672 GCF_057586415.1 Nocardioides sp. SRI_004
GTGATCGCCGCCGCGGCGGCGGTGGCCACGATCGGTGCGGGCGCCGCGACGGTCGTCCTCCTCGACGACGACGAGCCGGCGGCCGCCCCGCCGCCGTACGTCCCGGCGCTGGTGGCGGCGTACACGACCAACCCGGCGGACACGGCCGACGACCTGACGGCATCGGTCGTCACCAACGATGGCAACACCGTCCGCATCGCCGACATCAGCTACAACCACACCACCGGTGGACCGGCGTGGGGAGTCCACCTGGCCAGCGACGCCGAGGGTCGCGCCGTCGTCGCGATCGACGGCCGGCGGATCGCGGCCGTGTCGGGCAGCGACCCGGCGGCACAGTCCTCGATCGACTGCAGGTGCACCGCGCTCGCCGCCGCCCCCGACGGCACCTTCGTGACGCTCACGGTCGACTCGACCATCGACCGCTTCCGTGTCGCCGACGGCCGGATCCGGCGGACCGGGTCCACGCCGATCCAGGACCCGCCGGGCGTCGGGCTCAGCGAGCAGTCCCACTACGTCGACGCGATCCTGTCCGTGCAGGACGATGCTGCGCTCGTCACGCTCCCGGCCGACGGGGACGAGGCGGACGGCTACTTCCGCTCGATCCTCAGCAGGGTCGACCTCGACAGCGGCGAGATCACCGCGTCGGAGGACACCGGGATCGGGTCGGCGGGTCTGCCGGCGACCTCAGCGAGCGGTCGCTACGTCGCGTACAAGGAGTACCCCGGCGACGGGTGCCTCGACGGCTCGATCACCGTGGTGGACCTCGAGCGCACGGGCACGGACGGGCCCTTCGCGATGAGCCGGTTCACCGGACCCGACGGCCAGGACCAGTACCGCGGGGCACCGGGCGACCTGAACGCGGTCGCCTTCGACGGCGAGGAGCTGCTGGCGGCCTACGGCCCCGGCGGGAGCTGTGCGGCAGACGCGGGGCCCAGCCGCTACTACCGTACGACGATCGGCGACCTCGGCTCGCCGGCCGACCCGCTCGTCAGCCACTCCTGGGAGCGGGACGACCGCGACATCGGGATCGCGTGGCGGGCGACCGCCCACGACGGCCGGGCGCTCGGCGCGTGGGAGTCCGGCAGCGGCAACGACCTGTGGATCGGCGCGCCCCGCGCGGGCGGGACGCGGGTCGCCCGCGGAGTCGGACAGGTGATCTCCGTCGGCGAGCCCGGCACGCCCGAGGAGACGGAGGCAGGGCCGCCGACGCAGAAGGAGATCGCGAACCTCGCCATCCCGGCGGGCTCCTGCGGCGACGGCAGCTCGACCGGGTGGAACCAGGTCAGGCCGATCCAGCTGGTCGACGGCGTCGGCGAGGCGTTCGTCGATCCCACCGATCCGACGTCCGGCGGCGCATCGATCTTCGAGGTGAAGCTCCTCGGCACCACCGACGTCACCGGTGACGGCACTGCGGACGCCATCGTCCAGCTCCAGTGCTCGGGGTCGCCGCAGGCACTGTGCTGCGCCGGCCGGTCCTCGATCCTCTACGACATCGTCGCGCTGGACCTGTCCCGGCCCGACCCGGTGCTGGTGGGCACACCGCTGTGGAGCTCCGACGAGGCCGACGAGCCACGCCAGATCGTGAGCGCCCGTCTCGACGGGGACGTGGTCGTGACGAGGCAGGCATTCATCTACGACAGCGGCATCGCCAGGTACGGCAGCGGCGAGACGACCTTCCGCTACCGCTTCAGCAACGGGCGGTGGGCGCTGCAGTGAGGTCCTGAGGCGACGGACCGGCTCGGCCTCAGCGGCGGTGCCGGTACCAGCCCACGACCTCGGGCCGCAGCAGCAGCCACGTGCCGACGCCGAGCACGCCCGCGACGACCACCAGGGGCGGACCGCTGAGCGTCATCACCAGGGTGAGCATCGTGGCGCACACGCCGGACACGGCCAGCGCGATCCGCGCCCAGTTCTGGCCGGTGAAGGCCAGGACGGCGAGCACCAGCGCCGCCATCGCCCACAGCACGAGCCCGGCCGCGATGACGAGGAAGGACGCGACGAACTGCTGCTCGGTGATGCCGCTCGAGGCGACCAGGTCGGGCTCCTGCTTCTTCAGCTCGGCGAAGAACTCCTCACCCTCCGCGGCGACGACCAGCGCCAGCAGCGTCATCAGGACGACCGTGAGCGCGGACAGCACCCAGGTGAGGATGCACGCGGCCAGCAGCGCCCCCGGACGTCGTACGACGTCAGGCCGGTGGGCGGGGAGCCGGTAGCCCGGCACCGGCGGGGCCGGCGGCGGACCCTGGGACGGATCGGCCGGCGCGACCGGAGGAGCCTGTGGCCCGGGCAGGGTGGGGCTGCCGGAGCGCATCGCCGCGACCCGGGCCGCGCGGCGGTTCTGGTAGGGCTGCAGCCACGGACGCCCGGCGTACCAGTCCCGGGTGGGCTGGGCCCAGAGCAGGCCGATGCCGAAGACCGCCATCGCGGCGACGACGACATTGCTCGCCAGGGCACCGAGGAAGAGAAGCGGCGCCAGCACCGCGAGGGCGATGCGGGCGCTGAGCGAGCGCTGGAAGACCTGGAAGCCGAGGATCGTCGACGCGGCGGCGGCGCCACCGCCGACGATGCACAGCACCCGCAACGTGGTCACCAGGCCGTCGACGGTCATGCCCTCGAGGTTGTTGGTGGAGAGCCAGGTCTCGATGCTGCGCTGGGCCTCGAGCGTGTGCAGGGTCGAGACCCGCTGCCACGCGGCTGCGATCAGCAGCAGCGAGCCACCGATGATCAGCACCCCGGCGAAGGTCGCCTGGGGCGGTCGGGGCTGCTTCTCGCTCATGACCCCATTCCACCAGACCGCACCACGCCTCGGGGGCGCCGGGCGGCCGGTCCGGCTCGGCTCGAGGGCAGCTCAGTGGCAGGGAGCGCCCTCGCAGCAGGGGCGGATGTAGCCGCATCCGTCGCACCGCTCGTGGGAGGTCTCCCAGCGCATCATCGTGCTGCAGTTCGGGCACGGCTCGGTCAGGTCAGCCATGGGGAAAGGCTAGGCCCGGCGCCGCCGGTCGCCGGGGCGACACGGCAGGTGGGCGGACAGGCAATTCATGCACTTGTCAGGTGTTGCAACGGCCGACAAGTGCAGGAATCCCCGGTCGACCGGGGATTCCTGCACCTCACGACCCGCCACCTCAGCCGGCGAGCACCAGCCCGTCCTCGCCCCGCTCGACCTTCACGGAGCCCCCGTCGGTGACCTCGCCGGAGATCAGCAGCCGGGCGAGCGGGTCACCGATCGCGGTCTGGATCAGCCGGCGCAGCGGTCGGGCACCGTAGGCCGGGTCGTAGCCGGTGTCGGCCAGCCAGGCCCGTGCGTCCGGCGAGACCTCGAGCGAGATCCGCCGGGCCGCGAGCCGCGACTCCAGGGACCGGAGCAGCAGCTCGACGATGTGGCCCAGGTCGTCCCTGGTCAGCGCGTCGAAGGTGACGATCTCGTCGAGCCGGTTGAGGAACTCGGGCTTGAACGACTGCCGCACGACGCCCAGCACCGCCTCCTTCTGCACCTCCGGGTCCATGGTCGGGTCGACCAGGAACTGCGAGCCCAGGTTGGAGGTGAGGATCAGGATCGTGTTGCGGAAGTCGACCGTGCGGCCCTGGCCGTCGGTCAGCCGGCCGTCGTCGAGCACCTGCAGCAGGATGTCGAAGACCTCGGGGTGCGCCTTCTCGACCTCGTCGAGCAGCACGACGGAGTACGGGCGGCGGCGGACCGCCTCGGTGAGCTGGCCGCCCTCGTCGTACCCGACATAGCCCGGAGGGGCACCGACGAGCCGCGCGACGGAGTGCTTCTCGGCGTACTCGCTCATGTCGATGCGGACGATCGCCCGCTCGTCGTCGAAGAGGAAGTCCGCGAGCGACTTGGCGAGCTCGGTCTTGCCGACACCCGTCGGGCCGAGGAAGAGGAACGAGCCGGTCGGCCGGTTGGGGTCGGAGATCCCGGCCCGCGCCCGTCGTACGGCGTCGGACACCGCGCGCACGGCCTCCTGCTGCCCGATCAGGCGGGCCCCGATGACCTGCTCCATTTCCAGCAGCTTGGCGGTCTCGCCCTGCAGCAGCCGGCCGGTGGGGATGCCGGTCCAGGCCTCGACGACCTCCGCGATCTGGGTCGCGCCGACCTCCTCGCCGACCAGCTTCTCGTCCGGCGTCTCGGCGTCCTCGACGGCCTCGACGGCCTTGATCTGCTGCTCGAGCACGGGGATCTGGCCGTAGAGGATCTCGCTGGCGCCGGCGAGGTTGCCCTCGCGGGTCAGCTTGTCGGCCTCGATCCGCAGCTGGTCGAGCTGGCGGCGCAGGGCGCCCTCACCCTCGAGCTCGGACTTCTCGCGCTCCCAGCGGACCTCGAGCCCGCGCAGCTCCTCCTCCTTGTCGGCGAGGTCGGCGCGCAGCGCCTCCAGCCGCTCGCGGGACGCGTCGTCGCTCTCCTTGGCGAGCGCGAACTCCTCCATCTTGAGCCGGTCGACCTGGCGACGGAGCTGGTCGATCTCCTCCGGGGAGGACTCGATCTCCATCCGCAGCCGGGACGCGGCCTCGTCGACGAGGTCGATGGCCTTGTCCGGCAGCTGCCGGCCGGTGATGTAGCGGTCCGAGAGCGTGGCGGCGGCGACGAGCGCGGCGTCGGTGATGCGTACACCGTGGTGCGCCTCGTACTTCTCCTGGATGCCGCGCAGGATCTGGATGGTGTCCTCGACCGACGGCTCGCCGACGAAGACCTGCTGGAAGCGGCGCTCCAGCGCGGGGTCCTTCTCGATCGACTCGCGGTACTCGTCGAGCGTGGTGGCACCGATCATGTGCAGCTCACCGCGGGCGAGCATCGGCTTGAGCATGTTGCCGGCGTCCATCTGGCTGTCGCCGCCGGCGCCCGCGCCGACGACCGTGTGCAGCTCGTCGATGAACGTGATGACCTGGCCCTCGGACTGGCGGATCTCGTCGAGGACGGCCTTGAGCCGCTCCTCGAACTCGCCGCGGTACTTCGCGCCGGCGACCATGCCCATGAGGTCGAGGCTGAGCACGCGCTTGTGCTTGAGGCTGTCGGGGACGTCGCCCGCGACGACGCGCTGCGCGAGGCCCTCGACGACGGCGGTCTTGCCGACGCCGGGCTCGCCGATGAGGACGGGGTTGTTCTTGGTCCGCCGGCTCAGCACCTGGATGACGCGACGGATCTCCTGGTCGCGACCGATCACCGGGTCGAGCTTGCCCTCCTCCGCGGCGGCGGTGAGGTCGACGGAGTACTTCTCGAGCGCCTCGTACGTCGACTCGGCGTCCTGCGAGGTGACGCGACGGTTGCCGCGGACGGCGGTGAGGGCGTCACGCAGGGCGTCGGCGGACAGGCCGGCGTCGGTCAGCACCTGACGGGCCGACGACTCGACGGTCGCCAGCGCGATGAGCAGGTGCTCGGTCGCGACGTAGTCGTCCTTCATGGACGCGGCGAGGTCGAGCGCGGACGCGAGCACGCGGGTCAGCGCCGCGGATCCCGCGGGCTGCTGCACCGTGGCGCCGCTGGCGCGCGGCAGTGCGTCGCGGGCGGCGGACGCCGCGTGGACGACCGCGGTGACATCGACGCCGGCCTTGGCGATCAGGTTGGCGGCGGTGCCCTCCTCCTGGAGGAGCAGGGCGACGAGCAGGTGGACCGGCTCGACGGTGGTGTTGCCCGCCGTGGTGGCGGCGAGCTGGGCGGCCTCGATCGCCTCGCGCGCACGCGTGGTGAACTTGTCGGCCCCGAACTGGGACATACGGCGTCTCCTTGGGTCAGTGGCTCCATCGTGGCCGGATTTCTCCGACCGGTCACTAGGCCCAACGTCCCTAAAGTTGAGTCTGTTCCACTCAACTTTGAGAATTTCGGATCAGGCGTCGACGTCCGGCGGTGCCTCGTGCTCGGGCAGGTCGTCGCTCGACGCCGTCTCCTCGTCGACCAGCGCGAGCTTGCAGAACTCCTCGCCGAAGGGGGTCAGGTGGATGCTGCGGCGCACGACCTTGGCGAACTTGACCGAGTGCAGGGCGGCCAGCACGTCGGGCTGCGCCTCGAGCACCTGGTACTCGAGGTGGTCGTGCACCGCCTCGCGGGAGAACCACACCAGGCCGAGCCGGAAGAGGTTGTTCAGGTACGACGGCACCTGCTCCAGGTAGCGCAGGCCGGCCCGGGGCCCGACCATGTTCAGCCCGGGCGCCACGAGCTGGCTGCTGACCATGCCGATCGGGCCGCCGGTGCGGATGTCGACGCTCGGCTGCGGGCCGTTGCGCAGGAGCATCACCAGGATCCGCGCCTCGTCGGGGGCGAGCTCGTCGAGGATGCGGTCGAACGCGGGGTGCCGGTCGTCCTGGCTCCAGACGTCACGGGACTTCTCGAGCAGCTCGTTGCCGCGCTCGCGCAGGGTCTGCGGCCGGTTGGCGACGACATGGCCGTCGACGACCGGCGACGACGTGGCGGCCGGACGGGAGCCGGCGCCGCCGAGCGACTCGCCGGCCCGGGTCAGCGCGGTGGCCACCGGCACGCCGCCGGAGACCTGGCGGGCGACCTCGCCGAGGGCGTTGACGTAGTTGCCGACGTCGCGGATGAGCGAGGCCGCCTCGTCGCGACTGGTCACCGCCTTGCCGACGCGCATCCAGTTGCGGGTCGTCAGGCGCACGCCCCAACCGGCCGTGTGCAGCGCCGCTGAGCCGGCCACGCGGGCCAGGCCCGGCAGCGACTCCGCGACGGCAGGACCGCTCAGCGCGGGCAGCCGCGGCAGGCCCTCGTCGTCCAGGCCCGCGTCGGTGGTGTTGTCCTTGGCCACGCTCACATCCTCCATCAACGACCGGTCCGCCGGTCCGCTCCGCGTCTGGCTCGTCACACTGCCCCCGCCGCCGGCATCAGTGGCCCGGCAGGCCGGGGATCCAGTGCCAGACGAACAGCCCGACGTGCAGGAAGCCGCCGGCGGCGCCCATCACGGCGCCGTGGAGGTAGAGCATCCACTCGTCCTCCTTGATGGCCGAGCGCATCATCTCCACGAAGTCCTTCGGCGGGAGCTCCTTGGTGCGCCGCGCGATCAGGACCCGGATCTTCTCCGACTGCTGCTTGCTGAAGTCCGCGTCGCGGAACGGCGTGATCGTGCGCCCGACCGCCTCCATCGCGAAGGAGTCCTTGATGCTGTCGTAGCGCCGGCCGCCCATCGCGACGTTGACCGCGCCGCGCAGCGGCCCGGCCGCCTTGTCGATCGCGGGCCGCATGGCGGTCGCGATCATCTGGCGGGTCCGGTCGCCCCGCGGTCCGTCCATGAGGAAGTCGCCGATGCGCTCGAGCGTGATGACGTCGTCGGCGATGATCCGCGCGTAGACCTCGGCGCACTCGTCCTGGCGGCGCAGGAACAGGCCCTGCACCTTGATGCCGAGGATCCGCTTCTCCTCCGGCGGGTCGAAGATCAGCCACATGCCCAGCAGGTTGGTGGTCCACCCGACGAAGACGCCGAGGATCGGCAGCAGCCACCAGATCTCGAAGGTCACGTCGATGATCGCCACCGGGATGCCCAGCAGGAAGCCGAAGATGAAGCCGAAGGCGACCATCAGGTTGAGCTCGCGCTGGCCGACGTCCTTGAACACCCGGACGACGAGCTCGGGGTTCTTGCGGAAGTGGTCGATGACCATGATCTTCGGGTCGAGCAGCTGGTTGATGTGCACGCCGATCTCGTCGGTGATCGTCTTGACCACCCCCGGCAGCTGGGCCTGGACCCGGTCGATGACGGCCTGGCGGACGGGCTTCGGCAGGTCCCGCCACAGCCGCGGGTGCTCGCGCATCATCACGTCGTGGACCAGCTGCGGCAGGTCGGGACGGAACACGTTGACGATGTGCTCGGCGATCTGGTCCGGCTCGAGCTGGGCGTAGAACTCCGCCGGCGTGCCGAGCTTCGCGATCACCTTGTCGACGGCGATGCTGCCCATCTTGGCGGCGCGCGCCGGGACGATGCCCTGCCAGCCGACGCCGCCCTCCATCAGGCCCGGGATCTCCTGGACCTTGCGCGGCATGATGCCGGCGATCTCCCTGAGGCCGGGCACCCGGAAGCCGTGGAAGTTGATCGGCTTGAAGAGCATCCACAGGCCCGACCAGTTGATGAGCCAGCCGATGACACCGGTGAAGATCGGGATCGAGACGAAGTAGATCCAGTTGACGTGGTGGGCCCAGTCGGCAAGCCCGTCCAGCACTGCGTCCACGCGCACCTCTCGTCCTCCGAGTCCCGCTGAGCCTGGTGAGCCCCATTCCGTCAAACGGTCTCGACGGCCTGAGGTTAGTGCCTGTTGTGGCGAATGGCACAGGGATCTCAGGTCACGGTGTCGCAGGAACTGCGACACCGTGTGCCCAGCGGCTCGGCGGCTCAGTCCTCGGCCACGAGCCGCACGTCGTCGGCCACCGGGCCGAAGTCGCCGAAGGGCTGGACCCGGAAGGAGATCCGCGCGGTGACCTGGTCCTGCTCGACGAAGCCGAAGGTGCGCGAGTCGTCCGACCCGCCCCAGTTGTCGCCGAGCAGCCAGAACTGCCCGTCCGGCACGGTGACCCAGGCCGGCTCCTTGCCGCGCGGCAGCGTCGTACCGTCGTCGGCGCAGCAGGGCTCGACCTTCTCGCCGACGCGACCGGACCAGGCCGGGTTGTCGACGACGTACACCGTGTCCTCCCCCGCCGGCTTGATCCGTACGACGGGCGGGTCGCCCGCGGCGCTCGCCTGGACCTGGTCGCCCGGCATGCCGATCACCCGCTTCACGACAGGGATCTCGCGGTCGCCGAGGGTGCTCTCGACGATGTCGAAACGAGCCACGTCGTCCTTGCCGAAGGGGTTCACGACGAGGCGGTCGCCGTCGGCGAGGGTCGGCTCCATGCTGTGCCCGGACACCTTCACGGAGAACGCGAGCACCGCGATCACGACCAGCATCGCGGCGAAGAAGACGACCAGCGCGGCGACGCCGAGCGCGGTGCGCAGCCACCTGCGGCCCTCGGCACGATGAGTCACGGCGCGAACGGTACGTGATCGGCCGGGTGGCCGGCGCCCCCCTCGGCAGGATCTGGCGAGACCTGAGAAAAATCTGTTACTCACTGTCGCGCACAACCGGTGTTGTGTGTCACACTCCGTCACGCTTGGCCAAGGACATGGGGATGCGGCCAGCGTCCACCGCCGGTTCGGGAGGGATCGGCGGACGTGTTTCCTTGGGAGGGAAATGTGAAGAAGGAAATCGGTATGGGCCGCACCCGCATGGGTCGGTTCGCAGCCGTGACGGTGCCGGCCACCCTGCTGACCGCAGGCCTCGGCGTCGCCATGTTGCAGGGAATGGTCGGCGCCGTGCTGTCGTCGGCCGACGGGTTCACGCTCAACAGCGACCGGATCACCAGCGACGGCCTCAAGGCCCGCACGGGATCCGCCGACGTCGCAGGCGGCGACCAGGCCACGCTCTACGCGGAGACCGGGTCGAACACCAACGCCAGCGGCATCGAGGTCGTCACCCCGGACGTGACCCTGCCCCTGCTGGGCATCGGTGCCCACCTCGAGGTCACCTCGACGGACACCACCATCGCCCTCGGGTCGGTGGGCCTCAACGCCAAGACGCTGAACACCCCCAACGGTGCGACGCTCGGCAGCACCACCATCGGTGTCGCGCAGTCCGAGGCGGGCTTCGCCAACACCACGACCGACAGCGGCTACGTCGCCGACGGCTTCGCCCTGACGAGCTCCTCGGCGGACCTGCCGAACGTCAACGCGACCGCCTACGCGATCACGCTGGAGAGCCTCGCGCTCGACAACCTGTCGCTCTCGGTCGCGCTCGGCAACTGATCAACTCCTGATCCAGCCGACGCCACGACCGACCGCCTGATCAGCGGACGGTCCTCTCAGCACTCCCTCGTGGGGGCGCGCCGGCGCGCCCCCACGAGGCCACCGCCTTGTCGCAAGGACCCTCGCATGACTGACATCTCCGCCGTCACCGGCACCTCCGACGTCGCCGTCGACGTCACCACCCCGGCCCCCGCGGCCGGCCGGCCGACCCGGCTGCGGCACGGGTTCACCCGCTTCCGTCGTACCCGCCCGTTCTGGGGATCGCTGATCCTGCTCGCGGGCGCCTACTTCATCGCCCGCCCGCTGCTCGGCGGGACCTTCGAGTTCTACACGACCGTCGGCGTCCGCAGCATCACCCCGCTGCTGCTCGCCGGCGGGATGGCCGCCGCCGCGTGCATCGCGCTCGTGGTCCCGGCCCAGCGGCACTTCCCGGCGATCGTCGCGATGATGCTCGCCGTCGCCTCGCTGCCCCTCGCCAACCTCGGCGGCTGGCTGGTCGGCATGGTCCTCGGGATCACCGGCGCGGGGCTCGTCTTCGCGTGGGCGCCGTACACGGACAAGCAGCTGGCGCGCTTCGCCGAGCGTGACGCGCGGCGCCAGGAGAAGCGCGACGCGCGCCGGGCCCGGCGATGACGGACCGCCGCAACCGCCTCCCCGACCGGGTACGACGGGCGGCGGCCGCGCGCTCGTCGGCGATGGTCGAGCGGGCCGAGGTCCGGCAGGGCACCCGCCGGCGAGCGCTGGTGCCGCTCGCCGGCGGGCTCGCGGCACTGATCGGGATGTTCCAGCTGGTCAGCAGCAGCGTGCTGGCGGTGAACTTCACGACCGCCGACCAGGAGTTCCAGCTGTACTCGAACTACCTGCAGGGCGCGCAGGCCGCCGGCTTCCTCTCGACCAACGACAGCTCGACCGGCGAGGACAACGGCGTCGCCGAGCTCGGGATCAGGTCGGCCAAGCTGGCGGGCCTGTGCGCGATCGCGCACGAGGACGTCCCCGTCGTCGGGGAGGTCACCTTGATGATCCTCGCCGGCGTGCCGGTGCGCAGCAGCTTCACCAACGGCGCCAACACGACGACCGACGGCGCCGGCAACGCGCTGACCTACGACGCCAACGGGCTGCTCACCGGCGGCAACCACATCACCGCCAGCAACCTGTTCCTCAACTCCCGCTCGCTCAACGGCTTCGGCAACCTCATCAGCGGCATGAACCTCGGCCAGAGCGCCGACACCGTCGACGACACGGCCGGCATCGCGTGGCCCAACGGCCAGGCCCAGCCCGCGGCGGGCGACTTCGGCCTGACCGTCGACCGGATCAACATCGGCGGTCTCGGCGGCGACACCTACGGCATCAACCTGCAGGGGGCGATCACCTTGCCGAACCTGAAGATCAAGGTCATCAAGGGCCACAAGACGCAGGCCGACTGCCCGAGCCAGGCGGCCGGCTGATGGGCGCGCTGCAGGCCCTGCGGTCGGCCCGGACGTGGTTCCGGGCCTTCCGTCGTACCCGTCCGTTCTGGGGCGGGCTGTGGTGCATCGCGGCCGGGGCGTGGATCGTGCGCTCGATGTTCTTCACGTTCGTCCTCGCGGTGAGCGGTGGCTGGAGCTACTCCGCCGGCTACATCCTCGGCGGCGCGCTGGTGCTCTTCGGGCTGGTCGCGTGGTTCGCGCCGCACTACCGCGCGCTCGTCGGGGTGCTCGCCGTGCTGCTCGGGCTCGCGGCGTTCGTGGCGGCCAACCTGGGCGGCTACCTGCTCGGCTCGGTGCTCGCGATCCTCGGCGGCTCGATGGTCTGGGCGTGGGGCGAGAAGGCACCGCGACGCTCCCGTGGCGGACGCCGTCGCGCCGCCGCGGTCGCCACCCCCGGCGCGTCGTGAACCTGTCCGTACGCCGCCAGCGGTGGCTCGTCCTCGGCGCGATCCTCGTGGTCGCGACCGCGTCCGTGCTGCTGCCGCGCACCGGCGACCGCGCGCTCGGGCAGGGCCGGAGCAGCGCCTACCAGCCGTTCGCCTGCGACCAGCCGGGCAGCGCCGACCCGCAGCAGCGGCGCCAGGAGGTGCAGCTCGACAACGGCGCGGGCGACTTCAACGCGGCCGGCCGGATGCACCCCTGCCTGGCGGGCGTGCGCTGGCACCTGCAGTCGGGCAGTGTCACCACGTCCGACCCCGGTCTCGCGATCGGGCAGATCCGCACGGCGTACGGCCGGAAGTTCCCGAACACCGTCTACTACGCCGCCGCCGGCTCGCGCACCGACCTCTACCAGGTGGCCTTCAGCGGGCTGCAGTTCTGCACCGGCGACACGACACCCGTCGCCGCCTGCCCGGCGTCCGGCACCAACGACATCCAGCTGTACGCCGACAGCGGGGACGCGCCCGCGCCGAAGTCGGCCAGCAACTACCGGCTGACCATCGACCCCGACCAGGCGATCACGATCGGCGGCTCGGGCGTGTGGACCGAGGTCCTGGCGACCGCGAACAGCTCGTTCACGGTGCCGGTCGCGCAGCTGCCGACGGCGACCCACCTGGCCTGCGGTCTCGTCGGCGGTACGGCGCGGGGCGGCTTCCTCGGCATCGGGGGCACCTGCGAGCTCAGCGCCTCGGACTTCGCCGGCGACCTCGCGCAGTGGCTCGGCGGCGGCGAGAACTACACCCTGCTCGGGGTGAACCTCGACTTCTACTACCTGGTCACGCACCGGCAGAACCCGTCGGACCCCTACACGCAGGTGCCGGTGGACGGGTCGGGCAACCCGCTCAACTCGATCCAGCTGCCGAACACCACGATCTCGGTGAGCTGATGGGGGCGACAGTGCCCGGCGTCGTCCACGGAGGGACGCGGTGGGGGCGGATGTCCGTCGTACTCGGCACCGGGCTCGCGGCGCTCGGCGCCCTCGCGACACTGACCTGGCAGCAGGCGCTCGGCTTCGACACGACCCTCGTGATCCAGGACGGCAACGCGACCTTCTCGACGTCACAACTGACCGCCGACGACGCGGCCTTCGGGATGGCGCCGGTCCGGCTCGGCAACGGCCAGTGGAAGAACCTGCTGCGCGCCGGGTTCGCGACCGCCAGCCTCAACGGGCTGTGCGTGTCGAAGACGGAGACCGTGGTCGGCAACATCAGGTACACGGTCAAGCTGACCGCCGGCGACGGCGGCGCCGGGCCGGAGACGAAGGCGGCGAACGCCGCGCTCGACGTCACCTCGCTGCGCGGGGCGGGCATCAACCTGCAGGGCAGCACGCAGATCGGCCAGGCCACGACCGACCTGACGACGACGCCCGGCGCGGCGCCGTACGAGGCGAACCCGTTCGGCGTCCCGCAGACGTACGACGGCGGCTTCTTCGGCCCCGGCACGACCGGCCCGCAGGCCTACTCCGGCACGGGCAACGGCGGCCACGTCAACGGCCAGGGCTTCACCGGGATCGACGCGACCCGCGGCGCGCTCACCCATGTCTACGGTCAGCTCTGGCAGGCCCAGGTCACCGGCAACATCACCCTGCCGAACCTCACCATCCGGGTCTACCCGTTCAAGGACGACATCGGCTTCAACGCCAACGGCACCCCGAACACGACCCCCGACGGCATCGACGACCGCTCCTGCTGGACCGAGGCCCGCCAGGGCACCTACCCGAAGTAGCCGCCCGCGGGCTGGCCTCGTAGGCGCGCGAAGTGTGAGGGTTTCTCCGCCGAAGTGTGAGGGTTTCTCCGCCGAGGTGTGTGACTCTCTCCGCTGCGCGCTGGAGACGGTGTCACACCTCGATGGAGAACTTGCGCCACTTCGGCGGAGAAAACCTCACACTTCGCGGGAGATCAGGTGCCGCGGCGCCAGACGACGATCGACTGGCCGGAGGGGGGTTGCGGGAGGGCGGGCAGGCGGGTGGGCGGGGCGGGGCGGGCGGCGACCGCCTGGCGCAGCGCCTCGTGAGCTGCCTCGAGCTCGGCGACCAGCTCGGCGTTGCGGGAGCGGAGCGCCGCGACGGCGTTCTCGAGGTCGAGGATCCGCTTGACGCCCTCGATGCCGATGCCGGCCGCGGTCAGCTCCGCGATCTCGCGCAGTCGCTCGATGTCGCGGTAGGAGTAGCGCCGGCCGCCGCCGCCCGTGCGGCCCGGGGTGATCAGGCCGACCCGCTCGTAGGTGCGCAGCGTCTGCGGGTGCAGCCCGCTGAGCTGTGCGGCGACGCTGATCACGAAGACAGCGTCGTCGGGAGCAGGCGGGGTGGGCTGCGGCGGCCGTCGCGTGGCCATCAGGACTCCTGGGCCCGGGACTCGAACAGGCCGGCCCGCAGCGAGCTGCTGGCCGACGCCGTGGCGGCGGCGTACGCCTCGAGGGCGGCCTTGGCGTCGGCGTCGAGCGTCGCCGGCACCTGGACCTCGACGGTCGCGAGCAGGTCGCCGCGCGAGCCGTCGGCCTTCGCGGCACCCTTGCCGCGCACCCGGAAGGTGCGCCCGTTGGGGGTGCCGGCCGGGATGCGCAGCGTGACCGGGGCACCGCCCATCGTCGGCACCTTGATCTCCGCGCCGAGCGCGAGCTCGGCGAAGGACACGGGTACGTCGACGGTCAGGTGGTCGCCCTTGCGCCCGAAGACCCGGTGCTGGGTGACCTTCACGGTGACGTAGAGGTCACCGGCCGGCCCACCGTTGTCGCCGGGGGCGCCCTTGCCGCGCAGGCGGATCCGCTGGCCGTCCTTCACCCCGGCGGGGATCCGGGCCTGGATCGTGCGGGTCGCCTGGCCCAGGCCGCTGCCGTGGCAGGTCGGGCACGGGTCGTCGTAGACGAGCTGGCGTCCGCCGCAGGCGGGGCAGGTCTCGTTCATCGAGAACGCGCCGCCGACGGAGGCCGTGACGAAGCCGGTGCCCTCGCACACCGGGCAGGCGTGCGGCTTGGTGCCGGGCTTGCCGCCGGTGCCGTGGCAGGTCGGGCAGGCACCCTCGGAGCTGATCCGCAGCGACACCGTGACGCCCTCGAGCGCCTCGGTGAAGCCGATCGTCGCGGTCGTCTCCAGGTCGGCCCCGCGCGAGGGACGCGGCGCCCGCCGGCCGGCGGAGAAGCCGCCGCCGAACAGGTCGCCGAAGAGGTCGCCGAAGCCACCACCGCCGCCCCCGGCGCGGTCGCGGAGCAGGTCCTCGACGTTGACGCTGCCACCGAACCCGCCGCCGTAGCCGCCGCCCGCCGGGAAGCCGCCGCGGCTGAAGAGCTCGCGCGCCTCGTCGTACTTCTTGCGCTTGTCGGCGTCGCCGATGACGTCGTAGGCCTCCGCCACCGCCTTGAACTTCTCGTGCTTGGCGGTGTCGTCGGGGTGCGAGTCCGGGTGGTTGGCACGCGCGAGCTTGCGGTAGGCCTTCTTGATGTCGTCCTGCGACGCGGTCTTCGCGACGCCGAGCTCCTTGTAGAAGTCCTTCGTGGCCCAGTCGGACCGGATGCCGTCGTCACTCATCGCGCACCTCCCTTCCGTTCAGTCGTGTCGTCGTGGGTCGTCAAGCCGGGTCGACCACCAGGACCTGCGCTGCCCGCACGACCCGGTCGCCGATCTTGTAGCCGGCCTTGGCGATCACCTTGCAGGTGGTCACCTCGACCTCGGCGTCGGTGCCGATGTGCGAGAGCGCCTCGTGGACGGTCGGGTCGAACGGGTCGCCGACCTCGCCGAACTTGACCAGGCCGAGCCCGGCGACGACGCGCTCGAGCTGCTCGGCCGTGGCCTTGAAGCCGCCCTCGAGCGGCTCGTGCTCGCGGGCCCGGTCGATGGTGTCGAGGACGTCGATGATCGGCGTGAGCGCGGCGTACGTCGCGTTCTCGCGGATCAGCTCACGGTCCCGGTCGACACGGCGCTTGTAGTTGAGGAACTCCGCCTGCAGGCGCTGCAGGTCGAGGGTCCGCTCCTCGAGCTCCATCTTCGTGACCGTCAGCTCGTCGGCCTCGGCCTCCGGGACCTCGGGGCTCGCGGCGCCCTCGGCAGCCTCGGCCGCCGGGGCCTCGTCGCCCTCGGGCGAGGGAGCTGCAGACTCCTGCAGCTCCCCCTCCTCCGGGTTGAGGTTCTCCTCGGTCACTTGGCGTCGCCCTCGGTGTCCTCGTCGACGATCTCGGCCTCGACGACGTCGTCGTCGGCCTCGCCGGTGGCGCCGGTCGTGCCACCCGCGGCGGCCGAGTCGGCCTCGGCGGCGGCGTACATCGCGGCACCCATCTTCTGGCTGGACTCACCCAGCTTGGAGATGGCGGCGCTCAGCGTCTCCGCGTCGGTCTCGGCGTTCTCGAGGGCACCCTTGAGCGCCTCGACGTCCGTGGTGACCTCGGCCTTGACGTCGTCCGGGATCTTGTCGCCGTTGTCGGCGAGGAACTTCTCGGTCGTGTAGACGAGCTGGTCGCCCTGGTTGCGGACCTCGACGGCCTCGCGACGCTTGGCGTCCTCCTCGGCGTACTGCTCGGCCTCCTTGACCATGCGGTCGATGTCGTCCTTCGACAGCGCGCTGCCGCCGGAGATGGTCATCGACTGCTCGCGGCCGGACGCCTGGTCCTTGGCGGAGACGTGGACGATGCCGTTGGCGTCGATGTCGAAGGTGACCTCGATCTTCGGCACGCCGCGCGGGGCCGGCGGGAGGCCGGTCAGCTCGAAGTTGCCGAGCGGCTGGTTCTGCGACCACATCTGGCGCTCGCCCTGGGCGACCTTGATCTCGACCGACGGCTGGTTGTCGTCGGCGGTCGTGAAGATCTCGGACCGCTTCGTGGGGATGGTGGTGTTGCGCTCGATGAGGGTGGTCATCACGCCGCCCTTGGTCTCGATGCCGAGGCTGAGCGGGGTGACGTCGAGGAGCAGCACGTCCTTGACCTCACCGGCGAGGACACCGGCCTGCAGGGCGGCGCCGACGGCGACGACCTCGTCCGGGTTGACGCCCTTGTTGGGCTCCTTGCCGCCGAGCAGCTCCTTGACCAGGTCGGTCACCGCGGGCATGCGGGTCGAGCCGCCGACGAGGACGACGTGGTCGATCGCGGAGACCGCGACGCCGCCGTCCTTGAGGACGTTCTGGAAGGGCGCCTTGGTGCGCTCGAGCAGGTCGGCCGTGAGCCGCTGGAACTCGGAGCGGGTCAGCCGCTCCTCGAAGTGCAGCGGGCCGTTCTCGCCGTGGGTGATGTAGGGCAGGTGGATCGTGGTGTCGCTGGACGACGACAGCTCGATCTTGGCCTTCTCCGCGGCCTCCTGGAGGCGCTGGGCGGCGATCTTGTCCTGGGAGAGGTCGACGCCGTTGGCGTCCTTGAACTTCTTGACCATCCACTCGACGATCGCGTTGTCCCAGTCGTCACCACCGAGGTGGTTGTCACCGCTGGTGGCCTTCACTTCGACGACGCCCTCGCCGATCTCGAGGAGGGACACGTCGAACGTGCCGCCACCGAGGTCGTAGACGAGGATCGTCTGGTCGTCGCCCTTGTCGAGGCCGTAGGCCAGCGCGGCGGCGGTGGGCTCGTTGACGATGCGGTCGACCTTGAGGCCCGCGATCTCGCCGGCCTCCTTGGTGGCCTGGCGCTGGGCGTCGGAGAAGTACGCCGGGACGGTGATCACCGCGTTGGTGACCGTCTCGCCGAGGTAGGCCTCCGCGTCGCGCTTCAGCTTCTGCAGGATGAACGCCGAGATCTGCTGCGGCGTGAAGTCCTTGTCCACCGGGTCGCCGATGTGCTGGGTCCAGTCGGTGCCCATGTGGCGCTTGACGGACCGGATGGTGCGGTCGACGTTGGTGACCGCCTGGCGCTTCGCGACCTCGCCGACGAGCACCTCACCGCTCTTCGCGAAGGCGACGACGGACGGGGTGGTCCGCGCTCCCTCCGCGTTGGCGATGACCGTGGGCTCGCCGCCCTCGAGGACCGCGACGACGCTGTTCGTCGTACCGAGGTCGATGCCGACAGCTCGTGCCATGTGTATTTCCTCCGTTGTCTGTGGTGCTGGTGTTCAGCTCGGGATTCAAGTTAGTTGAGCCGGATGGACTCAAGTCTGACACAGGGCACAACGGAGGGGTACGCCGGGTTGTTCCAGCCTCCGCCGACTTTCTCCGACGACCGCCCGACCCTCCTTTCTGATCATGTCGGCCACCACCCGGTCGACCTACGATCGGAGGGCCGGGGGTGCCACCTGACCCTCGCGAGGGGGGCGGCCATGAGCCCGGAACAGGTGTCCCGCAGCCATGCCATGTGGGACCGGATCAGTCGGGGAGAGCTCAACGCCGCCACCGACGCCCAGCTGCTGCTCTCCTCGCTCGAGGACCCGGCCGACCGGGCCGAGGTGCACGCGGCGCTCGGCCTGGTGCTGCAGCGGGTCGGTCGCATCGCCGAGTCGCGCGACCGCTTCGCCCGCGCGGCCGAGCTCACCCGGAGCGAGCCCCGCGTGCAGGCGTCGTACGTCGCCGACGAGGCCGGCTCGCGGTTCCTGCTCGGCGACCTGGCCGGCGCGGCGAGCGGGGCCGAGTCCGCGCGGCGCCTCGGCGAGCGCCACGCCAACCGGTTCGCGGCGTGCGAGGCGCTCAACACCCTGGCGGCCGTCGCCCTCGCCGAGGGCCGCACGACGACCGCGCTGCGCCTGACCCGCGAGGGCGTGCGGCTGCAGGCGGGCGAGCGCGAGAGCAGCGGCGGCGCACCGATGTCCCACCTCTACCTCGGCGTCGCGCTCGTCGAGCTGGACCGCTTCGCGGAGGCCGAGGCCGCCTTCACCGAGGGGCTCACCCGCGCCGCCGCCGCGGGTGCGGCCGGCCAGCTCACCTGGTTCCACTGCATGCGGGGGCTCGCCCGCTTCCTCTCCGGCGAGTGGGACGCGGCGACGGCGGACACCCGCGCGGCGCTGGAGGCCGCCGAGCGCACCGGCACCCTCATCGCCCGGCCGCTCGCGCGCGGCATCGTCGGCCTGGTCGAGGCCATCCGCGGCAATGTCGCCGTCGCCGGGCACCTCGTGGCACCCCACGAGGGCACCCTGATCGCGGTCGGCCTGCCGGGCGAGGAGTGGCTGGCCATGGCCCGGGCCGCGATGGCCGAGGACGCGGCGGCGGCGTACGAGGCACTGGTCGAGGGCTGGCTGCACACCCGCCGGACGCCGTACTTCCTGAGTTGGCGGGCGCTCGCCCCGGCCGTCGTGCACCACGCCGTGCGCCGCGGCGACCGCGCGCTCGCGGCGGACGTGGTGGGGGCCGCCGAGACGGGGGCCGAGCTCGCCGGCGACGTGCCGTCGGCGCGCGGTGCGGCGCTGCGCTGCCGGGCGACGGTGGACGGTGACGCCGAGGCGGCGCTGGCGGCGATCGAGGCGCTGCGGACGTCGGGACGGCCGTTCGCGTTCGCCTCCGCCTGCCTCGAGGCGGCGCTGCTCCTCCACGCCGCCGGGTACGACGACCACGCCCGGGCCGTGCTGCGCGAGTCGGCCGACGCGTTCCACGGCCTGCGGGCCACGCCCTGGCTCGCCTACGCCGGTCAGCGGATGGCGCAGCTCGCCGGCGAGCCGCCGGCGCCGGCTCGCCCCGCCGTCGCCCCCGGCTGGGAGCTGCTGACCCCCACGGAGCGCGACGTGGCGGTGCTGGTGGCGAAGGGGATGTCGAACCCCCAGATCGGCGCGGCGCTGTTCGTGTCACCGCGCACCGTGCAGACCCACACGTCGCACATCTACGCCAAGCTGCGGATCTCCTCGCGGGTCCAGCTGTCCGCGCTGCTGCACCAGCACGGCCTGGACTGAGATTTCTCCGCCAGTCGGCGGATGCCGGCGACCGGCCGCGCGCGGGACGCTCCTCGCATCGGTTCTCGGGTCCATCCACACCACCGCAGGAGCTCCTGATGAAGCGATCCACCTCCCCCGTCACCCACTCCGGGACCCAGCAGCGCTGGCAGGAGATCCACCGCCGCCACGCGGTCCTGCGCCGGGTCATCGACACCGGCCGGATCGACGAGGGGGACCCGGAGCTGCACGCGGCCTTCCCCGACCGCGACGACCTCGTGCGGGCGCTGGTGCAGCACTGGACGACCCTCATCGGGGGGTGCGTGGACTTCGCGCTCGAGGTCGGCGAGGAGAACGACAGCGTCGAGACGCTGCGCGAGGCCCACCGGGCGGCGATGCGGCGCGAGCCCGCGCTCTACCCGCTGATCCTGCACACCACCCGCGGCCCGCTCGGTGCGGCACTGGTGGAGCGCGAGTACCTCCGGCTCGCGTGCGCCGTCGGCATCGCCACCCCGGGTACGTCGGGCGCGGCGGCCTCGCACGAGGTCGCGCAGATCCTGGACGGTGTCCCGACGCCGGTCGCGGCGCCGCGGCCGTCGCGGCTGCGCTCGGCCTTCGAGTGGATCGCCGGCCCCGCCACCGGCCAGCACCCGGTCCAGGAGCTGCTGCACTGAGCGTCACCCACCACCCCTCGGCCCGGTCCACGTCACCGGGCGGGAGAGCCGCGGCCTGCCCTACGCGAACAGGCCCGCGAGCTGGACCCGCCCGGTGACGTCGCACTTGCGGCAGGCGGACGCGAGCTGGGCCTGCACGGTCCGCGGCGAGACGCCCAGCCGCTCGGCGATCAGCTGGTTGGTCAGGCCCTCGACCGCGAGGCGCACCACCCGCTGCTCGCCGGGCGTCAGCAGGTGCCACGGACCCGACCGGGCCGGTGCCGCCGCGGGCTCGCTGGAGACCCGCACCAGGTCACGAGCCACCTCCGCGCTCCACGTGGTGGCGCCCAAGCGGTGGAACACGGCCGACGCCTCCCGGAGGGCCGCCATCCGTCGTACCGGGTCGGGGGCGGTGCGGGCCGCGGCGACGCACCCGAAGGCGAGCGGCAGCGGCCGGCCGGCGGTCCGCAGCAGCGCCAGCCCCTCGTCGAGTCCGGCCGCCGAGCCGGAGAGCGCGGCCGCGCAGCACAGGGCCGTGGCCCGGGCGCTCGCCGTGCCAGCGGCCTCCGCCACCGCGCCGACCCGGGCGCTCACCGCCTCGGCCAGGGCCCGGTCCCCGCGCTGCACGGCGAGGGCGACGAGCGGGTGGGCGAAGACCTTCCAGGCGAGGAAGCTGGGCATCCCCCGCAACCGGAACCACGCCTCGCACAACGCGTCGTAGCGCTCGTCGTCGTCCGCGCTCGTCGCGGCGACCGCCAGCGCGACCCACTCCTCCCCCAGGCCGCCGCCGGGGCCGAGCCGGTGCGAGCGGGCGCGCGCGATCAGCACCCGGGCGTCGCCGACGTTGCCGCGCAGGCCCTCGATGCAGGCCGCGATCCCCCACGCGAGCGGCCGGGCGGCGAGCGCGCCGGTGGCCTCGGCGCGCTCGAGCGAGCGGCGCGCCTCGTCGCGGGCGGCCTCCCAGCCGCCGTCGATGAAGTGGAGCATCGCCTGGGACGCGAGGTACCACGCGAGCTGGCCGGTGTCGCCCTCCTCGAGCGCGATCCGCACGCCCTCCGCGATCGCGGCGTGCGCCTCGTCCATGCGGTCGAGCTCCGCGAGCGCCATCGCCAGCAGGACGTGCGCCGTGGAGCGGTACTCCGCCTGGCCGATCCCGTCGTCGTCGTACGACGCCGCGGCCTCGGCGCACGCGAGCGCCTCCGCGAGCCGGCCGCGGCCCAGGTGCACCGCGGCGAGCGTGGTGCGGGACTGGCGCACGGCGAAGTCGATCCCGTGCTGCTCAGCGAGTACGACGGCCTCGCTCGCCTCCGCCTCGGCCCGGTCGAGCGAGCCGGACAGGACGCTCGACAGCGAGGCGACCGCCAGCACGAGCGCGCGGTCGGGACCGGACTGCCCGACCAGGGTGAGCGCCCGCACGAACTGGTCGCGCGAGTCGGCCATCAGCCCGGTGCGCTGCATCATCAGCCCGATCGCGGCCTCGACCCGGCCGCACTGCACCCGGTCGGTACTGATCGTGAGCAGGCGCGTGGCGAGGGCGAAGGCGCCGTCGAAGTCGCCCGCCTGGATCCGCACCCACAGGTCGAGCTCGAGGTCGGAGACCGCCGGCTGCTCGCCCATGGTCCATCGTCCCCGCCGGGCCGGCGAGCTGCCAACCGGAGGAAACGCCGGTCGACCGGTCAGCCTCGATCCACCGGTCGGGGCTCAGCCGACGGTGACGCGGATCTCGTTGCTGACGGTGCCGTCGTCGCGGTCGATGACGCGGAACCGGTTGAGGCCGCTGACGCCGGTGAAGATGTAGCTGGAGAAGGTGCCGTTGGTGACCCCGACGCTGGCCGGGAAGTCCGCCCACGCGCCGTCCTGCCACCGCTGGAGCCACAGGATGGCGCCCTCACCGCCGGGGTAGACGCCGCTGAAGTAGATCCGCTCGCCGGAGCTGACCGTGGTGTCGACCGCCTGCAGCGAGATCTCGCCGGCTCCGGGGGACGCGGTGTCCGTGGCCTCGGTGGTCTCGCTCTCCTCCGGCTCCTCGGTCGCGTCGGAGGTCGCGGTCGACTCCGTCTCGGGGTCCTCGGTGTGCAGCGTGATGAGCGGCCCGCTGGCGCCGTCGGTCTCGGCCGGGGTCGGCAGGTACATCGAGTCGTGGGCCGACGAGCCGCCGCCCGCCGAGCTGTCGCCGCCGCCGAAGCCGAGCACCTTGGTGCCGACGAGGGCGGCCAGGGCGAGGATCAGGCCGACGCCCAGGCCGACGGCGACCAGCGCCACCAGCCCGTTGAGCACGGGGCGGTCGGCGTGGGGCTCGTTCGGCTGGCTCACGCGGCCCATTGTCCGTGACGGCGACAACCGAGCCAAACTGCGTGCCCACGGGCGATCGCCGGAGGTCTCGTCACGGGAGGAACGGCGGCACCTGCTGGTCCTCCCCGGTGAGGGGCGGCACCTCCTCGCCGGTGGCCGGGTCGACGTACGGCTCGGGGGCGGGCTCGTCGTACCACCACCGCACCCCCGCCTCGAGCAGGTCCTGGAAGGCCGGCTCCTGGGCGAGGGCGACCAGCTCGTCGACGCTGATCCCGGGCGGGTCGTTGTCCTCGACGCCGTCCCAGCCGAGCTCGGAGACGCCGACCTCGACCTGGACCCCGTCGTTCATGACCGTCAGCACCGTGCCCCAGGACCAGTCGTCCGGCGGGTTCTCCGGGTCGTGCGGCGGCAGGGTGAGCCGCTCCCCCTCGGCGAGGCTCCCGCCGTTGCCCGGCGGGAGGAGGTCGACGGTGGCGACCGCGAGCCACCCGTCACCGAAGGTGGCCTCCGCACAGTCGTGCAGCTCCCGCGCACGCTGCAGTCCGGCGCACCCCTTCTCCCGCTCACGGCGCGCGGGGTCCTCGGAACGCGACCAGCCGGAGACATGGACGTCGAGCTGCAGCCGCGGGTCGCCGCCGTCGGTGCCCCAGTACTGCACGACCTGCGCGGCCCGGGGCAGCACGCTGACGCCGCCGTACCGTGCCGGCAGCACCGAGGCGAGGGTCGCGCGGACGGTCTCGTCCCACTCGGCCTGCGTGACCCTGCCGTCGGCCAGCGGGTCGGGCACGCGGGCCGGGGAGCTCGGGTCGGTGGCGACGCTGCCACGGCGCTCGGCGGCCGGGTCGGCGCCACCGAGGACGCCGACGGTGACGACGGCCCCGACCACCGCGGCCAGGCCGAGCGTCGTTCCCGCCAGGGCACGGCGCCGGCGCAACCGGCTCGCGCCGAGCGAGGTCGCCACCGGCAGCACGTCGGGGGCGGGCCCGAGCTCGTCCAGCTCGCGCTCGAGGCGGCTGCGGAGGTCGTTGACGGAGATGCTCATGGTTGCTCCTCAGCAGGGGTGGTCACTCGTTCGGAGAAGGCATCACCGAGCGCCGCGCGCAGCTTGTCGAGGCCGCGGCTGGCGTTGGACTTCACCGTTCCCGGGCTGCATCCGAGCGCCGCAGCGGCCTGCTCGACGCTGAGGTCCTCCCAGTAGCGGAGGACGACGGCCGCCCTCATCTGCGGCGGGAGCTCGGCCAGCGCGGCCCGGACGGTCAGCACCTGCGCGGGGTCACGCTCGGCCGTGCCGGGGTCGTGGATCCGGTGCAGGTCCGCCTCGCGTCGTACCTTGCGGCGGCTCTCGAGGAACGCCCGGACCATCGTGCGATGTGCGTACGCACCGGGGGTCTCGACGCGGGGCCAGGCCAGGTAGAGCCGCACCAGCGTGCCCTGGACCAGGTCCCGCGCCGCCTCGACGTCACCCGTCAGCAGCACCGCCTGGCGGTGGAGCCGGGGCTGGGCCTGCTCGGCCCATGCCGTGAACTCCGGTGTCCTGCGGTGCCCGGCCATCGCGGTCCTCGCTCGTCGGTGGATTGCCTTCCACTATGAACGAGGCGGCCGGCGGCGATCTGGTTGCACGTCGCCGCCGGATTCCTCAGAAGCCGCGCGTCCAGACGACCTTCTCGTGCAGCCTGCGCGAGCGCCAGCCGGCGTCGGTGCGCACGAACGTGTGCTGGTACAGGCCGCCGACCTCGACGACGCGCTCGCCGCCGCGGCCGTCGGCGATGCGCATCGGGTTGTGGAAGTACGCCGTCACGGCGGCCTCGTCACGCGAGTCGGCGAAGTCGAAGGCGAGCTGCCCGAGCATGTGGATGCGGTGCGTCGAGAAGCCCGGGAGCGCCTCGGCGAGCCACGCCTTCACCACCGGGTACGCGTCGGCGACGCCGCCGCTCTCGGTGTAGTCGATGTGCGCGTCGGGAGTGAAGACGGTGTCGAGACGGTCGAAGTCGCCCTCGTCGACGGCGAGGGTGTAGCGGGTGATCGCGTCGGCGATCTCCGCGCGGTCGCTCAGCTCCTGCAGGTCCACGGGGCTCCTAGCGGGGTTCGAGGACGACGACCGGGATCTCCCGGTCGGTCCACGCCTGGTAGTTGTCGAAGTCGGCGTAGAGGTCGACGAGCCGGGGCCACAGCGCGGCGCGCTCGTCGGGCGCGGCGACCCGCGCACGCACGGCCCGGCTGCGCTCGCGCGGCACCGCGACCGTCGTGTCCGGGCTCGCGACGAGGTTGTGGAACCACTGCGGGTTCTTCGGCAGGCCGCCCTGCGAGGCGACGACCACGAGGTCCTCGCCGTCGGCGAGGTAGAGCAGCGGGGTGGTGAACCGGGTGCCGCTCCTGCGGCCCACGTGGTCGAGCAGCAGGACGGGGACCGGCTTGCGCCAGCCCGCGCCGATCCGCCACTTCGCGCCGATCCGTCCGTTGGTGAGCCGGTAGACCGCGACGTTGGCCCGGGCGCCGTACTTGATGATCTTCGCGACGATCGGCTTGTCGAGGCCGTCGGGCTTCGGCTTGGTCGCTGCCATGGGACTCACTCTGGCACAGATCTAGAACACGTTCTAGTGTGGGCCCATGCGCTTCTCCTTCGCCGAGGGCATGACCCAGGCCAGCTACTACGCCCCGCTCGCCCAGGCCTGCGAGGCCGCCGGCTACACCTCGATGACGATCGCGGACAGCCTGATCTACCCGCAGGAGTCCGACTCGAAGTACCCCTACACCGACACCGGGGACCGCGAGTTCCTGCTCGGCAAGGAGTTCATCGAGACCTTCATCCTCTGCGCGCACCTGTTCGCGGTGACCGAGAAGATCCGGCTCACGCCGTTCGTGCTCAAGCTCCCGATCCGCCCGCCGGTGCTCGTCGCCAAGCAGGCCTCGTCGCTCGCCTTCCTGTCGGGCAACCGGCTCGGTCTCGGCGTCGGCCTCTCGCCCTGGCCCGAGGACTTCGCCGCGCTCGGCGTCCCGTGGGAGCGGCGCGGCAAGCGGATGGACGAGTGCATCGACATCCTGCGCGGGCTCACCCAGCCCGGCGACGAGCCGACCTTCTTCGGCTACGACGGCGAGTTCTTCGACATCGAGCCGCTCCAGCAGTGCCCCGCCCCGACCGAGCGGATCCCGCTCCTCGTGGGCGGCCACTCGGACGCGGCCCTGCGCCGCGCCGTACGCAAGGGCGACGGGTGGATGCACGCCGGCGGCGACGGCGAGGAGCTCGACCGGCTGCTGACCCGCCTCGCCGAGATCCGCAAGGAGGAGGGCGACACCCGCGACGACTTCGAGGTGCACGTGATCTCGTACGACGCCTACACCCTCGACGGCGTCAAGCGGCTCGAGGACAAGGGCGTCACCGACTGCATCGTCGGCTTCCGGGTCCCGTACATCAAGGGGCCCGACACCGAGCCGCTCGAGACGAAGATCAAGCACCTCGAGCAGTACGCCGAGAACATCATCGCGAAGGCCAACGGCTGATGTCCGGGTCGGCGTCCCTCGGGCTGACCGCTCCCCTGCAGGCCGCGATCGCGGAGGCCGAGGAGCTCATCGCCAACGCCCCGTTCATCCGGACCGAGGCAGACCGGCTCGAGGGCTACGACTACCTCGCCGGCCGGATCCGGATGGCGATGCAGACGGCCTTCGACTACGACCTCGAGCAGCCGGTCTTCATCAACCCGACCCACCAGTTCTCGCGCCAGGGCCTGGACAACCCGGACGCCGTGTACTTCAACGCCTACCTGCGCGAGGGCGTCTCGTACGTCATCCGGGGCAGGCGCGGCACGTCGGCCGACCTGTCCTTCCAGGTCATGGGCGGCAGCTACAGCGCGGACTCGGCGGCCACGTCGCTGATGGCCTTCGACGACCGCGAGCTCGACGTCGCCGAGGACGGGTCCTTCGAGTTCACCTACACCGCCGAGCCGGGCGCCAAGACGCTGATCGTGCGCGAGGTCTTCAACGACTGGGACAACGAGGCGCGCGGCACCCTCACCATCGAGCGGGTCGACACCATCGGCCAGCCGCGGCGGGCGCTGAGCGCCGACCTGCTGCGCAAGAAGTACGAGGTGGCGGCGCGGTCGCTCACCAGCTCCATCCAGACGTGGTTCGCCTTCCCCCACTTCTTCCAGTACAAGGAGCCGGTCAACACCCTCACCGCACCGGCCTCCACGCCCGGCGGCCTGTCCTCGCAGTTCTCCTCGATCGGCCACTACGAGCTCGGTGAGGACGAGGCGATGGTCGTCAGCGTCCCGCGCTGCGACGACTGCACCTACCAGGCGATCCAGATCGGCTCGGACTGGTACGCCTCGACCGACTACGAGACGCACCAGACGTCGCTGACCAAGGCGCAGGCGCACACCGACGACGACGGCGTGATGCGCTTCGTCATCTCGGAGCAGCCGCCGGCCCTGCTCGACGGCACCCCCGCGCCCGCGGCGAACTGGCTCGAGACCACCGGCCACCGCACCGGCCCGATCATGCTGCGCTGGCAGCAGCTGACCCGTGCCCTGTCGGCGACCGACGGCCCCACGGTGGAGGTCGTGCCCGTGGCCGAGGTCGCCAAGCGGCTCCCCAGCCTGGCCGGCCTCACGCCCGAGGAGTACGCCGACCGGATCGCCGCGCGGCAGCGGGCGGTGGCGCGCCGGATGATCTCCTAGGGCGGCGGCGGGGGTGGGTCGTGTGCCTGGGACCCCGTGATCCCGATGCCTCAGGCACACGACCCCGCGACGGATCCGCTCAGGCGGGGATCCAGTCGAAGGTGTCCGGGTTCGGCCCCTGGCGACCGGCCTCACCCTTGTCGAGCGCGGCGATCGCGGCGAGCTCGTCACCGGTGAGGGCGAAGTCGAAGACGTCGAAGTTCTCCGCCAGGCGCGCCTTGCTGAGCGACTTCGGGAACACGATGTCGCCGCGGTCGATCGCCCAGCGCAGGAGCACCTGGGCGGGCGTCTTCCCGTGCGCCTCGGCGACCGCGAGCACCGCGGGGTCGGTCAGCTCGCCGCCACCCTGGCCGAGCGGCGACCACGCCTCGACGTGCGCGCCGTGCCGCAGCGTGGCCGCCCGCGCGGCCTCGTTGGCGAAGTACGGGTGCGCCTCGACCTGGTTGACCACGGGGACCACACCGGTGGCCGCGACGATCCGGTCGAGGTGGTCGGGCTGGAAGTTGGAGACGCCGACCGAGGTGGCCAGGCCCTCCTCCCGCAGCTCGAGCAGGGCCTCCCACGTGGAGACGAAGTCGCCGTCGTACTGCGTGGGCAGGGGCCAGTGGATGAGCAGCAGGTCGACCCGGTCGAGGCCGAGCTTCTCCAGCGAGACGCGCGCGGAGTCCTTCGCGTCGGCGGGCCGGTGCCGGTTGTTGTTGACCTTGGTGGTGACGTAGACGTCGTCCCGGGCGAGTCCGGAGGCGGCGATGGCTGCGCCGACGCCCTTCTCGTTGCCGTACATCTGCGCGGTGTCGACGTGGCGGTAGCCGATCTCGAAGGCGTCGGACACGACGCGCTCGACGTCGTCCGGCGACACCTGCCAGACGCCGAGGCCGAACTGGGGGATGGACGTGTGGTCGTTGAGTTCGATCCGGGGAGTGCTCACGCCTGGGACAACCGGTCGGGCGCCGGACTATTCCGGCAACGCCTCTCCACGACCTCTTCCCCAAAACTGAAACACGTTCTAGTGTGTGCCCATGGTGGATCTGCTGACCGACAAGGTCGTCGTGCTGTCCGGTGTCGGCCCGGGACTGGGTCGCTCGCTCGGCGAGGAGGCCGCGAGGATGGGCGCCGACCTGGTGCTCGCCTCGCGCACGCCCAAGCGGCTGGAGAAGATGGCCGAGGTGGTGCGGGCGCACGGACGCCGCGCGCTCGTCGTACCGACGGACATCACGGACGAGGACCAGCGCAAGCAGCTGGTGGAGGCGGCGCTCGACGAGTTCGGCAAGGTCGACTGCCTCATCAACAACGCGTTCGGCATCCCACCGATGGACCCGATCAGCACCCTCGACCTCGAGGGCCTGCGCAACGCCAACGAGACCAACGTCTTCGCGCCGCTGCGGCTCTCGGCCCTCTTCGCCGACGCGCTGGCGCAGACCGAGGACAAGGTCGGCGGCTCGATCATCATGGTCAACTCGTGCGTCATCTACAGCAGCCAGCCGGAGTACAGCGGCTACAAGCTGTCCAAGGGCACGCTCGAGCACCTCGCGCAGTCGCTGGCGACCGAGCTCGGCCCGCGCGGGATCCGGGTCAACAGCGTCGCGCCGTCGTACATCTACGAGGACGTCAACAAGGCCTACTTCGACTGGATCGCGCAGGAGTCCGGGCGGACCCACGAGGAGGTGTACGCCGAGAAGGCGGAGCCGACCGACCTCAAGCGGCTCGCCACCCCGGACGAGGTCGCGCGCGCCGCGCTCTTCCTCGCCTCCGACCTCGCCTCCGCAGTGACCGGACAGATGCTCAACGTCGACTGCGGCGAGTTCCACGCATGAGCCAGGCCATGAGCGAGCGCCAGCGCGACGACGTCGGCACCTTCGAGGACATCTGCGCCGCCGCCACCCGCACCACCGGCCTGACCGACTTCGGCTTCGCCGACGCGCCCGGCCACGAGGAGGCCTTCCGGATCCTCGTCGAGGACCTGGGCTCCCCGGAGGCCGGGCTCACCGGCACCGGCAACTACTTCATGCGCTCGCAGGTGAAGAGCGCCCTCGTCGCCCGGTTGCTCACCCAGGCGCGGTTCACCGAGTTCCCGCAGCACGCCGACGTCGTCATCGAGCGGCCGATCTTCGTCCTGGGCCTCCCCCGCACGGGCACGACGGCGCTCAGCCGGCTGCTCTGCGCCGACCCGGCCCACCAGGGCCTCGAGATGTGGCTGACGGAGTTCCCCCAGCCGCGCCCCCCGCGCGAGACGTGGGAGTCGGACCCGATCTTCAACGCGATGCAGGCGGCCTTCCGCGAGCACCACGTCACGAACCCCGAGTTCATGGGGATCCACTACTCCGACGCCACCGAGCCCGAGGAGTGCTGGCGGGTGCTGCGGCAGACCGGGAAGTCGATCGGCTTCGAGTCGCTGGCCCACGTGCCGGCGTACTCGTCGTGGCTGGCGACCCAGGACTGGACCGACGCCTACGAGCGGCACCGGCAGAACCTGCAGCTCATCGGGCTCAACGACCAGGACAAGCGCTGGGTGCTGAAGAACCCCTCGCACCTGATCGCGCTCGACGCGCTGATGGAGGTCTACCCGGACGCGCTCGTCGTGATGACCCAGCGCGAGCCGGTCACCTCCGTCGCGTCGGCCTGCTCGCTCTCCGCGGAGGCCACGGCCGGCCACTCGACGACCTTCGTCGGCGAGACCCTCGGCCGCGACCAGCTCGGCCACCTGACCCGCCAGTGGCACGCCTTCTGGCAGGCCCGCAGCAAGTACGACGAGAGCCAGTTCTTCGACGTCGACTACCGCGCCTTCGTCCAGGACCCCGTGGGCACCGTGGGCGCCATCTACGACGCCTTCGGGCTGACCTGGAGCGACGCGGCGCAGCAGGAGGTGCGCCGCCTCGACGAGGAGTCGCGCAGCGGCCCGCGCCGGCCGTCGCACAGCTACGACCTGGCGGACTACGGGCTGACCGAGGCGGAGATCCGGGAGTCCTTCACCCGCTGAGCGCACGTAGCCATGCGCGGCAGCGCGGCGGGAGGCGCCGCCGGGCAGCTTGCTGCCCTCCTCGCGCCGGAGACGCGCTCGCGCCAATGATCAGACGCGCTCACGCCAAACAGACCGCGTGGCAGCGCGGCGGGAGGCGTGCGACGGCAGCTTGCTGCCTCCCGTCATCACGCCGGAGACGCGCTCACGCCAAACAGAGACAGAACGGGTGACCGGCCGGGTCGAGGTAGACCCGGAAGGTCGTCCCCGGTTGGTGCTCGTGCTTGGTCGCCCCGAGGCCGACGACGACCGCCTCCCCCTCGTCGAGGTCGTCGACGTCGACGTCGAGGTGGACCTGCTGCGGGACCTCCTGGCCGGGCCAAGCAGGTGGTCGGAAGTCGTCGACCCGCTGGAAGTGGATGTGGTGGTCCCCCGAGGAGACCGTGGCCCAGCCGCCGTCGGGGTCGATCTTGGGCGACCAGCCGAGGACCGCGCCGTAGAACTCCGCGAGGAGGATCGGGTCGGGGCAGTCGAGGACGAACTGGGGATTGCGTGCGATGGGCATGTCCCGACGCTAGGCACGACCACCGACATCGCCGCCAGGCGTGGGCGCGGGGAGGTCGAGCAGGCGGTCGTCCACAGGCTGACGGAGGCCGGGTTTCGTCCACAGGCCGGGCTGCCCACGCTGCCTGCATGAGTGTCCACCGCGTCGTCGACCACCAGCTCTCCCTGGCGCTGCCGCGCCACTGGCCCACGCGCGAGCGACCCGCGCCGGGCATCGTGCTCGAGGCACGCTCACCGGTGGTGCCGGCGAGCGGGTTCGAGCCCGCGCTGGTGGTGCGCACGGTCCCGCTCGACGACCTGCCCGCACCGCCGGCCGGGGTCGAGGTCGAGGACGACGACGAGTTCGAGCTGGGTGGCCGCAGGGTCGGCTACGAGCGCCTGGGCCACGCCGTCGGGGCCACCGAGGTCGTCACCGACCAGTGGACGTGGATCGTCGGCGACACGGCCGTCGTGGTGGCCGGCACGGTGTCCCGCGCCGACTACGCGGACTACTGCGACGTGTTCGAGGACGTCGCGGCGACGGTCATCCTCACACCGACCGGCGCCGGCGGACCCGGATCCGTGCGCCTCGCCGGGGCACGCTGGTGATGTTGCGAACCTTGGGCACGTCGTGACCGATCGCGCTGACGTCGTACCGGCGGAAGACCTCGCGCAGCACCTCCACGCCCTCCATCAGCGAGAAGCCGGCGCCGATGCAGCGCCGGACGCCGCCGCCGAACGGGATCCACACGTTGAGCGCGGGCGCGTCGCTGCCGAGGAAGCGCTCGGGCCGGAAGGCCTCGGGGTCGGCGAAGTTCGACTCCTGCTGGTGGCTCATGATGATCGACGGCCCGACGGTCGCACCGGCCGGCAGGTCCCAGCCGCCGACCGTGGCGGGCTTCATCAGGGTGCGCACGACCATCGGGATGATCGGGTGGAGGCGCATCGACTCCTTCAGCACCGCCTCCAGCCACGCGTCGTCGCCCTCGTCGGCCGCGCGCTGCGTGCGGGCGAGGAGGTCCGGGCTGCGGCCCACCTCCACCAGGGCCCACGACAGGGCCGACGCCGTCGTCTCGTGGCCCGCGAGCAGCAGGGTCACCAGCTGGTCGCGCAGCTCGGTGTCGTCGAGGCCGCTCGTCGGGTCCTCGGGGTCGGTCGCCGCGAGCAGCCGCGAGAGCACGTCGGTGCGGTCGCCGAGGTCGCTCGCGCCGCGCCGCTCGCGGATCTCGGCGTACATCAGCCGGTCGAGGTCGACCTGGTTCTCGACCGTACGACGCCACGGGCCGAGCTTCTGCAGGCGCGGGTAGGCCCAGCCGAGCAGGATCGCGGGGTTGATCTCGACGGTGTGGTTGACCGCCGGCCGCAGCTGCGCGAGCCGCTTCTCGTCGGTGACGCCGAAGACCACGCGCAGGATGACCTCGAGGGTCAGGGAGTTCATCCGCTCGAGCGCCCGGAAGGTCTCCCCCTCCCGCCAGCCGTCGACCTCGGCGGCCGCGACCTCGGCGACCATGCCGCGGTAGCCGCGCAGCGCGTGGCCGAGGAAGGCGGGCATCAGCAGCTTGCGGGCCCGATGGTGCTCGCCGCCGTCCTGGAGCAGCAGCGAGTGCTCGCCCATGATCGGCCCGAGGATCGCGTTGCCCTTGCCGGCGTGGAACACCTCGGGGTCGGCCGCGAAGATCTCCTTGGTGACCTCGGGCCGCGTGAAGAGGACCAGCGGCCGGCCGCCCGGGATCAGGTTCACGGTGTAGGCGTCGCCGTACCTGCGGTGCAGCCACGGGTGGAACTGGTGCCGGAAGCGCATCAGCGCCACCGTCTGCACGATCGCGGGCCAGCGCGGACCGGGCGGCAGCGCGTCCATCGGGACCGGCGGCAGGTTGCTGCCGCCGACGACGCTGGTGTGCCGGAACCGGCGCAGCGTGAGGTCGCGGGTGTCGGGGGTGGTGCGCTCGGCTTCGATCGTCACGCCGCCGACGCTACGCCCGGCTCGCGAGCCGGGCGTCCTGCTACGGGAGGAGATCGTCGCGGCGGGCGATGGCCGCTGCCTCGGTGCGGCTGGCCGCCCCGAGCTTGCCCAGGATGTTGGAGACGTGGACGCTGACGGTCTTGGTGCTGATGAACAGCTGCTTGCCGATCTCGCCGTTGGAGCGGCCCTCGGCGACGAGCGCCAGGATCTCCACCTCGCGGGCGGTCAGCCGCGCCGCGGGGCTGTCGGTGGCGGGCGTCGCGGACCGCGCCGCGCCGAGGTCGGACACGAGCAGCGGCGCGCGGAGGCGGTCGGCGATCGCGCGCGCCGCCTCGGCCTCCTCCGCCGCGGCAGCGGTCTCGCCGACCAGCCGCAGGATCTGGGAGTACGCCGCCCGCACGCGCGCCTCCTCCGGGACGTGCCCCAGCTTGGTGACGCTCTCGAGCGCGTCGACCCATGCGCCCACGAGCTCGTCGCGGGACGACGCGTCGCCGCCGAGCCAACGCACGCGCAGGTGCTCGGCGCGCAGGCGGGCCTCCCACATCTGGCCCTCGACGCCCCAGCGCCCCGGCCCGGACCGGAACCGCTCGGCGACGGTGCGGCCGTCGACCAGGAGCTGGTCGGCGCGCTGGAGCAGCGCGCGGCGCTCCGCGGCGCTGGCGGAGGGCAGGGCTGCCGCGATGGCCGCGAGCGTCAGCGAGGACAGCCGGACCCGCGCCGCGAAGTGCTCCTGCCAGATCCGGCCCAGGACGCTCACGACCTCGTCGTAGGCCGCGATCGCTGAGGCGGCGTCGCCGCGCCAGCCGTTGACGTCGATCTCGACACCGGCGCTGAACACGCCGACACCGCCCTCGTCCTCCCACAGCGAGCGGAGGCTCCGGACGCGGTCGAGCACGTCCTCGCCGCGGGCGGCGAGGATCGAGAACCGGGACGGCGCGATGATGCCGAGCGGGATGACCGGACCGGCCCCGTCGGCGACGGCGTCGGTCAGCGCGAGCGCCTCGTCCCAGGCGCCCGTGATCAGCCGGATGCTCGCGAGCTGCCAGCGCGACTCCATGACATAGGGCGCCCAGGGCGTGCCGGCCCGCGCGCCGGCCTCGACGCCCGAGGCGAACCAGCGGGCGGCGACCTCCCACTCGGCGGAGTCCTGGTAGGACCGCCCGAGCAGGAAGCGGCCCCGCAGCTCGGCCTGGAGCGCACCGGCCTGCTCGGCGCGGGCGACCGCGGCCTCGAGCGCGGCGCGCAGCGCCTCCTGCTCCGTGCCGACGACCGTCTTGACGTGGAGCCCGCTCAGGGTCGTCACGACCTCGGAGGCGAGGACCGGCATGGCCAGGCGCTCGGCCAGGCCGAGGGCCTCGGTGGCGAAGGATTCCGCCTCGTCCTCGCGGCCGACGTTGGCGAGCACACGGGCGTGGGCGATGAGCACCTTGGCCCGCATCGGGCTCTCGCCCTCGGGGGCGAGCGCGAGGGCCTCGGCCGACAGGGCCGCCGCGTCGAGGTCGTTCTCAGTGACGGTGAGGAGCTCGGCGTACTGGCTGAGCAGGCGGCAGCGGGCGAGCGGCGCGGTGTCGGCGGGGGTGCGCTCGAGGTGCTCCTTCAGGAGCTGGCAGGCGCGCTGGGCGTCGCCGCCGGCGACGAGCGCGTCGGAGGTGCGCGCGGCGATCTTGGAGGAGTCGATGCCGAGGCGCTCGGCGCGGTCGGCGTCCTCGAGCAGCTCGAGCGCCTGCTGGAAGTGGTCGGCCGCCTCGTCGGGACCGCCGACCGCCATCGCCTCGTCGCCCGCCTCGATGCTGGCCTCGACGGCGCGGTCGAGGTCGTTGCTGCGGCGGGCGTGCCGGGCCAGCTCGGCCGCCGTGCCGCGACCGGCCGCCTCACCGAGGGCGGTGACATAGCGCGCGTGGAGCCGGACGCGCTCGCCGGGGAGGAGGTCGTCGTACACGGCCTCGCCGAGGAGGGCGTGCCGGAAGGTGTAGTGGCGCGCGCCGGCCTCGAGGACGTTCATCTCGACCGCCTGGCGCACGCCGGCGTCGAAGTCGGCCGGGGCCAGGTCGGTCGCCGCCGCGAGCAGGTCGTGGGTGATCCGGCGACCTGCGGCGCTGGCGACGCGCACGACCTGGCGGGCCTCGTCGGAGAGTCGGTCGAGCCGGACGAGGAGCACGTCGGCGAGGTCACCCGGGACGTCCTCGCAGTCGCGGTCCTGCTTGGAGGCGACCAGCTCCTCGACGAAGAAGGCGTTGCCCTCGGCGCGGTCGATGATCGAGGCCACGGCGCGCTCGTCGAGGCCGTCGGGCGCGAGCTCGCGGACCAGGGCGCGCACGGAGTCCTCCGGCAGCGGCGAGAGGGCGAGCCGGTCGACATTGGGGATCCGCGACCACTCGGCGACCTGGCGGCGCAGCGGGTGGCGGCGGTGCAGGTCGTCGGAGCGGTAGGACACCACCACGGCCACCGGGTTGGTGAAGGCGCGCGTGAAGAGGAAGCCGATCAGGTCGCGGGTGGACTGGTCGGCCCAGTGCGTGTCCTCGATGACGAGCAGCACCGGCGCCTCGGCCGCGGCGGCCTCCAGGAGGGCGTGCACGGCCTCGAACAGGCCGGCCCGGTCGCCGTCGTGGCCGGGGACCTCGACGGCCGGACCGACCTCACGGGCCTCGCCCCCGACGCGGACGCGGCGCCCGGGGAGCAGCCGCTCGATCGCGCCGTGGGACGCCACCTGCTGGGCGACCTCGGGCAGCTCGTCGAGGATGCGGCCGACGACCTCGCTGAAGGGGAGATAGGGCAGCGCGCTCTCGCCGAAGTCGAGGCAGTGGCCGGCGTAGACCCGCCATCCCTCGACCTTGGCGCGATCACGCAGCTCGATCAGCAGCCGGGTCTTGCCGACCCCGGCGTCGCCCGACAGCAGCACCGCTCCCGGTCGTCCCTGCCAGCGGCGGCCCGCGGACGCGAGGCCCACCAGCCGGCTCAGCTCGGCGAGCTCGGAGTCACGCCCGACCATCGTCAGGCTGCTGTGTGCGGCCACGGGGACCATCATGGCCCCCGGCACCGACAGGGTGGTCGTCAAGGTGTGGTGAGGGTGGCGGGTCAGCGGGACCGGCGCTCGACGGTCGGGTCGGCGGCGGCCACGCGACGCAGCCAGGACGACCGGGTGCGTCCGGCACGGCTGGCGGCGACGCCCCTGACGGCGCGCTGGCGGCGGTAGTCGTTCTCTGCGGAGATGAAGAAGTCGTTGCTCATGACGTAGAGACTCGTCTCCTGAGGTAGGCCCGCACATCGGGCAACCTCCCTATCTGTCGGCTCCGAACCTCACCTGAGGGGGTCGGACCCGCCTGAGGGTCGGTCTGAGGTGGGATAGTTCGTGAGTTGCCGAGGAGGTCGGGTGGAGTTCGCAGAGGTCGTACGACGACGCCGGATGACGCGCGCCTACGCTCCCGACCCCGTCGACCCCGCCGTGGTCGAGGCCGCCCTGGCGGCCGCCACCCGCGCCCCGAGCGCCGGCTTCTCCCAAGGCTGGGCCTTCGTCGTGCTCGACACCCCGGACGCGGTGCGCGGCTTCTGGCGCGCACAGACCGACGCGGCGGCCGACGGGGGCAGCCCGGACCGCTGGCTCGCCGGGATGATGACGGCCCCGGTGGTCGTGGTCCCGTGCAGCCGCCGGTCGGCCTACCTGGACCGCTACGCCGAGGCCGACAAGCGGCGCGCCGGCCTCCACGAGCGCGACGAGGACCGGTGGGCGATGCCCTACTGGCACCTCGACACCGCGATGGCCTCGCTGCTGGTGCTCCAGTCCGTGACCGACGCGGGCCTGGGCGCCTGCTTCTTCGGGCTGGTCCCCGACCGGGTCGAGGCCGTGAAGGAGCGGCTCGGCCTGGTCGACACCGCCGACGAGGAGGCGCCGCACCCGATCGGTGCGATCACGATCGGGCACCCGGCCCCGCCGGCCGACCGGGCGGCGGGTGCACGGGGGTCGGCGAGCCGTCGTCGTCGTACACCGTGGCAGGAGGTGGCCCACCGCGGCCGCTGGGGCGCGGGCTGGTCGACTGACGCCGACGGGGAGGCCGCCGGATGAGGCCGAGCCCGGTGGTCACCCACCTCACCGCCGACGACCTGCGCCAGAAGGAGCCGGTGCTGCCGCGGATCGCGCGGCTGCTGCGGCCCTACCGCGCCAAGATCGCGATGGTGCTCGTCGCGGTCGTCGGCGCGGCGTCGCTGCAGGCGCTGGCGCCGTTCCTGACCCGGGCGGTCTTCGACGACGCGCTCTTCCCACTCGACGGCGGCGGCCCCGACCTCGGCCTGCTCGGCTGGCTGGTCGCGGGTCTGTGCGCCATCCCGGTCGCGGTCGCGCTCATCGGCATCTGGCAGATGTGGCTGACCTCGACCGTCGGGAACTCCGCGATGGCCGACCTGCGCGGCGACCTGTTCGAGCACCTGCAGAAGATGGAGCTCGCGTTCTTCACCGCGACCAAGACCGGGGCGATCCAGTCCCGGCTGGCCAACGACGTGGCGGGCGTGCGCACCGTCCTCACCGACACCGCGACGACGATCGTGCAGAACTCCGTGACGGTCGCGGCGGCGCTGGTCTCGATGCTGGTCCTGTCGTGGCAGCTGACCGTGATCACGCTCTTCCTGATGCCGTTGTTCGTGGTGCTGCAGTTCCGGGTCGGCCGCGTCCGCCAGCGCCTCGCGCGACGCACCCAGGAGTCGCTGTCGGAGATGACCGCGATCACCGAGGAGGCCCTGTCGGTGAGCGGGATCCTGCTCGCGAAGGTGTTCAACCGGGCCGACTCCGAGGTCGACCGCTACCGCGAGGCCAACCGCCGCCAGACCCGCCTGCAGGTGGAGCAGGCGATGACCGGGCGCACCTTCTTCGCCGTGGTCCAGACGTTCTTCGCGATCACGCCGGCGCTGATCTACCTGTTCAGCGGCTGGCTGATCACCGGCGACACCCCCGTCGGGGCGGGCGAGAGCGCGCTCACCGCGGGCACCCTCGTCGCGTTCACCACGCTGCAGGGCAGGCTGCAGATGCCGCTGCTGCAGCTGATGCGGGTCACCCTCGACGTGCAGACCTCGCTCGCCCTGTTCCGCCGGATCTTCGAGTACCTCGACCTCGAGCCCGCCATCACCGAGCGCCCCGGCGCCGTCACCCTCGACCCCGACGCCGTCCGGGGCCGGGTGGAGATGCGCGGCGTCCGGTTCCGCTACCCCGAGCCCCGCTCCCTGTCCGGTACGACGAACCGCGACCGCTTCGGCGAGAGCGGGGTGCGGATCGAGGCGGACCCCGATGGTCCCGGCGCCGCACCGGTGACCTCCGGGTGGGCGCTCGACGACGTCTCGCTCGTGGTCGAGCCGGGGCAGCTCGCCGCGATCGTGGGTCCGTCGGGCAGCGGGAAGACGACGGCGACGTACCTCGTCCCGCGGTTCTACGACGTCACCGAGGGCGCGGTGCTGATCGACGGCCACGACGTCCGCGACCTCACCCTCTCCTCGCTGGCCGACGCCGTCGGGATGGTGACCCAGGAGCCGTACCTCTTCCACGGCACCATCCGCGACAACATCGCCTACGCGAAGCCCGACGCCACCGCCGACGAGATCGAGCGGGCCGCGCGCGACGCCAACATCCACGACCGGATCATGGGCTTCCCCGAGGGCTACGAGACGATCACCGGCGAGCGCGGCTACCGCCTGTCCGGCGGGGAGAAGCAGCGCCTCGCCATCGCCCGCGTGCTGCTCAAGGACCCCGCCATCCTGATCCTCGACGAGGCCACCTCCGCGCTCGACAACGAGACCGAGCGACTGGTCCAGGAGGCCCTCGAGCGCGCCACCCGCTCGCGCACCACCATCGCCATCGCCCACCGCCTCTCGACGATCCGCTCCGCCGACGTCATCTTCGGTCTGGAGGACGGTCGCCTCGTCGAGCGCGGCACGCACCACGAGCTGATGGCCGCCGGTGGCCTCTACAAGCGCCTGTACGACGAGCAGTTCTCCCGTGAGCCGCACGGCCGGCCGGCCTGCGACAGCCGGCGGGCGGACGTCTCGTTGTAGCGGGGCCCTACCTGGTCGGCGCTGGGCGGTAGTCCCTGACGAAAAGCACCGAGATGACCTGGTTTCCGGTGCTTTTCGTCAGGGACTACCGCAGCACAGCCGCTCACGCGGTGCGGTAGCGCAGCCACCGGTCGGCCTGGTCAGCGCTGAGGGCCCGGCGTGCCTCTACGGTCGAGGTCGATGTCCACCACGTCGGCGGGTCAGCGGTCCAGGAACGCGGGCCGGTACGACGTGCGGCTGATCGGTACGCGCGCCAGAGCCGAGCCAGGAAGTCGCCGGGCCGGTCTCCGGACATCCACCGCACCATCTCCACGCCGTGGGACGCGAAGACCTCGTCACGGGCGCGGTCGCTGCGACGCTGCTCGCGGCCGAGGTGGACGACGCCGTCGTAGTCGGCTGCCACCCCTGCCGCCACGTCGATGACGTCGGGGGTCCCGATGTGCCGTCCGTCCCTGTCGAACAGGGGGACATTGGGCTTCAGCAGAGCTCCTTCGACCGCACCCGCCCACAGCAGCCGGAGCCTGGTCTCCTGCGGGGACCAGGCGTTCTCCTGACCCAGGGTCAACGCCTGCCGCGCCTGCGGCACCCCCGTCCACGACGACTGTCCTCCGATGACCTCGCCGACCTCCGCAACCGATGCAAGGTCCGAGTAGGCCGCCATGTCGAGGACCTGGACCGCAGCCAGCAGGGACGGCGCGTAGCGCATGGCGAAGGAGACCGACCACGCCGCATTCGTGACCCGAACGCCGTCGACCGCCAGCATCGCCTGCTGGCCAGCGCCCTCCCCGCACACGACGAAGCCCCGCTGCGGGCGAATGTCGAAGGTACTGATCAACAAGTCGACCGGGAGCCGGCCACCAGTCGCGTCCGTTCCCGTGAACCACGTGCCGCCCAGCCACCGCAGTGCGGCCCAACCGGTCACCGCGTGCGGCGGCCCGAGGACGACCGAGGCCTCGAGGATCCGCTGCTCGACATTGCTCCCGTCGATCTCGGCCGGGACGTAGAACCCGAGGCTCGAACGGCGGAACCTCACGCGGTTGCGCGCCTGTCCCCGCGTCGGTCCGTCCCGACCCGTCGGATCCAGCCGGACCGGTCGCACCAGGCCCGGACGAGGCTCCTCCCATCGCACCATGCCGGCAGGTTGCGCCCGCCGTACGACATCGCGCGCCGTCGTAGGCCGGCCCTGTGGACAACGATGCTCCTCCACAGGACAGGACGCTCCGGGTGGCCGATCCCGCTGCGGTAGTCCCTGACGAAAAGCACCACAACGCGACCGATTCCGGTGCTTTTCGTCAGGGACTATCGCACGCGACGCACAGACCTCAGGGCTCCACGAGTCCCGCCCGGATCGCGTAGCGGGTCAGCTGGGTGCGGTCGTTCATCCCCAGCCGGGCGAGGATGTTGGTGCGGTGCTTGTCGACCGTCTTCTCGCTGATCGTGAGGATCCGCGCGATCTCGCGTGTCGTTCGTCCCTCCGCGACCAGCTTGAGCACCTCGTCCTCGCGCGGCGTGAGCACGGTGGTGGGGACCCGCTCGCCGCGGGCGACCCGATCGAAGTAGTCGCGGACGATCGCGCCCATGGCGCCCGGGTAGACGAAGGCCTCGCCGCGCATCGCCGCCCGGCACGCCTCGACGAGGTCCTCGTCGACGACGGACTTCAGCACGTAGCCGCTGGCGCCCAGGCGCAGCGCCGAGAAGAAGTACTGCTCGTTGTCGTGCATCGACAGCATCAGCACCCGCGGCGGGTCGGGCCGCCGGGCGATCTCACGCGCCGCCTGCAGCCCCGTCATGGTCGGCATCGCGATGTCGAGGACGACCAGGTCGACCTCGGTCTGCCGCAGCAGCGCCACCGCCTCCGCCCCGTCGGCCGCCTCGGCGACGACCTCGATGTCGAGCTGCTGCTCGAGGATGAGGCGCACCCCCCGACGGACGAGGGCGTGGTCGTCGGCCAGGAGGACCCGGATCGGCGTCACGCGACACCTCCGGTCGGGACGAGCAGCCGGACCGTCGTACCCGCACCGCGCGAGCGCACCTCGAGGGTCCCGCCGACCAGTGCCGCGCGGTCGCGCATCCCGGCCAGCCCGGTGCCGTCGGGCGTCCCGGCGGCGAGCCCGCAGCCGTCGTCGGCGACCTCCAGGGCGACGCCCGTGCCGAAGCGCAGCAGCGACAGCTCGACCCGCGTGGCCCTGGCATGGCGGACCACGTTGGTGAGCGCCTCCTGGGCGACGCGGTAGACCACGACCTCGGCATCGTGGCCCAGCTCCGGCAGGCCGGGTCCGAAGGTACGACGGACGGCCGGCCCGCCGTGCGCGGCGACATCGGTGGCCAGCGCCGCGAGCGCGGCCTGCAGGCCGAGGTCGTCGAGCACACCGGGGCGCAGCTCGCGCGCCACCCGTCGTACGTCGTCCAGACCGGACCGGGCGCTCTCGCGCAGGAGCGCCAGCTCGGCGCGCAGGTCGTGCGGGGCGCGGTCCTCCACCTGCTTGAGCCCCAGCAGCACCACCGTGAGGCTCTGGCCGACCTGGTCGTGCAGCTCGCGCGCGATCCGGTGGCGCTCCGCCTCCTGCGCGGCGAGCGCCCGGGCGGAGCTGGATCGTCGCTCCCCCTCGAGGCGCTCCAGCATCGCGTGGTAGCTGCGGACCAGCTGCGCGCCCGGACCGTCGCCCTCGGCGGTCAGGCGGCGCCCCACCCCGCCCAGCTGGACGGTCGCCATCTCCCGGATCACCTTGTCGACCGGCGCCAGCGCACTGCGCAGCAGGACCGCCGTCACCAGCAGGACCAGGCCGAGGCCGGCGACGAGGACCAACGCCTCCGAGACCACGACCTGCCGCGAGACCCGGGCCGGCGAGAGCAGCAGGACCGACACCGCCGCACACAGCACCGCGCCGTTGATCAGGCACACCTTCCAGTACAGGGACGAGTTGACGGGCCGCACGCCTCCACCCTCCCCGAAGGACGGGGCTGAGCAAATGGGGGGCGGACCCCATACCGCCGCGACGGCTCCGGCGGTTCGCTGGAGCCATGCCGCCGCCCCTCGCCCGTCTCCGACGCACCCTCGGCCGTTCGCTCGCCGTCGGGTACGACGGATCCCGCCCCCGGGGCGAGGGCGGCGGCACCCAGCACGCGCTGCCGCTGACGGTGCGCGGTCCCACCGCGGACGGCGCCGACGTACGGCTGCTCGTGGAGGCGATGGTCGCCGCGGGCCCGGCGGCGCCGGCCGACCCGGTGCGGGTGACGCGCGCGCTCCTGCTCGCCGCGGCACGGCGATGGCTGGCCGCCCACGACCTGCCGGACCTGCCCGAGGGCCTGCCCCACGCCCGGGACGCCCTGGAGCACGCCGTCGGCGAGGTGTTCGACGACCTGGACCTGCGCCTCCTGCGCCTCGACGTCGTGTCGGTCGAACACCTCCTGGCCTCCCCCTCCGGCGCCGATGGGACGGGGGTCCCGCGATGACGGCAGCCGCCGAGCTGGCGGTCTCCGTCGGGATGCTCTGCGCCGCCGTGGGCTTCGCGGTGGGGCTCGCGATCGGCCGCGGCCGCCAGCCGCGGTGGGCGGAGAAGGGCAGCTTCGTGCACAAGGTCTCGATCGGGTTCGCCACCCTCGACCGGATGGACGCCGTCCTGCTGCGCTTCGAGGTCGAGGAGGAGTCGCGGCTCGCCGGCGTCGAGGTCGGCGAGCTCAGGCTCCCGGTGGGATCGGCCGTCGCGCTGGTCACGCGCGGCGACGCCGTACTCGTGCCCGGCGACCGGACGGTCCTGCGCCGCGGCGACCAGGTCCTCGCCGTCGCCGCCCTGGGCCAGGTGGCCGAGGTCGAGGAACGCCTGCGCGCGGTCAGTCGCCACGGCCGGCTGGCCGGCTGGTACGAGACGCTCGAGCCGGTACGACGGGGCGCGGCGTGATCCTCACGTCGGCCGCCCTCTCGATCTTCATCGTCGCCTACGCCCTCATCGCCACCGAGCGGGTCCACCGCGTCGCGGCCGCGCTCGGCGGGGTGGCCGCGATGGCGGCGATCGGCCTGGTCGACGCCAACTCGGCCTTCTTCCACCACGAGACCGGGATCGACTGGAACGTCATCTTCCTGCTCTTCGGGATGATGGTCATCGTCGGCGTCCTCAAGCAGACGGGCCTCTTCGAGTTCCTCGCGCTGTGGGCTGCGCGCAAGTCCGGCGGCCGGCCCTACCGACTGCTCGTGCTTCTGGTGCTGATCAGCGCCACGGTCGCCCCGATCCTCGACAACGTCACCTGCGTCCTGCTGGTCGCACCGGTGACGATCGCGGTCTGCCGTCAGCTCGGGCTGCCGTCGGCGCCGTACCTCATCTCGTTGATCCTCGCCTCCAACATCGGCGGCACGGCCACGCTGATCGGCGACCCGCCCAACATCATCATCGGCAGCCGGGCCGGCCTGACCTTCGACGACTTCCTCGTCCACTCGCTGCCGCTGACGGTGGTCCTGCTGGTCCTGTTCGTGGTGATGGCCCGGTGGCTGTTCCGGAAGTCGTTCGGGGAGCCGGTCGACGTCGCTCACGTCCTCGCCGACCTGGAGCCGCGGGACGCGATCACCAACATGCGGATGCTGGTGCGGTGCCTGGCCGTGCTGGCGCTGGTGATGGTGGCCTTCAGCCTGCACACGGTGCTCCACCTCGACCCCTCGATGGTCGCGATGATGGGTGCCGGTGCGACCGTGCTGGTGTCGCGGACCGAGCCCGAGGAGTTCCTCGAGGAGGTCGAGTGGGGGACGCTCGCCTTCTTCATGGCGCTCTTCGTGCTCGTCGGCTCGCTCGTCCAGGTGGGGGTGATCGGGCGGATCGGCGAGCTCGCCGCCGACGCGATGGGCGATCGCGAGCTGCTCGCCGCCACCGCCCTGCTCTTCGGCTCCGGCGTGGTGGGCGCGTTCGTCGACAACATCCCCTACACGACGGCGACCGTCCCGATCGTCGAGGACATGGTCGCGGCGACCGGGTCCTCGGGCGCGGACAGTCCGCTGTGGTGGGCGTTCGTCTTCGGCGCCGACCTCGGCGGCAACGCCACGGCCGTCGCCGCCGGTGCCAATGTCGTCGTCCTCGGCATCGCGGCGAAGTCCGGGGAGCCGATCAGCTTCTGGCAGTTCACGAGGTACGGCGTCGTGACCACCGTGATGACCCTCGTCGTGGCGTGGCTCTACGTCTACCTGCGCTACTTCGTGCTGGCCTGACGCCGCTGTCCGCGGTTCAGGCCAGCCCGAGGATCCGTACGCACTCCAGCGCGACGTAGAGCTCGGCGGCGTCGACGGGACGGGCCAGGTCGCGGCCGGTGACCTCCTCGAGGCGGCGCACCCGGTAGCGGACGGTGTTGCGGTGCACGTGGAGCTCGCGGGCCGCCGTCGAGGTGGAGCCGCCGGCAGCGAGCCAGGCGCGGGCCGTGTCGATGACGACGGCGCGGTCGTCGGGCGGCAGGGCCAGCACCGGGGCGAGGACGGCGTCGACCAGCGCGCGGGCCTGGTCGGGGCTGCTGGCGAGGAGGACGGCGAGCGGGTCGCTGCCGAACCGGCCGACGTCGACCGTGCCCGGTGAGACCGCCGCGCAGGCCACCCTCGCCTGGCGCCGCGCCTCCTGGACCTCGTCGAGGCGGGAGACGACGTCGCTGACGCCGACCCGTGCGCGGGCCAGGCCGCGCAGCAACTCGACGAGGTGCTCGACGCCGAAGCCGAGGCGGAGCGCGACGACGCCCTCCTGGTGGTCGTGGTCGAGGCGCCACGCCGAGCGGACATTGGTACGACGGAGGACGCGTTCGACGTCGGCCAGGCCCTCCGCGCCGGGCGCCGGCGACTCGGCGGACACGACGACGTACTCACTCGCGCGGCCGAGGTCGAGCATGCCGGCGGTCTCGCCGACATAGGCGGTCGCGTCGGCGTCGCCGTCGAGGAGCGAGCCGACGAGCACGGCGCGCATCTGCCCGTCGCGGCGGGCACGGTCGGCCATGGAGCGGCGGTAGGCGTCGGTGACGTCGGCGGCGAGCTGGTCGCTGACCGCCCAGATGTCGGCGGCGGCGAGGAGCAGGAGGTCGCGGTCCTCCGGGTCGGCCCGCTCGACGAGCACCTCCCAGATGAACCGGGACCCGACCCGGAAGGCCTGGAGGACCACCGCGTAGGGCACGCCCTGCTCGGCGCGGACGGTGCCGGTCTCGGTGGGCGTCTCGGTGGCGGTGACGTCACCGGCGAGGTTGCCGAGGATGTAGCGGGTGTTGACCACGCACGAGGCGACGAGCTCGTCGTGGGACACGGTGTCGCCGGCGTCGTACACGGGGATCTCGGCGCGGATCCGCTCGGCCATCGCCGCTCCGAGCTGGTCCGACTCGGGGAGCAGGCGGGCGCTGAGCTTGCGCACCTCGGCGTTCACGTCCGGTCCATCCACGGTTCCGAGCGTAGGGCCCGCGTTGTGCAGGTGCACACATGATCACCGGGAAAGTCGGTGCGCACAGCCGAAGCGGTCGACCCCTCGGCGACGGGACGCTTGTGCAGTCAACCCGGAGACCCCGAGGAGCACCGATGAGCACGAACCCCGCCACCCTGGCCGACACCGCCGCCCCGCTCGACGTACTGCTCGTCGACGCCGCGCTCGGTCCGGTCCGCCGCTTCCTGCCCGACATGTCGACGGCGCGGTGGGCGGTCTCGATGGCGCGCCGGCCGCGGCTGACCGCGCGGCGCCTGGGCGGACTCGCCGCCGAGGCCGGCAAGGTGGTGCTCGGGACGTCCGAGGTCACGCCGAAGCGTGGCGACCGCCGCTTCACCGACGCCGGCTGGACCGAGAACCCGTTGCTGCGCCGCCTCGTGCAGCTCTACCTCGCGGGCGGCCGCACGGTCGACCAGCTGGTCGACGAGGCCGACCTCGACCCGCGGGACCGCAAGCGGGTGCGCTTCCTGGTGGAGAATGTCGTCGAGGCGATGTCGCCGAGCAACGTGCCGCTGGTCAACCCGGCCTCGGCGAAGGCCGTCATCGACACCGCCGGCCTCAGCCTGGTCCGCGGCGGCACCCAGCTCGTGAAGGACCTCGCCTCGGCCCCGCGGATCCCCGACATGGTCGACACCTCGGGCTTCACCCTCGGCGACAACATCGCGGCCACGCCCGGCTCGGTGGTGTTCCGCAACGACGTGCTCGAGCTGATCCAGTACGTCCCGCAGAGCGACGAGGTGCGCGAGGTGCCGGTGATGATCGTCCCGCCGACGATCAACAAGTTCTACGCGGTCGACCTCTCCCCCGGGCGCAGCCTCGTGGAGTTCAGCACCCGCAACGACCGGCAGATGTTCGTCATCTCGTGGCGCAACCCTGACGCCCGCCACAAGGACTGGGACTTCGACACCTACGTCGGCTCGATCCTCGAGGCGCTCGACGCCGTCGAGGAGATCACCGGCAGCGCGCAGACGATGCTGGCCGGGATCTGCTCGGGAGGGATCCTCGCGAGCATCACGGCGGCGTACCTCGCGGGCATCGGCCGGCAGGACCGGCTCGCCGGCCTCGTGCTCGCCGTCACGGTCATCGACAACCACGACTCGGGCACCGTCTCGGCGCTCACCGACCCACGGATGGCCGCGCTCGCGAAGGCGCGCTCCGCCCAGAAGGGCTTCCTCGACGGCCGCTCGCTCGCCGAGGTGTTCGCGTGGCTGCGGCCCAGCGACCTGATCTGGAACTACTGGGTCAACAACTACCTGCTCGGCAAGAAGCCGCCTGCCTTCGACATCCTGTTCTGGAACGCCGACACCACGCGGATGTCAGCCGGCCTGCACGCCGACTTCGTCGACATGGCGGTCGAGAACCAGCTGATCCGAGCGGGCGCGCTGAGCGTCCTCGGCGTCCCGATCGACCTCGGCAAGGTCACCGTCGACAGCTACATCGTCGCCGGCATCGCCGACCACATCACGCCCTGGGAGAACTGCTACCGGACCACCCAGCTGCTCGGGGGCGCGACCCGGTTCATCCTGTCGACCAGCGGCCACATCGCCGCCCTGGTCAACCCGCCGGACAACCCGAAGGCGTCCTTCCACACCAACGACGACCACGGCGCCGACGCCACGACCTGGCTCAAGGGCGCGGAGACCCACCAGGGCTCGTGGTGGAACGATGTCGCGCAGTGGCTCGACGAGCGCACCGGCGAGCTCAAGCCCGCTCCCAAGGAGATGGGCTCGACCCGCCTCAGGCCGCTCGCGGACGCCCCCGGCACCTACGTCTTCGACAAGTGAGGTCTCCCGCGTTGGACCGCCCCCTCGAGCTGCGCCAGCTCACCGTGCTCGGGCACGAGATCCGCGCCGCGGTGCGTCCCGGCACCGAGCCCGGTCCCCCGCTGCTGCTCTGCAACGGGATCGGTGCCAGCCTCGACCTGCTGCAGCCCTTCGTCGACGCGCTCGACCCCCGGATCGGTGTCGTGCGCTTCGACGTGCCCGGCGTGGGCGGGTCGCCCGACCCCAAGGTGCCCTACAACTTCGCGCTGCTCGGCGTGGGCGTCGCGAAGATGATGAGCCAGCTCGGCTTCGACCGGTACGACGTCCTCGGGATCTCGTGGGGCGGCGGGCTCGCCCAGCAGCTGGCCTTCCAGCAGCCCCGCCGCGTCCGGCGCCTCGTGCTCGTCAGCACTGCCACCGGGTCGCTGATGGTGCCCGCGCCGCCGAGCGTGCTGCGCAAGATGGTCACCCCGCAGCGTTACCGCGACGCCGACTACGCCGTGCAGGTCGCCGCCGAGCTCTACGGCGGGCAGATGCGCGACCGACCCGACGACGTACGACGCCTCATGCACGCGCACTCGCGCGTCGGCTCGCGGCGCGGCTACCTGCTCCAGCTGCTCGCGGGGGCGGGCTGGTCGAGCCTGCCCGGGCTGCCCTTCATCCGGCAGCCCACGCTGGTGCTCGCCGGCGACGACGACCCGATCATCCCGCTCGTCAACGCCCGGATCATGACCCGGCTGCTGCCGCACGCGACCCTGCACGTCTACCCGGACGGCCACCTCGGGCTGGTCACCAGCGCGGACACCCTGGCGCCGCTGATCGCGGGGTTCTTGCGGCCGGAGGGCTGATCAGAAGCCGGCCGGTACGACGTGCGCGTCCGGGCCGGGGAAGGCGAGCGATTCGTGGCCGTCGTCCCACCGCACGAGGTACGGCGGCCCGCCGTCGCTCCCGCGGACCTCGAGCACCTCGGCCTCGCGCCGGTGCTGCGCGTCGGAGTGGCTCTCCACGACGAGCCGGTCACCCACGTTGGCGTGCATGACTCCACCATGCGCCCGCTCCGGCCGCAGGCACAAGGGTGGGTGGCCGGCCGTGCCTACGCTGGAGTGCATGGAGGAGGAGCCGGACCGCGACCAGCCCGCGGACCCGCGCGCGGAGAGGGCCGCCGCCCGCGCCCGGATCGAGCAGCAGCAGACCTGGGTCGACCTGCAGGTGCGGCAGGCGATGGAGCGCGGGGACTTCGACAACCTCGCCGGCGCGGGCAAGCCGATCCCCGACCTCGGCACCAGCCACGACCCCGACTGGTGGGTGAAGCGGCTCGTCGAGCGCGAGCGGATCACCGTCCTGCCCCCGGCCCTGCAGCTGCGCAAGGACGACGCGGAGCTCGACGCGCACCTCGACACCCTCGGCTCGGAGCGCGAGGCGCGGGCGTTCGTCGAGGACTTCAACGCCCGGGTCATCCGGGCCCGGTACACCCCCGTCGACGGCCCGCCCCTGATCACCATGCCCCGTGACGTGGAGGCGACGATCGAGGCCTGGCGCGAGCGCCAGACCGCCCGGCGCGCCGAGCGCGCCGCCCTCGCCGCCGTCACCGACGCTGCAGCTCCCAGGCGCCGCGGATGGCTGCGCGGAGCGCGGCGGCGTCGCCGCTGAGCAGCGCCTGCACCTTCAGGTGGCGCTCGTAGCGGGGCGGGACGCCGAAGGTCTCCGGGTGCTCGGCGACCATCCGCTCCCGCTCCTCGAATCCCGCGCGGACCACCAGCTCGCCCGGGTCGACGAGACGAGCGACGAGCCGGTCGTCGACGTACCAGGCGGGGTGCTGAGGGGTGCCCTTGCGCTTGCAGCCGGGCAGCGAGCGGGCGAACGCGTCGACCTCCTCCGGCGTCATCGCGCCACGGTACGACGACCGGACCGTCTCGGCGAGACATCCGTCATACCCGGACGGGGTGACTCACGGGTAGGTTCAGCAAACGTGAGTCACAAGAGCGCCAAGGACTTCTTCCGACCGCTCGCCGTGGGTGCCCCGGCCCCGCTGCGCGAGATCCCCGCCCGGCCCAGCCGCGCCATCCACTTCTTCGACCCGTCGAACGAGAAGATGGCCGCGAAGATCCCCGACATGGTCGGCACCGTCGACGTGCTGCTCGGCAACCTCGAGGACGCCGTCAAGGCCGACAACAAGGTCGCCGCCCGCGAGGGCCTGGTGCGGATCGCCCAGGCGACCGACTTCGGTCCGACCCAGCTGTGGACGCGCATCAACGCGCTCGACAGCCCCTGGGTGCTCGACGACCTGACCACGCTGGTGCCGGCGATCGGCGACAAGCTCGACGTGATCATGGTCCCGAAGGTGCAGGGCGCCGAGGACATCCACTACGTCGACCGGATCCTCGCCCAGCTCGAGGCCAAGGCCGGCATCACCCGCCCGATCCTCATCCACGCGATCCTTGAGACCGCCCGCGGCGTCGCCAACGTCGAGGAGATCTGCGGCGCCTCCCCGCGCATGCAGGGCCTCTCCCTCGGCCCGGCCGACCTCGCGGCCGACCGCAAGATGAAGACCACCCGCGTCGGCGGCGGCCACCCCGGCTACCTCGTGCGCGAGGACGCCCCGCGCGGCGAGGACGGCCTGCCGGACCTCGACGCGAAGCGTGCGATCTTCCAGCAGGACCTGTGGCACTACACGATCGCCAAGATGGTCGACGCCTGCGCGACGCACGGGATCTACCCGTACTACGGGCCGTTCGGCGACATCAAGGACACCGTCGCGTGCGAGGACCAGTTCCGCAACGCGTTCCTGCTCGGCTGCGTCGGCACCTGGTCGCTGCACCCGGTCCAGATCAAGATCGCCAACCGCGTCTTCTCCCCGAGCGTCGAGGACATCGCGCACGCCCGCCGCGTCGTCGCCGCCATGGGCGACGGCACCGGCGCGGTCATGATCGACGGCAAGATGGAGGACGACGCCTCCCTCAAGCAGTGCCTGGTCCTCGTCGAGCTCGCCGAGAAGCTGGCCGAGATCGACCCCGACCTCAAGGCCACCTACGACGCCATCGAGACCCCGGAGGCCTGACCCATGACCGAGTTCAAGCCGCTGCGCTCCGTCCTCTACATGCCCAGCTCCAACGAGCGGGCGCTGGAGAAGGCGAAGACGCTGCCCGCCGACGCCATCATCTTCGACCTCGAGGACGCCGTCGCCCCCGACGCGAAGCCCGGCGCCCGCGAGGCCGCCGCCGCGGCCGTCGCCTCCGGCGAGTACGGCCGCCGCCACCTGATCATCCGGGTCAACGGCATCGGCACCGAGTGGCACGACGAGGACATCCGGGTGGCCGCCAAGGCGGGCCCGGACGTCGTACTCGTGCCCAAGGTGAACTCCGCCGAGGAGGTCCTCCAGCTCGTCGACGCGCTCGCCGCCGCCGGCGCGCCGGAGAAGACCAAGCTCTGGGCGATGGTCGAGACCCCGATCGGCATGCTCAACGCGCTGTCGATCGCGACCGCCTCCGAGCGCCTCACCGGCTTCGTGATGGGCACCAACGACCTGGTCAAGGAGCTGTACGCCGAGCACGTGCCCGGCCGGCAGCCCGTGATCACCGGCCTGGGCCTCGCCCTGCTCGCGGCCCGCGCCGCCGGCATCGTGATCATCGACGGCGTCTACAACGACGTGAAGAACATCGACGGCTTCCTCGCCGAGGTCGAGCAGGGCCGCCAGATGGGCTTCGACGGCAAGACCCTCATCCACCCCGGCCAGGTCGAGGGCGCCAACACCGGGTTCGCCCCGAGCGAGCAGGCCGTCGAGGACGCCCGCGGCCTGATCCAGGCCTGGGAGGACGGCAAGGGCTCCGGCGTCGTCACCTACAACGGCAAGATGGTCGAGAGCCTGCACGTGGAGTCCGCCGAGCGCACGCTCGCGATCCACGAGGCGATCGCAGCCCTCCAGGGCTGAT